>CADBYZ010000039.1 GCA_902799075.1 Oscillospiraceae bacterium | reverse complement strand
GTTGGAAAACGGGCTGGACGGTCTTGATGAGAAGGACATGACCGCCATGCTTCGCTTTGCCAACACCGCCGCCTACATCGTCACCACGAAAAAGGGCGCGATCCGCTCCATGCCCCAGCGTTCCCACGTGGAAGAGCTGCTGAAGAAGATTTGATGCTTTTTAATCTGTTTAAGAAGCAGGATGCAATCAACGTGCCCGAGATCGCAGACGAGATCGAGAGCCGCATTTACCCCGCCTTAAAGCCCCTTGGCTTCCGCAAGCATGGCCGGACCCTTCATCGTTTTGTGTCCGGCGACATCTCACAGGTCATCCACTTTCAAAGCGGCATGCCCTTGAAAGGGATGGGCGGTCTGCTGTGTGTGAATTTGGGGATCCGTATACCCGAATGTGTGGAGCAGACTTTTCATCCAAACCCGGAAAAGAAGAAATACTATCCGGAATACGACTGCACGCTCCGCTCAAGACTGGGCACCGTTTCCGGGAAGAAAGAGACATGGTATGACCTGCGCCGCGGTGCGGAAAAGATAGCCGCCGATGTGTTGAATCAAATCAACGGAATCGTCCTCCCGGCTTACGATGTGCTGAGCAGCCGAGAGGGAATCCTCGCCCACCGCAGGGAATACCCCATGTTTGACACGATAACGCCGCATCTGATCCTGCTGGATGAGTGTATGATCTACGGGCACCTGGGCGATCTGGCAAAAGCGAAAGAAAAGTTTGAGGCTTATTACCGCTCCGCTGTGAGTGAATATGAGGATCAAGCAAAAAACGGCAGGCAGCAGTATCTGAAAAAGGGAGAGCGTGTCGTGTACATGGGGCAGGATATCACCGCCGAGGAGGATGGTTGGGTTACGCTCTACGGGGCGAGCCACCGGCATATAGAATACCTTGACCAATTGGCCAGGGATCTGAATCTGAGATAAAGCATAAAGGGCTGCGGCAAACCACAGTTTTCATGCGTTTCAACCCGTCTTAAGCGTAGGGGCCGACGCCCTCGGCGGCCCGAGCGGAACAGTCTAAATTTGTGCAGCAATCCCCGGCGAAATCGTATGTATATTGCGAAATCGCCGGGGATAAGTGCATTTGTTGAGATTCTTCCGCCGGGCCGCCGAGGGCGTCGGCCCCTACAATCATATGGATTTATTTACCGCAAAGCAGAACTATATTGTCGTTTGTTATAGCCCTATTTGTAAAAACCCGCATCAGGGTCAAGCTCCACATTCCGAAACAGCGCCGAGACGGCGGCACGGTAGTCCGGCAGGGTGCGGGATTTCAGGATCGCCTTGCCTGCCCGGTCGGAACCCGGGAACATGCAGAGCTGATAAAACCACAGCTCCTTCATCCGCGAGACCGTAAAGTTCGGCGCAAGACCGGAGGCGAGGTATTCCTCCACGACGAAGCTCACGGAACAGGGCGGGATTCGTCACCGCGCCCCGGCCCAGCATGGCAGCGCTTAAATTGGGGTAGCGCTGCCGCAAAGAATCCAGATCGGCCGGGGTGAAGATGTTCCCGTTATACTCCACAGGGAAGGGACACGAAAGCGCGGGGGCAAAGGCCTCAACATCCGGTTCGCTTTTGTACATGCCGTCCCGATCGCGGACATGGACGATGAGGCGGGAAAGCGGGTACTTCCGGTAAATCTCAACGATGGCCGGAAACTCTTCGGCGCTGTACAGGCCGAGCCGCGTCTTCACCGAAACCTTCAGCGGGCAGCGGGAGAAGATATCCGCCAAACAGTCGTCCAACTGCCGGAGATCGCCCAGCATGCCCGCGCCCTTGTGCTTGGCTACCACCGTGCCGGACGGGCAGCCGACGTTGAGATCGACCTCCTCATAGCCCATCTCCCGCAGCTCCCGCGCAACCGCGAGGAAGGGCTCTGCGGCATTGCACAGAAGCTGCGGCACGAGCTTTATGCCTTCGTTATTCTCCGGCAGCACATCCCGCAGATTGCGATGAAGGGAGCGTAGTAGCGGTCAGCTCCCGGAAAGAGCTCGGCATGAATGCGCCGGTAGCCGCTGTAGGTGATCCCTTCCATGGGGGCAAAGCTCAGTTCCATGTGTCAAATCCTTTCCAATCCATGGTTTTCTGCGTATAATATAACCGATTTGAAAGAAAAAGAAAAGAATTATTTTTGCTTTTGTAACAGAATTTTTACATATTCACGTTATAATAATACACTGATTATTCTATGGGGAGGGAGCGGCTATGAAACATCCGGCACTGGCGCGCGTTTTCGCGGTCGTCGTGACGATACTCGGCCTGCTCCTCCTTTTGTATGGGATACGGGGCTTTGGCAAGGCGGACAGCGAACATGCCGATCGCCTGGCTTATGAGAAGAAAACCGGCGGCAGGATCGAAAATTATGAGACACTGCGCGCTGAATACTTAAACAGCGCCGACTACCAGGAGACCATGAACGCCCTCAAGCGCTTTCTGGACGAGCACGAGAAGGCGGCGGCCAGGCACAAGACCGACACCGCCCTCTACAGCGCCACAAAGGGCGGGCTCAAGATGGGCGAGGATATGATCGTCACCATCCGCGCCCAAATGAATGAAATCCGGGAACAGCTCCGAAACGCGACTTCCCGCAGGGCTTTTCTTGAGGGGCTCCTGACCGAGCTCATCGCCTCGCAGAAGAGCAATCTGCCCTGGCTGGAGACCCTGTCAGCGCAGGCTGCGCAGTATGCGGTCGAAAGCTATACCCAGGGTGCGAAGGTCACACTCGTCTCTTCCGAGCTTCGCGCGCTGATGGAGAACGAGCCGACGCCCGCAAGCGTCGCCGCCGCGCTCTACACGCCGCCCGAGCTGCCTTCCGTGCCAATGCTGCCCCTGCTGCCCGATATGGCCGGTACACCCGTCGACATGATGCAGGTCTACGGCGCGGCGATGGATTCGTTTCTGGGTGCCGCCGCCGACTATGAGCAGGCGATGACGGACTATGCCCAAAATCTTCAGGCATCCTATGATGCCTCGGCCCGGCAGTACATGGAGCAGTTCAGCGGCGGCAGTGTCGCCGATATCCTCACCGACGCCGCCGCCGGCGCCGAGTACACGCTCGCCCACAAGCTCTGGGAAGAGGAGTGTGAGATGGTAAAGGGTCAGCTTGATCTGCATGAGGCGCGCCGCTATATCCCCCGGCTGAGCTCGGCACTGGCCGCGCTGATCCGGCAGACCGACAGCATCTCCGCTTCCGTCACGCTTGAGACCGGCGGCATCTATCCCGCCATAGCCGAGCTTATGGCGATGGCCGATTCGACCGGCGCGCGCATCGACGCCCGCCTGGACACGGATCTCAAGAGCCTGCCCAATGCCGAATTTCTCACTCTTACCGACGACATTGAGCGGCTTTTTGACCTGATCACCGACGGCTTCATCGTGGTTGCCCAGAACCTGGACAATCCCTCTTCTCTGATTGCGGAGCTGATGGAGAGGCTCCACATCACCGAGGCTCTTGTGAAGCTTCTCGAGCCGATGCTGGAGAAGGCCGAACAGCAGATGCAGGCCGCTTTGGAGGAGCTTTGGTATCAAATGGGCGAGGCGGAGAAGGACACCCTCAAGCTGGAAGCCGAGAAGCTCGGTCTTGACAAGGAGGCCGTGCTGCTGTCCAGGCGCACGCTGGACGCGGACGCGCTCAAGGATCTGAGAAGCCGCTATATCTCGTCCCGGCAGCTGCTGATCAACATCCCGGAGGTCAGGGCGATGACCGCGGACGAAAGCCAGCTTGCCGACAATGCGCGCTCTTGGCTCCATACATACGCGCAGGAGACCGAGCGGCTCTATCGGGGCAAGCGCCTCATCAACGTTCTGGCCATATTCAGCGGCGTGATGGCAGTGCTGGGCATCCCCGCCGCCTTTGAGCTGCTGAAAAGCCGCTTCTTGCTTATCGCGCCGGTGCTGCTGTGCATGCTGAGCGCGGCGGGGGCGGAAGCGCTGAACCTGTACCTTGGCGAGGGACAGCACTACTTTGGGCTGTTTACCGCGATCTTTGCCTTCATCCAGCTTCTCATCGTGCTGCCCCGGGTAAAGAAACCCAGGTACACGCCGCAGCATTAATTTCCCTTTGCGGAGGAAACCTTACATGGCTAAAGAGAAGAAAAGCCGCGGGCACAAGCTGATCGTCCTGCTGCTGCTTTTTGTGATCCTGCTGCTCTCCGCGATCTCCTGCGCGCTGTCTCTGCGTCTGTATAAGCGGAGCGACCCCTCTCTTGCGGGGCACTGGCAGATGGAGCTTATGCTGACGGACAGCGCATCAGCCCGCGCAAAGCTCTGGCTGAACGCCGCCGCGCTCGGGGATCAGGTGGACGTGGAAGCCTGTATGCCGAAGCTGACGGCACATGTCGATCTGTATCTTAATAACGACGGCAGCTGGAGCCGGCGTCTGGACGGGGCGAGTCTGGACGAGGCCCGTGAAAAGGCGGAGAGCGCGCTGGGAAACGCTCTGCGGGAGCTTGCGCGCCTGCGCGTTGTGAACACCGGCAGGCCGGTCGGGACCGACGCGGAGCTGGACGCGCGTCTTGCCGCCGCGGCGGGTATGCCGCTTGAGCGCTACCTTGCCGAATACGGCCCGAGGCTCCTGCCCGCGGCGGACGAGCTCCGGGCACAGTATGACGGCAGCGGCAGCTATCAAATCGAGGGCGTGCACATCCGCTTTGACGGGCTGGACGGCGCGCGCTATCTCGCCGACGACGCCCTGCTGGTGCTTGAATTTACAGATCGGACGGAGGTGTACAGACGTGCTTAAAGCATGGAAACGCACGCTGTGTGCCGTGCTTGTCATCGCGCTGCTGCTCCCCGGCGCCTCTGCCTTTGCCGACGCGAGCGAGACACACACGGTGCTGGAAAACCTCATCCTGCTGGTGGACGGCAGCGAGCAGAAGATCGTCAAGGCCCTGCACTACGCCTACGGGAACAACCGCTATGTCTCCCTGCGGGACCTGGCGGCGGCCCTGAGCGATACCGACAAGCGCTTTTCCGTGAACATCACGGGTGACCAGGTGATTATCACCACCGGCGCCGACTATGAGCCTGTCGGCGGTGAGGGAGAGCCCTTCCCCAATGTGGACGCGGGCGCCTCTTATACCACGCGTGCGCTGGCGCAGAACGCCGTCGAGCTTGACGGGCGTGCCCTGCGCTACCTGAGCTTTTTCGGCGTCAACACCGCCTCGCGCCAGGACTGCTTCATGAGTCTGAAGGATCTCGCCATGCAGCTGGATCTGGACCTTGCGGTCTCGGCCGGGGACATGACGGTGAACACGGCGTCAGGTTATCATATCGACCTCGAAGAGCTTGAAAACGAGGGCTTTTATTATGAGATCCACTCCGCCCTGGTCGGCGACGCGACGACCGGACTCATGTACACCGGCTGGGAGCCGGAGCTCTCCGTCCCGATTGCGAGCACCACGAAGCTCATGAGCTTTGTCGTGATCATGGACGCGGTCCGCGACGGGGAGATCACCCTGGACGACACCGTCACCATCACGGAGGAAGCCGTGAAGCTTTCGCGCACGATGGACGGCGTCATCTACATGGAGACCGGCTGGGAGGTCAGCATGAGCGATCTGCTGTGCGGGATGCTGCTGCGCTCGAGCAACGAATGCGCCCTCGCGCTCGCGATCCACACGGCGGGCAGCGAGGACGCCTTTGTCGAGCGTATGAACCGCAAGGCCGAGGCGCTGAGCCTGTCGGACAGCGCGGTGTTCTATAACTGCCACGGCCTGCCCGTATATACCGACAATCTCGCGGCGACCAAGATCCAGAACCGCATGACCGCCCACGACATGTTCTCCCTGGTGTGCTACCTGCTGCGCACCTACCCCGAGGTGACACGCATCACCTCCCTCAAGCTCGCGGAGCTGCCGACCCTCCGGACCACGGTTTACAATACCAACCCCCTGCTGTACAATCTGCCGGGCGTCGTGGGGCTCAAGACCGGGACGACCAATATGTCCGGCTCCTGCCTTGTGACCGCCATGGAGACGCAGGATGCACAGGGCCAGGTCCACATGCTGACCTCCATCGTCTTCGGCGCGGAGGACAGCGCCACGCGCAACACCCTCTCCGAGGAGCTGCTGCGCTATGCCATGCAGTGCCTGCGGGAGGACAGCTTCTACATGGACGGCCCGCCGCTCTCCGTTCCGGCCGATGCCGAGACCCTGATCCGGCGTGTGCTGGAGGGATATTGAGAGTGTGGAGTTTGAAGTGTGGAGCGAAGGTATCTTGGTGACAGCCGATACGCACTTACAGAAATATCGACACCGCGGGGGCCGACAGTACACGTCGGCCCCCTCATTTTATCCTGCAAACACGCTTCATCGTCACGGGCCGTAACGGGCCGATAACGGGCCGTAACGGGCCGATTACGGGCCGTAACGGGCCGATTACGGGCCGTAACGGGCCGATACGGGCCGTTACCATCTACATCTACATCTACAACTACATCTACAACTGCATCTGCAACTACATTTACAACCGCATCCACATCTGCATCTATATTTACATTTACATCTCTATCTACATACGCATCGGGAGAGGGATACAAGGGGGAGGGAGCCGCCAATGTCATCAAGTCAAATGCGTGTCATGGCTTTGCGTCAGCGAAGATGCTTTCCTTTTTTATGCGCGGTACTGTTTATTTCCGGGAAATTGTGTTATAGTATTCGTACTATTGATACGAGGGAATTGCCGCCATGTTGAATGCCAACCGAATGTCCACCAATATCATCGTCACAGTGCTTGTGATGCTGCTGGTATTCGTCCTGCCTCTGGTGGACAGGCGCATCTGCACGAAGCTCGGCCTCAACCTCCACCACGGTGTGAGCACCAACCCCAAGGCCGACGCGCTGCTGCAGATCAGACAGCTGATCCTGTTTGCCGTATTCTTCGTGTATGTGATGGTGTTCGCGTATCTGGTGTTTTTCTCCCGCACGGCGTCGGAGGAATATCTGGTGCACATCGCGCCCTTTGTCGATCTGCAAAACGCCATCAGCACCGATTACGGCCTCTCCGATTTTCTGGTGACGCTCTTTCGCGGCGGCATTCAGGAAGCCTTTTCCCATGTGTATGTGCTCAAGTTCGAGGATATCGCCCAGGTATACATGAACATCATGCTCTATGTCCCCATGGGCTATCTGCTGCCCTATGTGTTCGAGTTCTTCCGCTCCCGCTCCGGCATCCGCCCGGTACTGGCCTGCTTTGTGATCTCCTTTATCACGGAGAATCTGCAGCTCATTTTCCGCCGCGGTTTTTACGATATGGATGATCTGCTCTCCAACACCTTCGGAGGGCTGATCGGGCAGCTGCTGTTCATCGCGGTGGGCTATGTGGTGACGCACCCGGACTGGCGCAGCGAGCTGTTCACCTATCGCCGCTGGCGGAAGGCTGCGCGGCGCAGCGCCCTCTACCCCTTTGCCCGCGGCATCAAGCTCTCCCGCACCACCCTGCTCGGCACCGACGAGGACGCGGTCTATTTTTTCTATGTGACCAAGCTCGGCTTCCGGCCCCGCAAGCAACTGACGGTGGAGTACTCCTTCGGCACGGACTTTCTCTTTGAGATGGGAAACTCCCAGGTGGAGGTGCACTGCTCCAACCGCCCGGACAAGCTGCCGACGCAGTATCTGAGCATCTCGGCCCGAAACCTCCCGAGCATCCGGGATCGCCTCAGAGCCCACGACGTGGAGACCGGCCCCTTTGAGCAGGACCCCTACACCGGTCAGCGCCGCATGAGCTTCACCGGCCCGGACGGCGTGATCGTCACGATCCTGGAGGAATAATGATATCGGGCGGATTCGCTGGTGCATCCAACGAATCTGCCCGATATTTTTTTACTTGGACGCCGCAGCCCTGCGGCCAAAGTTTCATACTATCCCTTGATAGAAATCTTTAAGTCTTCCCGGCGAAATTTGCGCCCTTGACCATATATCTCCATTATGCTCTGCGGGCTTCGCCTAGTCTGGCGCAAATTTCTCTCGGGAATCCAATAAAGCTTCTTATCAAGGAATAGTATCAGTTGATCTTCAGGGTCTCCCACAGGGAGTTTACATAATCGAGCATTGCCTGATCCAGACTGCGGAAGGCGTACTCGTTATAGAGGGCGCTGAAGTTCTCAATGTCGGGGTAGAGGATCTCCATGGCCTCCTCGCCCATCTCTTCGATGTAGCCCTCATCCTTGTACACCACGGAGTTCGGGGTGGCGTAGTAGATGAACTCGGCATTGGCGATGGCGGGCTCGGGAGAGAGCATGTAGTTGATGAAGCGCTCGGCAAGCTCCTTGTTCTGGCAGCAGGAGGGGATGCACATGGCGTCAACAAAGTAGTTGGTGCGCTCGGGATAGTAGAACTTGAGGTCCACGCCCTCGGCCTGAGCGTCGAGCATGGTGAAATAGTCGCCGGCGTAGTAAGTGCCGATGGCAGCCTCGCCGGACTCCATCATGTTGTAGATCTCATCCATGACATAGCTCTTGACCAGGGGGGCCTGCTTCTTGAGCTCGGCAAGGGCCTGGTCCCAGGAGGCGTGGTCGGTGTCGTTGGGGTCCAGGCCCAGCTTGAACTGGGCGGTGCCGAAGGCATCGCGGGGGTTATTGAACTGGAGGATGTTGCCCTTGTACTTGTCATTCCACAGCAGGTCCCAGCCGCCGACATCGGCTTCATCCACGGCGTTTGCATTGTAGATCACGCCCACTACGCCATAGGTGTAGGGCACGGTGTACTTGTTGTCGGGATCGTAGTAGAGGCTGCGGAAGCTCTCGTCGATGTTCTGATAGTTGGGGATGTTGTTGAAATCCAGCTCGAGCAGCATGTTCTCTTCGCGCATGCGGGCGATCATGTAGTCGGAGGGGATGACCACATCGAAGGAGACGGCGCCGCTGGAGAGCTTGGCATACATGTCCTCGTTGCTGGCGAAGGTGGTGTAGTTGACCTTGACCTTCTGCTTGTAGGTCTCCTCGTACCACTTCTCGAACTCACGCACGGTGTTGAAGGAATCCTCCGAGCCGTCGGAGATATACTCGCCCCAGTTGTATACATTGAGGGTAAGGGTCTTGCCGCTGCCGCTGTCGCCGGTGCTGCCGCCTCCGCCGCAGCCGGTGAGGATGAGGGTGCACAGCAGCATGACAGCTGCTGCAAGAGCGGTGAATCTTTTCATGTTCTTGCCTCCTTGGCGTTCTTTTTATTTGCTCTGGCTTCCCGGCGCTTCTGTACAGTCTCCTCGTCATAGAGGTTGGAGATGAGCAGCAGCGTCAGGATCACAAAGAAGATGATGGTCGCAAGGGCGTACATCTTCGGGGTGACGGTTTTCTTGGTCATGTTGTAGATGCGGATCGGCAGGGTCTGGAAGCCGTTGCCGGAGGTGAAGTAGCTGATGACGAAATCATCGAGCGACAGGGTAAAGGCCATGATCATGCCGGTGATGACGCCGGGCATGATCTCGGGCAGCTCCGCCTTGAAAAAGGCGCGCAGAGGCGTGCAGCCCAGATCCATCGCCGCCTCGGGCAGGGCCTTGTCCATCTGCTGGAGCTTGGGCAGCACCTGCAAAATCACATAGGGCAGGCAGAAGGTGATGTGGGCCAGGAGCATGGTGGCGAAGTTCAGGCTGGTGGCCGCGCCGAATAATCTGCCCACGAAGACAAACATGAGCATCAGCGAGATGCCGGTGATGATGTCGGGGTTTATCATGGGGATGTTGGTCACGCTGTCCATGGCGGTGCGCAGGACCTTATTGCGCAGCTTGTTCATGCCGACGGCGGCGGCGGTGCCCATGACCGTGGAGATGAGGGCTGCCAGGACCGCGAGCACCAGCGTATTGACCACAGCCTTGAGCGTCTCCTCATCGCGGAACAGCTCCCTGTACCATTTGAGGGAGAAGCCTGAAAAGACCGACAGGCTCTTGGCCTCGTTGAAGGAGAAGACCAGCAGGATCACCATCGGCGCAAACAGGAAGACCATGATCAGCGCCGTGTAGATTTTCGATGCACGTTTCATATTCTCCCCTCCTTACGGAACGATAATCTTGCGGTTGGTGAGCTTCTGTATCAGCTGCATGCAGAAAAGCAGGATCACCATCAGGATGAAGGCGATGGCGGCGGCAAAGTGCAGGTTGTTGGCCGTGTACTGTCCCTCGATGGCGTCGCCGATGAGGTAGAACTTGCCGTTGCCGAGCTTCTGGGAGATGTAGAAGGTGCTGATCGAGGGGATGAGCACCATGGTCACGCCGGAGAGGACCCCGGGCAGGCTCAAAGGCCAGATCACGCGGCGCAGCACGCTCACCGAGGGGCAGCCCAGGTCGGAGGCGGCCTCGATGAGCCGCACGTCGAGCTTTGCCATCACCGAGTAGATCGGCAGCACCATGTACGGGAAATAGTCGTACACCATGCCGATGACGACCGCGGTCTCGGTGCCGATGATGTGCACGCGCCCGAGGTGCAGAGCCGAGAGGATGCTGTTGAGGATGCCGGTATCCTGCAGAATGGTCATCCAGGCGTAGGTGCGGATCAGGAAGTTCATCCACATGGGGATCATGATGAGCGTCATGAGGATGCTCTGGGTGCGCTCGGTCGCTCTGGCCATGATGTAGGCCAGCGGGTAGCCCATCAAAAGGCAGATGACCGTGGAAATCACCGCGAGCTTTAAGGAGCGCATGAAGATGACGAGGTAGGTGTGTACCTCCTTCACCGTCTCCCCGTCGTCGATCTGGGAGGTGGCGGTAAAGAAGCGGTTGATGTTGTCAAAGGTGAAACGGAAGTTCTGGTCCGTGAAGGCGTAGTAGGCCACAAATATGAGCGGCACAACAATGAACACCACCGCCCAGATGGAGTAGGGCGTGAGCGTCATGTACTGGATCAGGCTGCGGGTTTTCTTATTCATTGGCCGACTCGCTTTCCGTCTCAAGCTCCTCGAGCTCTTCCAGATCCACCTCGCCGATCTTCTCCATCTCGTCGGAGTAGCTGGAGTAGTCGCCGAACATGCCGGAGAACTTGGACTTTTTCATGACATGGATGGCGTCCGGCTCGATAAAGAGGCCGATGTGCTCGTCCACATCGTGAAAGTCGGTGGTCTGGATCATCCACTTGAAGCCGCCGATGTCCACGATGATCTCATAGTGCACGCCCAGGAAGGTGACGGAGGTCACGACGCCACGCAGATGGCCTTTCTCCTCGGGCACGATATCCACGTCCTCGGGCCGCACCACCACGTCCACCGCCTCATGCGCGTCGAAGCCCTTGTCCAAGCACTGGAAGGTGTGGCCGGAAAAGCGGACCTTGTAGTCCTCGAGCATCATGCCGTCGAGGATGTTCGACTCGCCGATGAAGTCGGCCACGAAGGCGTTCTGCGGCTCGTTGTAGATATCCACTGGGGTGCCGATCTGCTGGATGTGGCCCTCGGTCATGACGACCACCGTGTCGGACATGCTCAGGGCTTCCTCCTGGTCGTGGGTGACAAAGACGAAGGTGATGCCGGTCGCCTTCTGGATGTTCTTGAGCTCCACCTGCATGTCCTTGCGCAGCTTGAGGTCGAGGGCCGACAGCGGCTCGTCCAGAAGAAGGACCTTGGGCTGGTTGATGAGGGCGCGGGCGATGGCGACGCGCTGCTGCTGGCCGCCGGAGAGGCTGGTCACGGCGCGCTTTTCAAAGCCCTTGAGGGCCACCAGCGTCAGCATCTCGGTCACGCGCTTTTTGATCTCGTCCTTCGGCACCTTCTTCTCACGCAGGGAGAAGGCCACGTTTTCAAACACGTTCAGGTGCGGGAACAGGGCATAGCGCTGAAAGACGGTGTTGACGTTGCGTTTATGGGGCGGCAGGCCGTTGATGTTTTCACCCATGAAGACGACATCGCCGCTGTCGGGGGTCTCAAAGCCGCCGATGATGCGCAGCAGCGTCGTCTTGCCGCAGCCGGAGGGTCCCAGCAGGGTGATGAACTCATTGTCATAGATGTCGAGGTTGATGTTGTCGAGCACGACCTCGCTGCCAAAGGATTTGGTGATGTTTTTGATTTCGACGATCTTTTTCATATCCCGTCCCCCAAACGAAAAAGCAGCCATGCAAAAGCATAGCTGCTGTAAGGGACCGGACGTGCATATACACATATAAATGGATTTTAAGAGTCTATATAGCAAAGAACACTTTTACTACTCTTATTGACCATTTCACAGATTTGTATGCTTTTACAAAACCATAAAATTTGAGCTCCCATGAAACCGTATCGAAAGGACGGTTCCCAGCTCAATCAATAAGGCAACAGAAGTTGCCGCCGCATTCCGCGGTTCTTCGGCATCCGACCCGGCTGTCCGTATGGCCTTGGCCCTGAAAGGGCGGTCGATATCTTGCTTCGGATAAACTCGGTATATCCAATTGAGACGCCTTATTTTAGCAGGATTCGTCAGGGGTGTCAATGATTACTTTTCAACAAATATCCCCACTCATGGTTGGAGAATATAGGATATTTGATGCTGTTTCAGGTATTCTTCAAGCGCATCAACCTCCGGGCAGAGCACCACCGCGTCCGAGAAGGACGCGGGCAGATTTTGGAGCGTTGACTTAAGCTCCACCGTTTTAAGCGCCGTGCATTGGTCGAAGGCGCCCTCCGCGATGCTCTCGCAGCCGGCCGGCACGATCACATGCGAGAGCGCCGTGTCGCCGGAAAACGCCTCCGCTTCGACGCTTTTGAGGCTCTGCGGCAGGGTGAGCCTGCGGCACTCCCCCGCCGTCACCTCCACCGTGAACACAGTCTCCGCAAGGCCCAGGCACTGTGCCGTGATCTTTGCGCGCCCGGGGCCGACCGGTGTCAGCACGCCTCCCGGGACGGATGCGACCGTCTCGTCGCTGCTCCGGTAGCTTATGCCTTCCATCGCCGTATAGGGACGCGCCGCCGCGGGAAGCGGAACGCTGTCCTCCGGGTCCAGCTTCAAAAGGCGCAGGGAAAAGCCATGCTCCGCCGGGATGATGCGTGTGAGGTCCGGGATATTGACCTCCCCCGTCCGCTCCGTCGACAGGCAGATGCGTGTCTCAAGCTCCGCCGGGCCGATGCCCGCGTGCGTCATGGTGAGAAGCGCGGCGAGGGCCGAGACATGGGGAGCCGCGACGGAGGTGCCGGTCGCCTCCGTGTAAGTCCCGTCGTTTGCGCAGCAGAGGATCCCGCTGCCATAGGCGTACAGGTCGACGCTGCTGCCATAATTGGAGTAATCCGATCTGCTGCCGTCCGTTTCGGCAGCGCCCACGACGATGACGCCCGCGTCCGTAAGGCCCGCCGGACTGAACATGGATACGTCGGAGGCCGCGTTGCCCGCCGCGACGACGACCGTGACACCCGCGCCCAGCGCGTCGCGCACCGCCGCGTTGAGTGCCTGTGAATCGCTTTTTGAAACGAAGGAGAGATTGATGACATCGACGCCCTTCCCCGCCGCCTCGCGGATGGCGTTGACCGCGTTGGAGGTGCTGCCGTACCCGCTGCTGTCGAGCATGCGGATCGGGTAGAGGTATACCGGAAAGCCCCGCGTACAGTCGGCAATGACGCCGCCGACATTTGTGCCGTGGCCGAAGGGATCATTCGTCGCGTCGTCATCCCCGTCGATATAGTCAAAGCCGCTTTCCGGCATGCGGTCGGCAAGCTCCGGATGGGGGTACACGCCGGAGTCCACGACGGCGACGACCGCGCTGCACAACTCGATGCCGCCGCAATAGTTCAGGTATGCTCCATACTCCATGGCCTCCGCGCCCCTGGAACGGAAGTCCGCGCTCTCCGCCGCACAGGCTTCCACAGCACCGTCCAGCTCCGCGTATTCGATGCACGCAAGCGCGGATAACGCCTCAGCCGCGATCGAAGCCATAGCTTCGCTCCCGAAGTAGAGGGTATAACAGTGATCGGGGCCGGCAACCGTGTACAAGGGGTCCCAGGCCGCAAAGTCAAGGGCTGTGCCGTCTGTCCGGCACAGGACGGGACAGAGCTGCATTTTGTCGGAGCGCCTTCCGCTCTCCGCGGCCTGCCCGGAAAAGTCTGTCCCGGCAAGACGGTTCAAAAGCGCGACCGCTTTTCCGTAGGCGCTTTGATCGCCCGAGCAGTCGATCAGGGGCGGGAGCTCGTCCGGGGAAAGCCCGGCGTCCTCCGCCCGCGCCGCGCTCTGAGGAGAGGACAGCCAGACTGTAAGCATCAGGATCATACCGACACACTTTCGTATCATCGCTTTCATGCGGTGCTCACCGTCCTTTCCGAAATGATGCTGCCAGGGAAGATCATACTTCCCTGGCATGTGTTCGTTATCAGGGTATCTCAGCGTTTGAACAGCTTGTAGCCGCTGCCCGCGGGGTACACCTGTACGTGCTGGGTGATATTGTTTTTCTTGAGGTAGGATTCGTTCAGCACATAGTTATACGCGTATCTGTACAGTTCGTTGAGCGTGACGAAGCCGTCGGCATTGCTGTCCGCCGGCATGCTGCCGAAGCTGCCGATGCCCTCCACAAGCCCGGAGACAAAGATGCCGCCGGTACTCTCGTACCCATAGGTCGTCTCCTTATGGGCTGAGGAGGTGAGAACATAGAACTTGTTTTCAACACGCAGCTCGCCGGTCTGCGCCGCAACCTCCTCCACGCCCTCGTCGGCATCCGCGAAGGTCCGGATCACCTGCTCGCTGAAGAGATCAGCGTCGAAGTCCTCTTCAAAAATGCCGTTATTCAGCCCGGCCGCGTAGACGCCCGCGCCGGAGCCGCAGGTGTTGATCATCACGATCACCTTGCCCGGCACCGCCTTGAGCGCGGAGGCAAGCTCATCGATGAACAGATGGTTCGGGATATTATAATAGCTGCTGCCGACGTAATACCTGTGTCCGGATGAGCTGTTCACCGTGCCAAGCGCCCCGGCGGTAACACCGTCGGCGGTCTCCACGCCGTGGGTGCTGATGAAAAACAGCGACACATCCTCTTCCGTCGCACCGGCAAAGCTGTTGGAGATCAGCTCCAGGATGCGCGTGGGGCTTGCGTTTTTATACTCATTGTTTCCGCCGTAGATCGTATAGAGCTGCCCTGTGGGACCATGAATGTTCCGGAGCATGCTGTTCATATTGGACACATCGACGGCGTTTCCGGGTCTTGCCAGTTCGCCTTCAAAGTCCACCTCCGAAATCAGCAGCGCCCGGTACTTGGTCTCGGGCACCGTGACCGTCAGTGTCACGGCATTGCTTTCGGCGGTCAGACCGTTTTCATCTGTGACCACGCAGCGAAACTGCTGCTTGTTCTGCCCGGCCTCGGCCGTGAAGCTCAGGGTGTCTGTCCCGTTCCCGTTCAGACTTGAGCTGTACCAGGAGCCGCCGCTGTCCCGCTCCTGCCACTGATAGCGCAGGGTTCCCGTCCCCCCTGACGCCTGCACTGTGAAGGACACGGCAGAGCCGCTGACCACACTGAGGCTTGCGGGCTGGCGTGTGATCTGAGGCGCGGCGCCCGCCGTAAACTGTACGCTGATGGTCCCGGTCTCCTTGTTGCAGTAGCCGATTTCAAAGTAGTATACGGTATTTGCCGTAAATGCATACGAGAGACGGAAGTTGAAACTGTCGCCGCTGTCGTCGTCGAAGGCCAGCTGCTGCCCGTTTTCCTTATACAGGAACACCCTCGTGTCACCAGTCCCGGCGGACTGGATCGTATAGCTGCCGGAGCTGGCCGGGACAAAGTAGAGTCTGACCTGATCGCCGGGATCGTTGACGATATGACTGCTCGTCCCCAGGCTGATCTCCCGCTGGAAGGTGAAGGATGCGCCGCTGCTGTAAAGCGTGACGCCGTCGCTTCCGGACACCCGGCAGCGGAACTGCCAGCCGTCATACTGCCCCAGGGCGGCAAAGCGCAGGGTATCGGTGGTGCTTCCGGCAAGGGGAGTGTTTTCCCACGCATCCCCCGCAGGCAGCTTTCTTTGCCACTGATAACGCAGGGCGCTGCCCTCCGCCTCCACATGGAAGAGCACCTCGGTATTGGCCCTCGCGGCTGCATCCGCCGGGTGGGACAGGATCGCTGTCGGTTTGTCCTTGCTCAGGGTCAGCGGGATATCGCCGGTCCTGCTTTCGCTGTAGTAATACACCTCATAGTAATACACGAGCCCGGCGGTGAAATCACAGCTGAGGCTGAAATTCCCGTTCTCACCGCTGTCATCGTCATCCGCAAGCTTCGTGCCGACAGCGTCATACAGGCAGACCAGCGTGTCATTTTCGCTTGTCGATTCAAGCGTGTACTTTCCGCTTTGCGTCGGTACAAAGCAGAAGCGCACTCTCTCTGCTCCGCTGCCGATGCCGGCGGTGGCGCTGCCCGGTTCGATACTCCGGCACCCGTCCGGGAAGCTGACGGTGATATCGTGCCGCACACACCAGACATGGGCGTAGCTTCCAAAGGGGACGAGCGCCGTCAGTGCGCTGCCGCAGCCTTCAAAAGCATTGCCCGCGATCTCCTGCACCGAGGCAGGAAAACGGATTTCCCGGATGCTGCTGCCGGAAAACGCAAGAGAGCCGATCCCGGTCAGGCCCTCGGGGAGTATCACCGTATCAAGAGCCGTATCCCGGAACGCCTCCTCGCCGATCTCCCGCACACCCGCAGGCAGCGTGAACAGCGACGCAGCGTTCGCCGTCAATGCCCCGGCGGAAAGAGGGATAAGCAGGGCGATCAATATACATATGGTCAGGAAAACTGAAAGTTTTTTCATAAATGCTGCTCCTACCGGGGTCAATTGTTCAGAACGTTTTTTATAATTTTATCAAACGGCTCCGCGCATTGCAACAAAAAAATGGCTGCTTTACCGTTTGTTTACATCTCCCGTCCTCATTCAATAGCGTACGTCCCACAGGATCAGCCCCTGAGCCGGGGCGGTAAAGCCCGCCTGCTCCCGGTCAAGACTTTCAAGCGCCGTACGCGCGCTCCTGACACTGCGCTGTCCAGTGCCGACCTCCAGGAGCGTGCCCGTGAGGATGCGCACCATGTTGTAGAGAAAACCGCTGCCGGTGAAGGTCAGGCGCACTTCTCCGCCCAGGCGCTCGATTTCAACAGCCTTCAGTTCCCGCACGGCGGACTTTTTCATGTGCTTATTTGAGCAGAAGGCGGAGAAGTCATGCTCCCCCAGAAGCAGCGCCGCGGCCTCTTGCATGGCGTCCAGCTCCAGCGCGGCGGGGTACATATACAGATAGCGGCGCTCAAAGACGTTTGGCTCCTCGCTGTTCCAGACCCGGTAGACGTAGGTTTTCTCCCGGCAGTTGAGCCTCGCGTGAAATTTGGGCGGTGCCTCCTCCAGTGCGGCAGCGCCGATATCCTCGGGGAGATATTTACGTAATTCTGTTAACATAAAATTGGTGTCATAATCCGTATCTACTCTGAAGGAGCACACCTGATGTCTGGCGTGGACGCCCGCGTCCGTGCGTCCCGAGGCGGCAAGCTCCACAGGCTGAGCGAGCATGCGGGTGAGCAGGCCCTCCATTCTGGCCTGGATGGTGTTGTCGGTGTTCCCCTGCCGCTGCCAGCCGCGGTAGCGTGTGCCGTCATAGCAGAGTGTGAGCCTGAAATTGCGCGTCATAGCTGCCTCCCATATATCTGATGAAAACAGTTTACACGCGGGGTCGTATTTTTGCAAGCCGTGCTGATTATCATTTGTTTCGGAACTGCCGAAATAAGATTATTTCCTTGAAAATCTTCCATATAGATGGTAATATGATTTTGAAAATCTGGCTGAACGAGGAGTGCTTCTCATGGATAATCTTATAAAAAAAAGAAGCAAAGCATTGATTATCGTTTGCGTTGTCGCTGCTCTGCTTATTGCGCTGTGCGGTACCATGTTTTCCCGCCCGCGGCGGGTGTCCAAAACGCTGGATGACGGGAGCCGCTATGAAGGATTATGGTATAATGGGCGCCCCCAGGATGCCGGAAAAATGATTTTCTCCAATGGCAATATATACGAGGGCGCATGGGATAACGGCACGCGCAGCGGTGAGGGATCCATGACCTACGCCAACGGCGATGTTTATGAGGGTGCATGGGATAACGATCTGCGCAGCGGCACGGGAACCACGACCTACGCCAACGGCGATGTTTATGAGGGTGCATGGGATAACGATCTGCGCAGCGGTGAAGGGATCATGACCTACGCTAACGGCGATGTTTACAAGGGTGCATGGGATAACGATCTGCGCAGCGGTGAGGGATCCATGACCTACGCCAACGGCGATGTTTATGAGGGTGCATGGGATAACGATCTGCGCAGCGGCACGGGAACCATGACCTACGCCAACGGCGATGTTTACAAGGGGGCATGGGATAACAACATACGCAGCGGTGAAGGAACCATGACCTACGCTAACGGCGATGTTTACAAGGGGGCATGGGATAACGATCTGTGCAGCGGCACAGGAACCATGACCTACGCTAACGGTGATGTTTACGAGGGAGCATGGGAAGACGGCATACGCACGGGCACAGGAACCATGGCCTATGCCGACGGCGATGTATACGAGGGGGCCTGGGAAGACGGCATGCGCACGGGCACAGGAACCATGACCTATGCCGACGGCGATGTATACGAGGGGGCCTGGAAAGACGGCATACGCACGGGCACGGGAACCATGACCTACGCTAACGGTGATGTTTATAAGGGCGCCTGGAAAAACGGCAAGCGCAGCGGCGAAGGAACCATGACCTATACCGACGGAAGGAAGGTTACGGCCCGCTGGGAAGACGGCGAGCCCGATCCCAAAACGATCACAGGCTATAGCCATGTTACGCTTGCGGAAGGAATTGAGTACGAAGGCGAGCTCAAGAACGGAAAACCCGAAGGTGAGGGCACGCTGACCCTCGACAGCGGCGATAAGTATGTCGGCTCATTCAAGGACGGCAAATATCACGGTCAGGGCACATATACCGGCCCCGATGGCTTCAGCTATACGGGACAGTGGGTTAACGGCTTGCGTGAGGGCCAGGGTACCGTCATATACATCGACGGCATAAGCTACACGGGGCAGTGGAAAAACGACATGTGCGAAGGACAGGGTGTTATCACGTACCCCGACGGCAAAAAGTACGAGGGAGTGTGGAAAGACGACGCGCTCAACGGTCAGGGCACCGCAACATATTCTGACGGTTCGGTATATAAGGGCGAATTCAAAGACAGCTCACCGGAAGGCAAGGGCAGAATCACCTACCCGGACGGCGCTGTGTATGAAGGTCAGGTCTTTCTTGACTACTGTGAGGGCCAGGGAATAAAACGCGAGGCGGACGGCACCATCTATGACGGATACTGGTCGCTCAGTATGCCGAATGGAACCGGCACCATGATTTCGCCCAGGGGATCGATCCTCCGGGGCAATTGGAAGTATGGGAAATTCACCGGCAACGGTCTTATGGCTCTCAGCGGTACCTACAAATACTATATTGGCGACATTCAGGACAGCGATTTCAACGGCTGGGGCACGTTAATTTCCCGTGCGGGCAGCGTCCAGACCGGCGAATTCCGGAATGACTCGATCAACGGCTGGTTTGCCGAGGCGGACTCGATCGGCTTGCGCTTCACCGGAGAAGCCTACGGCTCCACCGCCCACAGCGGCTCCGCCCGGCACGGCAATGTGAGCGCAAACGCCTATGACAAGGGCGACGTTTATATCGGCGAATGCAGCGGCGGCACGCGAAATGGTTATGGCACCTACAGCTTCGGCGCACGCAGCGACTGGGCCGGGGACGTATATGTGGGCAACTACGTCAACGGCGTCATCAATGGGTATGGTACCTATCTGTTCTCCGACGGCTTCATTTACGCAGGTGACTTTGTGAACGCCGCGCGTGACGGCTGGGGCATTGCAATCTACAAGGACGGCGGAATATATGTGGGCTCGTGGTCGAACGACGTCCGTAACGGCCGGGGGACATTTTACTGGTCAAACGGCGACCGTTATGAGGGATATTGGAAGAACGACAAGCGCGACGGCGAGGGCACCTATACCTGGGCTGACGGCACAAGCCGAACCGGTATCTGGAAAGGCACCGAGTGCGTGGGATAAGCCTGCGTTTCCAAAAGCTGTTTGGATGCTTCTCTCAGGTGTTTTCAGAAATTCACAGTTTTTTGATACATTGCCGCCATGATGTGGTAAAATCAATAAGTATGAATCCTGAAGAAAGCGATGGCGGAGCCTCATGAGAGAAAAAATGATGCGTTTCATGGTCGGGAGAAACGGCAACGATCAGCTGAATCTGTTTCTGTATGCCGTGGACGCGGTGCTGCTCATTGCGGCGACGCTCATCGGCGGACAGGCCGGGCGCTGGATGTGGGTGGCCGTGCTGGCGCTGCTGGGCTATATCTACTTCCGCATGTTCTCACGCAACCTCACGAAACGGCGCGAGGAAAACGGAAAGTTCCTGCGCATGCTCTACAGCGTGCAGGCCGGGCTCAAGATCCGCAGAGAGAAATGGGTGCAGCGCAAGGACTACAAGTTCTTCACCTGTCCCTCCTGCAAGACCACGCTGCGCGTACCGCGCGGCAACGGCAAGATCAAGATCGTCTGCCGCAAGTGCGGCAATTCGTTTACGGGGAAAAGCTGATGTTTGGGTATCTGGTTGCGGCGACAAAGGTCCTGGAAAATGAGGATCTTACGCGTTATAAATCCGTATACTGCGGCCTGTGCAGAAGTCTCAGCCGCTGCTTCGGGCAGACCGCCCGCCTCACGCTGAATTTTGACATGACCTTCCTTGTGCTGCTGCTCGGCTCCCTGTATGAGCCGGAGGAGCAGCAGGGCGATCAAACCTGCGTCCGCCACCCCATCGAGGCGCATCCCTACGCCATGAGCGAGCTCACGGACTATGCGGCGCATATGAACATCGCCATGGCCTATCTCAAGTGCCTGGACGACTGGAAGGACGACAGGCGCGTGACCGCCTGGGCCGAGGCCAGGACCCTGAAGGCCGGGTACGAGACCGTGAAGGCGAAATATCCCCGCCAGTGCGGCGCCATCGAGCAGGCGCTCAAAGAGCTCTCCGCTCTGGAGGACGCGGGACGCGAGGACCCGGACGCGGCTGCCGCCTGCTTCGGGGCCATGATGCGCGAGATTTTTGTCTTCCGGGAGGACCGCTGGGCGGAGCCCCTGCGAAGCATGGCCGACGCCCTGGGGCGCTTTGTCTATCTGCTGGACGCGGCGATCGACCTGGAGGACGATGTCGCCCACGGCAGCTACAATCCCTTCCGCAGCTTCGCCGGAGACGCGGGCAATGAGGAGCGCTTCCGTGACATATTGCGCATGCAGCTCGGCGAGTGCATTTTCTGGTTTGACAGGCTGCCTCTGGTGCAGGATGTGAACCTTCTGAAAAACATCCTGTGCGTGGGTTTATGGGCGGCATTTAATCAAAAATACATTGGAGAGGATCCTAAAGATGGTTCAGGACCCGTATAAAGTACTGGGCGTGTCCCCGGACGCCTCCGACGAGGAAGTCAAGAAGGCCTACCGCGATCTGACAAAGAAATACCACCCCGACCTGAACCCGGACGATCCGAAGGCCGCCGAGAAGATGAACGACATCAACGCCGCCTACGACCAGATCAAGAACGGGAACGTGCAGAGCGGTCCCGGGTACGGCGCGGGCTATGGCGCGGCTGGCGCGTATCAGCAGCAGTACGGCTACAGCGGCCGGGCGGATTATTACAATGCCCAGGCCAGGCAGACCGAGCGCAGCGAGTATACCGCGGCCCGGAATTTCATGCGAAACGGCATGTACCGCGAGGCGCTCAACGCTCTCTCCGGCGTGCCCGAGGAGGAGCGCGACGGCAAGTGGTACTACCTCACGGCGGGCGCGAACATGTACCTCGGCAACAAGGTCGCGGCGCTGGAGCACGCCAAGCGCGCCGTGAGGCTCGACCCCAACAACGACGAATACCGCCGGCTTCTGGAGATGCTGCAGAGCGGCGGCGATTTCTACGACAGCTATTCCAGCGGCTACCAGCGCTCGGTCAACCTCAACCCGATCTGGGTGTGGCTCTGCGCCGCCTCCCTCTGCACCGGCGGCAGACTGCCGCTTTTGTGCTGCTGCTGAGAAGGCTTGCAAAACACCCCTGCGAACCGTTGCATGTTCGCAGGGGTGTTGTCTGTTTCTCTTTATGCGAGGGTCAGGTCTCCGTCCTTCACCCAGCCGAGCTTACGGCAGACCGCGTTGAGAAGCGGGCAGAGAACGGCGGGCAGGACAAAGCAGATCAGTACCAGTCCCAGCCAGTCAAAGCCTGTGGGGCTGATGGCCTGCGCCCCCTTGGCGACGGCTTCGGCGCTCGGGGAGACCCAGCCTGTCCACACGCCGATCTGACCGCACAGGCCGCAGGTGCCCATGCCGGAGTTGATGGGCGCGCCGTTCATCTCGAGGCGGAAGAGGCAGGTGGCAAGCGGGCCGGTGATCGCCGAGCACACGATGGGGGCGATCCAGACGCGGGGGTTTCGGATGATATTCGGCATCTGGAGCATCGAGGTGCCGAGGCCCTGGGACACGAGGCCGCCCCAGCGGTTTTCCTTAAAGCTCATGACCGCAAAGCCCACCATCTGAGCGCAGCAGCCCGCCACAGCCGCGCCTCCCGCAAGGCCGGTCAGCTGCAAGACAGAGCAGATGGCGGCGGAGGAGATCGGCAGCGTGAGCGCGATGCCCACCAGCACCGACACCGCAATGCCCATCCAGAAGGGCTGGAGCTTGGTAGCCCGGTCGATCATGATGCCGAAGGCGGAGGCCGCCGTGCCGATGGGCGGGGCAATGAGCTTGGCAAGCGCCACGCCCACGATGATGGTCACGGCGGGGGTGACGAGCAGGTCGACCTTCGTCTCCTTGCTGACGGCCTTGCCGCACTCGGCCGCGATGATGGCGATGATCAAAACCGCGAGCGGTCCGCCCGCGCCGCCCTCGGCGTTGGATGCCCAGCCCACGGCGGCGAGGGAAAAGAGCACCATGGGCGGCGCCTGCAAAGCGTAGCCGATGGCGACCGCCATCGCGGGACCGGACACCGCCATGGCGTACGCGCCGATATCCGCGAGCATCTGCACCTTGAGCTGCGCGCCCAGGGTCTTGATGATCGTGCCGATGAGCAGGGAGCAGAAAAGTCCCTGCGCCATCGCGCCCAGGGCGTCGATGCCGTAGCGCTTGCCGGAGAAGACAATATTTTTGCGTTTGAGAAACGCGCGCAGTTTTTCCATATTTCTATCCTCCCAAAAAGGATGGTAACATGATACCCGCCGCATCCCACGTTGTCAAGCGATCTGAAATGTGAAAAAAACTACTTATCGGAATACAACCAATCAGCATCTTTTCTTTCAATGAAATCTATGATAAACTTTCATTATACCAGTCAAATCCATTGCAAGTGAGAGATGAAAATGCACAATAATACGGAAAACATATGGATTATCGTTTTATTTTTGGCAGTATATCTTCTTATTGGCAAGCCATTGGCGAAAAAACTGGAACGCAGATACCGCCGCAAGCAGAGACAGGCAAGGCATACAGCCAGCAGACCGCAATCTTATCTGAGAACTAAATTTGATTATCTTGATGAAAAAAGTGCAGAAGAAAAGGGTGAAGAGGGTGAACGCTTTGTCGCGGCTTATGCTCTTTCAAAGCTCCCTCCTGACCTTTTCCTGGTGTTTAATGATATGATTCTTACCGCTGCCGACGGTAAAACCACGCAGGTTGACCACGTTGTCATAGGCAGTCATGGTATCTTCGTTATCGAAACGAAGAACTATCAGGGAAAAGTATACGGAAATGAAAGCAGCTCAGAATGGCATCAATATCTCGGACAGAAAGACTTTCCTTTTCATAATCCGATCCATCAGAATTACGGGCATGTGAAGAGTCTCGCCAGCACACTGCAAGTGCCGGAGTCTGTTTTCGTTCCCATCGTTGTTTTCCCGAATCAGACAACGCTGCGTATAGAAGCACACTCCCCTGTTCTGCATATCAACGAACTTGCGGATTATATACGCGATTATTCTTCGACCTGTCATCTTACAGAAGCTCAAATGAATACCTTCTATCAGGTGTTATGCGATGTTCAGGAATCAAATCAAAGCAAAAAGCAAGAACATATAGAATATGTTCAAGAAAAAATCCAAGATAGGGATACCAAAATCGCAGCCGGGATCTGTCCAAGATGCGGTGGAAATCTTGTCCTGAAAAGCGGAAAACACGGTTCCTTTTACGGATGCAGCAATTATCCGAAATGTCAGTATACTGTTCGCAAGTAGCCTAAAGACAGCAAAGCCCGGCGGGTAAACGATCCGCCGGGCTTGTTTCGTTTAAATATATTGCTTTCTCTCGAGCCGGTCGTACCACTTTTCAAGCAGCGGGGCGACCATGGCGGTGGCCTTCATGTCGAGGTTGAAGAAATACATCGTAAAGGTCACCGCGAAGAAGCCCAGCACCACCAGCAGAAGCTTCCATAAAATGCCCAGTAAAAACTTTTTCATATCGCTATCTCCTTAGTATGCTTCGTTGTCAGGAATGTTCTCCAGCGACGGGTCGAGCGGCTCCTCGCGCATGACGGTGCGCATGTAGTTGTTGACCTGGTCGCGGATGGCCTGGCGGGTAAAGACGCGCGGGTCGCACAGGTCGTGAGAGACCCACATGACGTGGATGCCGCGCGCGCGTCGGCGTTCATCTTCTCGCACAGATCCCACAGATCGTCCAGCAGCACCTTGTAGCCGCCGTGGGTGTGGTTGCGCATGATCATCTCCATGTTGAGCATGGCCATGTCGCGGTAGGCCTGCTCGCGGTTTTCGGGCGTGTCGGTGTCGGCGATCATGTCGGTGTTGATAACGGAGAGCATGTCGGTCAGCGGCACGACGCCCCAGCACTGGACCATCCAGTAGAGCATGTCGATGACATACTGCGGCTGTACGCCCCAGACGATGGCGCGGTGGCGATACTCCCTGGCGTACATGCGCTTTGCCTTGTAGCCCTGCTCGGCAAGCTTTAGGAGCTTGTGGTCGATCTTGACAAAGTTGGGATCGCGGCCGGAGTTGCCCATGTAGTTTGTATCGTTATACAGGGAGAAGGCCGCGCCGAAGAACTGGGGATAGGGCGTGGAGTTGATCTCCATCTGGGCGATGCGGCAGCGGGTGGCGTCGTTGACGCGTTTGGCGGCGGCAAAGTACACGTCCCAGTCCCACTTCTCGCCGGTGTGCTTTTCGACGAAGGCGATGGCGTTCTTGATCTCCTGGGCGGCATAGTCCATGACGTCCGGCTCCTTGTGGCGCAGAGGCGTGGCCAGCTGGAAGGTGGGGATGCCGTACTCGCGGTCGAGGCGCTTGGCGATGATGCCGTTGCCCATGAGGGAGCCGTCGCAGGTGGTGTTGTTCTGTACGGCGCAGCAGCCCAGCACGCAGAAGTCGTCCTCGATGGAGATGCCGGCCTCGGCCTCGGGCATGGGGCAGACGTCGCCGGGGATGCCGTACTGCTGGGCGATGTCCAGATAGTGCATGACGTTGAACTGGTGGAAGATGTTGGAGGCGAACATGGTGGGCACCTCGCGCAGGATGGTGTGCACCTTGTCGCGGTCAAAGCCCATCATGAAGGTGACCATGGAGTTTTCGTCGGTGATGACGCACTTGTCGGAGTATGCCTTGTCGTTGCCGACACGGCGGTCGCCGCGGAAGCAGTTGGCGATGGCCTGGGTCACGTCGGCGATGACGAAGTTGAAGGAGGTGTGGGCGATGCGCAGCGCCTCGCCGCGAAGGCCGATGGTGAACTTGTCCATGCCGTGGGGCACGAAGAGATAGCTCATCATCCAGCGGTAGCGGAAGAAGCCCTTGACATTGCGCGGGACCATGATAAAGCGGCCCAGCACGCTCAGCAGGTACAGCCAGCGGGTGTAATCATAGAAAGTATCCTTCACGCCGCGCCACTCACGGCGCGCGCGGACCTTCAGCTTTTCGTCGTAAATTTTCCCGGGGGACTGTTCGCCCGCGCGGGGGACGGGATTGATGATCTTTTCGACAGTCTTCATGCTCTCCCACCTCTCTGAATATTCTTGATTTCAATGCTCTCCACAAAGGCCTGGACGCGGGTGCGCATCTGGCCGGAGGAGGAGGCGATGTTGTACGGGCGGTCGACCGACAGCACCGGGAAGCCGAAGTCCGCGTGCAGCATGGCCGAGCCCAGGGTGCGCTCATAGGCCCAGGGGTCACAGAACTTGACCTGCTCATAGATGACGCCGTCGGCGTTATACTCCTTGGCAAGGTCGGCAACATAGCGCTTGCGGTCGTAGACCTTCTCAAGGTTCATCATGCGCGGACACTGGCAGTTCTGGATATAGTGGCGGCAGATCTGGGTCAGCGCGCCCTCTTCGTTGTTCAAGACGATCTCAGTGCGGCCGGGGTAGGAGCCGAAGCAGAAGCGGTCACAGCAGACAAAGGCGCCCTGTTCCTCGATGAGCTTGACAAAGCTGGAATCGTCCACCTCGGACCCCACCAGCAGGACGCGTGCGCGCCAAGGCCTGTCGTCCGGCTCACGGGTCTTGAGCTCTTCGAGGGTCTCCTCGAGCTTGTCGAGGATCAGGTACTTGGGACATACGTAGGTGGCCAGGCACAGCACATGGAACTCATAGCCCGTGATGCGGGGTTTTGCTTCCTTGCGAAATTCGCCGATCTGGCGGATGACGCGGCAGAGACGGTTGTGCCTCTCCACCGCCTCGCGGATGGCAGCATCGGAGGTGTCCACGCCGTAGCGCTCGTGCAGGGGGTTCAGGATGTGGTTTTTGCACTGGAGCACGGCGAGCTTCACATCGTTTTCGGTGTTTTTGAAGGCGATCTCCATGTACTCATGGAAGAACTTCGGGTTGCCCTTGCCCATGGTCTCCAGCAGCTCCATGTTCTCAACGGCGCGGTTGATCATGGTGCAGCCGTCGGGCGTGATGACGCAGTCGGAGAAGTTGAAGCCGCCCTCGATGGCACGCTCCAGAAGGGCGCGGCTCGGCTCGCACAGGAGGTTTGTCATATAGTAGGTGGCGATGTCCAGCGACCCGGTGTTCGGCGCGGACAGGCGGATGGAGACGCAGTCGCCCAGGTTTAAAAGCGGCTCCGGCACGTTCTCACAGGTGTAGGCCACGCAGATTTTCCCGTCGGCTTTGGCCTGGGCGATCAGTTCGTTATTGGCCTCCTGCAGGAGCTTTTCAAAATAGTTCAGATATTTCAGATCTCTCATGTGTCTTGTTCTCTCCCCCACTTTCGGTCGTATGTTTCCATAGCAGAAAAGGCGGATCACTCCGCCCAATGATGGATATATTTTAAGAAAAAATGAACGAATTGTCAATTGCTTGACAGTCCGGTGGGGTAAAATGGGGATGTTCACCAATCGAGGCCTGACTCATTTGGTTGATTTTAATAAGACAAAAACGCAGGATGTATAAACAGCACCCTGCGTTTTATCTTGACATTTTTTCTTGTTTATCAATCATTCAAGTAGTCATGGCTTCGCGTCAGCGAAGGATGACACGGCCGAAAGCAGAGGGGCCTTTATGCGATCTGTCCGACAAAATGCGGAACAACGACGCTGCTCTCCCAGCCGGTGATGAGCTGGGTAAACTGCTGCTCGGTCAGGTACTCGTCGTAGTCGCGCGGCTCATAGTTGTAGCCGTCGGTCTGGTGGTAGCAGCCGTCCCGCTCGCTGCCCTCATACCAGGTCATGGCGGACTCGATGGGGGTAAGGCTGCTGCCGTACAGGCGGTTGATAACAAAGATGCTGTTGCCGGCGCCGTTGGAGCCCTCGTTGAGGATGGAGCCGTCGGAGCGCAGGAAGTAGCGGCTGCGGGCGCGCGTGCACGCCAGCTGTACCGGCTGCCCGTTTTCAAGGGTGTAGAGGTCGAAGATCACGATCTCGGAGTAGGTATCGTCGTTGATGCCGGCAATGATGAGCTCCTGGATGCCGTCGCCGTTGATGTCCTGGAGGGCATAGCCCACATGCGGCGCGTAACTGATATACTCGGAGAGATTGTTGTTGAAGGCGTACTCCGAGGTGGTATTGCCGATGGTATAAGCGCGGTAGTAGGCGGAGATCACGGAGCCGTAGGCCGTCAGGGTATCGTCCACGTAGATCATGGCGGGCGCGGTCACGGCGCTGCCGCCGGGGCCGTCAAAGCGGGCCTGCACGCTCCAGCCGTTTACAGAGACGGGCACATTGCTCACGCCCAGGGTATCTTCCGGCAGGACCTGAATCTGAAGGCCGGGGTTTGCGGCCATGGCCTGTTCGACGGTGTAGCTCTGTCCCTGGGGGCTGGTGAGCAGCCAGGTGAGGGACGTTGCGTTATTGGCGTGGGCAATGAACCAGGCCTTGCCGCCCACAGTCAGGGATTCACTTGTGGGGTTCTTGGTGATGCTCACGGGGCCGGAAGCCTGGGGCTGGGCGGTAAACTGCGGCTGGGCGTTGGACTGAGGGGTGACCATGGGCTGCGGCGTGGGCTGAGCCTCCATCTGCGTCCAGCTCAGGGTCAGCGTCCCCTGCTCCTGGCCCTGGAAGCTGTTTTGCTCCATATTGTTGTATTCGTCCATGGAGATCTCGGTGCCGTTTTCGTTGAAGTAGCGGACCGACGAGCCTCCCTGATTGTCGTAAAGCTCGTCCTTCGAGGCGAGAGTCCTGAGCTCGATGCGGCCGTTTTCGAGGCAGAAGCTTTCAAGGCCGGTCCAGTAATGGGCCGCGCCGTCGCGCATCATGTCCTCACAGACGTAGGTATAGCGTCCGCTCATCGGGTCACGGTAGCAGGTGATAGTGTCCTTGATGATGTCGGGCCAGGCCTCGCCCTCGCGGGTATTGTCCGGGCACGGATTGAGGCCGGTGCCGTTTTCGTTGACCTCCCAGACATTCACCCAGGTAAACAGGCCGCTGCCCTGGAGAGAGGCGGTCAGGACCTCGAGCCTGCCGTTGCGGTCCAGGTCTGTGATGGCGGAAAACCAGGTCTCGTAGCTGAGATCCGGCTGCCATACGGCGCGGCTGCGCTCGATCAGGGCGCGCTGGTCCGCCTCGGACATGGGGGCCAGGGTGGGCGCCGGGGTCGGGGTCATGGCATAGATGTCTGCCGCTGTCGGCGTGGGGCTGGCGGCAGGCGCGGGCGCGGCCTGCTTTGCCGAGCAGGCACAGAGCGCCAGGCAGCACAGAAGCAGGACCGGGAGCAGTCTTAATAAAGAAGATCGTTTCATCTTAAACCTCCTGTGGTTTTTCTGTTCATGCTTTTCAGACGTTTTCCAATTCGCAAATGTTCCGGGGAGAAGCTCCCCGGAACAGGTTTTTTACATAGTTATGTATTATGTGCTTCCGCGTCGCGGTGCCGTTCAGCCTTGGCCTCATACATATTGTGGTCGGCCTCCTCGAACATTTCCCGAAGCTTTTCGCCGCGGATGTCCGGCAGATAGGCGTGACCTACCGAGATGCTGATGCCGCGGCGCTCCTGCTCTTCACGGAAGGCGGCAAGCGCCGACCGGCACTGCTCCTGTGTGTCGCCGAGGCGGATCGCCACAAACTCGTCTCCGCCGGTGCGGAAGACGTTCTTGCCCGTGCTGTCCGCGAAGGTTTTCCGGATGCACGCCGCCGCCTCGCGCAGCAGGATGTCGCCGGAGACATGGCCGTGCCTGTCGTTTGTCTCCTTCAGGCCGTCCACGTCCATGGAGTAGATCGTGAGGGACACATGCTCCGGTGCGTCCATGAGCTTCTTGAGATACTCCTCATAGGCCAGGCGGTTGGGAAGGCCCGTCAGGGCGTCGGTATGCGATAGCTCCCGCAGGTCCTCTTCCAGCTTGTTGCGGTGCTCCATCAGGTCGTCGTATGACTCGGCCAGACGCCTCAGCTCGGAAAAGCCGTATTCCTTCGGGATGCTCTCGCCCTTCTGCACACGCTCCGCGCTCTTTTCCAGCGGGATCAGCAGCTTTGTAAACAGCAGCACGATCATCACGATCATCGTGCCGATGATCAGCGCCATCAGGACCCACTGCTGCAGTCGGTACAGGGACAGGACATTGGAAAGCCGCTGGATGCTCGCCGCATTCTCGTCATTTGCGGTGCCGACGGCAATGCTCAGGTTGCGCTGCACATCGCCGCGCGTGGACTGATATTTGGAATCTGCGAGCAGCTCATGGGCTTTGCCGAACTTTGCCCCGTCCGGCAGCTGCTCCAGCTCCTGCGGCAGCTCCAGGGTCTGAAGCTGCGGCCAGGTGCTCAGGTCGGCCCCGCGGGACTGCGCCGCCAGACGCATGGCGATCATCTCCGTCCGCGCTCGCTCCATCACCGCGTCGGTCGAAGCGCTCAGATACCCCGCCGCGCTTCTTTCCGGCGCAGCGTCGGCACTCAAGCGGGAATGATGGTCAGCCCCCTGCCCGGCCTCAATGCCGCTGCGGATGAGCTCCTGCATGGCGGCGTAGCTGCTCTGCACACTGTCGAGCTGCTCAAAATAGGCGTCGAGGGTATCCTCGTCCCCGTCGTTGACATACTGCAAGGCCGTTTTGGTAAGCTGATCGGTCGTCTGCGAAATGCCGTTGGACATGTCGGCCAGGGTAAAGTTTCGCTGTGTATACAGAGAGATTATCCGCCCCATGTTGTTGATGCGCACGGTATTGAACACGATGAGCGCGTGCATGAGCAGCATGGCAATGACCGCGGGAATGATCATGCGCTTTGCAGAGATCGCAGACTTTTTTCTGATGTTTTTATTCTCCATTTGCTACCTCCATTCCAGCGTTTTGCGTGGTGCGTGGAGTGGTTTGATTATTCACAATATATTCCAGATTCTATTTATTATATCACATTTTACCGCGCAGTACAAGAGTTCACGCGCAAAAATGTAAATGAAAGGTATCTTTCCGCGCACATCTCCACTCATGCGGTATCTACCCGTATTTGTCAAATATGGATGAATTGTCCATACATGATATGCCCTATAGGCTTTCTTGAATAACGCTGGGAATAAGGTTCAAAAAACTTAAACAAAGGGCTTGATTTTTTTGTTGCATTGTACTAATATGTGTCACAGGGATATGAACATTTTGTTAATACCCAGTACAACCATTATTATAGGAGGAAGAAAAAATGGTTAGCTTTTTCCTGTGCCTGGCCGTTCTGGTCTGCGGCTACCTGTTCTACGGCAAGTACGTAGACAGCACCTTCAATCCCGACGACCGTGAGACCCCTGCCGTCGCCATCAACGACGGTGTCGACTACGTCGTCCTGCCCCAGTGGAAGCTGTTCATGATCCAGCTTCTGAACATTGCCGGTCTCGGCCCCATCTTCGGCGCCCTGTCCGGTGCCATGTGGGGACCTGTGGTCTTCCTGTGGATCACCTTCGGCACCGTGTTCGCCGGCGCTGTGCATGACTACTTTGCCGGCATGCTGTCCGAGCGCAACAACGGCGCCTCCATCTCTGAGGTCACCGGCATCTACCTCGGGCCCACGATGAAGAACGTCATGCGCGTCTTCTCCGTCATCCTGCTGATCATGGTCGGCACCGTGTTCGCAGTCGGCCCTGCCGGTCTGATCGTCACCCTGACCACCAACAGCGGCCTGAGCGGCATCCTGACCAACAAGGTCTTCTGGCTCGCCATCATCATCGCCTACTACTTCACCGCGACCTTCATCTCCATCGACAAGATCATCGGCAAGATCTACCCCCTGTTCGGCATCTGCCTCATTATCATGGCTATCGGCGTGTGCTTCGGCACCCTGACCAGCGGCGAGAAGATCCCCGAAATCTTCTCCAACTTCCACAACATGCACCCCAAGGGAACCCCCATCTGGGCCTTCATGTTCATCACCGTTGCCTGCGGCGCTATCTCCGGCTTCCACGCCACCCAGTCTCCTCTGATGGCCCGCTGCCTCAAGAGCGAGCGTCAGGGCCACTTCGTGTTCTACGGCGCCATGGTCGCCGAGGGCATCATCGCCCTGATCTGGGCTGCTGCCGGCGTCACCCTGCTGGGTGTCGACAAGCTGTCTGAGATGGGCGGCGGCAACAACAACACCGTCTACACCATCTGCACAATGACCATGGGCAAGATCGGCATCATCCTCGCCATGCTCGGCGTTATCGCCTGTCCCATCACCTCCGGCGACACCGCCTTCCGTTCCGCCCGTCTGACCCTGGCCGACTGGCTCAAGCTCGATCAGGACAGCGCCAAGAACCGTCTGATCCTCTGCATCCCCGTGCTCGGCATCGGCGCCATCCTCGGCTTCGGCAATGCCCTCGGCAAGATCGACTACCAGATCATCTGGCGTTACTTCTCCTGGTCCAACCAGACCCTCGCCATGATCGTCCTCTGGGCCGGCGCCATGTACCTTGCCCAGAACAAGCGCAACTACTGGATCTGCGCTGTCCCCGCCACCTTCATGAGCGCTGTCTCCATGACCTACTTCATGATGGCCGGCGAGTGCATGGGCCTCATCTCCTTCTTCAAGAACAACGCCAAGGTTGGCTACCCTGTCGGCCTCATCTTCGCCGCCGCCTGCCTGGCCCTGTTCCTGTCCAAGGCCAAGAACGCCGCTTCCAAGGCTGCAAAGGTCGCGTAAGTTACGGCCCTTGCGTTAATCGGCAAAACATAAGCAACACAAGGGGCTGTGAATTTCACAGTCCCTTCTCCTTTGCCATTTCTCACTTTTTATCATTCTGAGCGAAACGAAGAATCCTTTCGTCCTTCAATATGTGAAGATCCTTCGCTTCGCTCAGGATGACATACCCGGGACTTTTCATTTTCTCTGATATTTGATATAATCATCCCGCAATTGATTTCAGGAGGAACCCCATCATGATCCTAACCCCCTCCCCTATCGGCAGCCGTACCCTGACGCCGGAGGTTTTGAAGGCTGACAGAAAGGCCAGCCGCAAATTCGGTCCCTGCGGCGTCGGCAAAGAGGCGCTGTATATGGGCACCAATTACATCGACCGCTGCTTCTACATTCCCTGGAAGGAGGTCAAACGCGTGTTCAAGCGCGTGGCCATGAGTCAGGGCGCATATACCGGGCGCGGCGCATTCGGCGCGCTTGCGTATCTGGTGGTGCAGTTCGGCAACGGCAAGGAGAAGCAGAGCCGCTTCCGCCATGAGGCCGATGTGGACCGTCTGTTGGCGGTCGTCGAGAAGGAACACCCCGCCATCCCCACCCACTCCGCCAAGGCCGAACGCAAGCTTGCCGACGCTGAGGCCCGGGAGGAAAACCGCTATCTCAAGGAGCTCTCCCCCGAGGCCGAGGACGCCGTGCGTGAGATCAGCCAGGCCAAGGTCTTTCTTGAGCAGCGTCCCTCGCTGTCCAATGTGCTTGCCGCCGCGGCAAAGCAGAAGCGCATTGTGGACAACATCAAGCCCGGCTACCGGATTGCGGGTATCGTGATGGCTGTCGTGAGCATCCTCGCTGTGATCTACGGTGTCTGGGCACTGACACAGCATCGCACGGCGGCGACCTATTTCCTGCTCGGCGGCGCGGCGCTGTTCTTCTTCGCCCTGTCGGCCAACATGCTGCCGAACAAGTGGAACAGCAAAAAGCGCGGCCAGGCCGACTGGGACGCTGCGCTTGGCGAAATGCGGGAGTATCTCGCCGAAAAGCCCGGTTTCCCCGTCCCCGCCCAGTATGCGCACCCCATCGTGCTCGAGCGCATGATCCGCGCAGTGCGCGAGGGCAAGGCCAAAACCACGGCCCAGGCCTATACCACCTTGAAAAAGGAGCTCAAGGCCCTCAACAACACCGTCAAGGTCTCTCAGGAGGAATACGACGAGGTTGTGAAGATCAAGCCCCTGTTTCTGGTGTGCGAATATAAGGACGAGGTTTAGTCAGGTGCGAACAATGTTCGCACCTGAGTACTCGCGCTTATCGCACGCGGCGAGGCGTGTTACGCCGCGTTTGGTCGGCGCGAGGGTTCGCTTTGCTCACCTAAGGTGTTATTGAGGAAACAAAGCTCCCTCAATAACGAATACTAATGTTTTGTCATTATATGGTAATTTTTATCCTTACACACAGAGGTAAATATCATGGATCAGCTTTATTCTTTTCTTGAATCCGAAGGCGTGGACAAGGGACTGCTGGAGGGCGTGAAAGCCTTCCGTTTAATGCACCCCACGGAAGCGGAGAACGCGCCGCGCGTGCCTTCCCCCGAGTACTATTATTATGGCAAAAAGACCTGGGAGCTGGCGCTGGCCGCCATCCTCGCCGGAAAAAACCTGCTGCTGGCGGGGCCGAAGGCCACGGGCAAAAACGTGCTGAGCGAAAACCTGGGCGCGCTGTTCGGGCGGCCCGTCTGGAACGTCTCCTTCCACATCAACACCGACGCCTCCTACCTCGTCGGCACCGATACCTACGACGGCAACAAGGTCTCCTTCCGCCCCGGCCCGATCTGGCTGTGCGCGGCGAAGGGCGGCTTCGGCATCCTCGATGAGATCAACATGGCGAAAAACGAGGCGCTGGCGGTTCTCCACGCGGCGCTGGACTTCCGCCGCAGTCTCGATGTGCCGGGCTATGAAAAGACCGATCTCCGGCCCGAGACCCGCTTTATCGCAACGATGAACTACGGCTATGCGGGCACCCGCGACTTGAATGAGGCGCTGACGAGCCGCTTCGCGGTGCTGGACATGCCCATCATTTCCGAGGAAAACCTCCAGAAGCTCATCTCCCGCCGCTATCCCGGCATCAGCGTGAAGATCCGCGACCAGCTGGTGAAGCTGTACGGGGAACTGGAGCGCAAGGCAGAGAGCGCGGAGATCTCCGATTCCGCCCTCGACCTGCGCGGCCTGCTCGACGCCATCGCGCTGATGGAGCAGGGCCTCAAATCCGGAGACGCGCTGGATATGTGCATCGTCAACAAGAGCTTTGACGCCTACGAGCGCGGCCTCATCCGCGACGTGATCAATGCCCGCATTCCCGCCGACCTCACGCGCGAGGTCGTTTTCCCGACATGATCAAGAAAAACTACACCGGCTCTGCCCGCCGGGCACGCAATATCATCTGGAACGCCGCCGGGCGTTACGACTTTGACCCGCCCTTCATGGCCTTTTTCGCCAACGGCCACCCGGACCAGTACTTCAACATGGTCGTGGGCTTCGTGCAGAAATGGCTGGACCTGCCGCGGCTGTGGGACTTCTTCCTCAGCTATGAAGGGGACCGGCGGGCCGACGAGCTTGACGACCTGCTCTGGCTCGGGCTTGAAAACTGCGTGTACGAAAAGGAACTCGCGGAGCGCCCCATCCTGGAGAGTCTGCGGCGGGAGCGCGGAAAGCTCTTCTTTGTGGAGCAGCAGCAGATGTCCGTGCAGCAGATGGAATACCAGAGCATGCCTGTTTACAACCAGCAGGAATACCGCTGGGCCGGCGTCTGCGGTCGGCGCACGCCTCTGCTCTCCGCCCGCGAAAAGCGCATGGCCCAGGCTTTGCTCTTCTCCGGGGAGCTGGACACGGACGGTGTGATCGCCGTCATGCAGGCGTTCCTGCAGGATTTCTTCCGTATCGCCCCCGGTGAGACTGTCCAAAAACATCACAAGGCAACACCGCTTGCAAAGCTCCTGCTGCGGCATGAGCACAAGCGCCGCGACCGGCTGCTGGTGCGCGCCGGCACCGGCGAAGGCGACCACCCCAAGGCCGTGCAGCAGCGCCACGCGGGACTCGGGCGGCATGTGGGGCCGGGGCCGGAGGATGAGGAATACGTCCGCGCGGTTTTTGGGCGTCTGTGCCTTTCCGATCAGGAGATGCGCATTCTGGAAAACGAGCTGTGCGTCGGTGACGACGGGCTGTGCCGCCTCTGGGTGACAAAGGGCGAGCTTTCCGATACCGCGAACAAAGACGCACTTGAAGTGCGCGAGAGCGCCGCGCGACAGAAAGGGCTGAATGAGCGTTTCTGTGCCGACAACGCCGCCATGATCGAGGGCAGCGTCCGCGCCCTGGCAACACGCATCGACACCATCTTTTCCTCGTACTTCAAGCACATCCCGGAATCTTCCAGAGGCGGACGCATCCGTTCCGAGGCCGCCTGGCGTCTGCCGGTGCTGGACGACACGATGGTGTTTCTCAAGGACGGCGAGGAAACGGAGCCGGAGATCTGTGTGGATTTGCTGCTGGACGCCTCTCAGTCCCGCATGCACTCCCAGGAGGTACTGTCGGCGGAGGGCTACATGATCGCGCGGAGCCTTGAAAAGCTGCACATCCCGGTGCGTGTCTGTGCCTTTCGCAGCATCCGGAGCTACACGGTGCTGGAAGTCCTCAAGGACTGGCGGGATCACGACTGCCGCGGCCTGCACCGCTACTTTGCGGGCGGCTGGAACCGGGACGGTCTGGCCGTCGAAACGCTCGGAAGACTGAGCGACGCGCCGGAGATGCAGGGCCGACAGCGCATCCTGCTGGTGCTCACCGACGGCAGCCCCAACGACTCCACCCCTCTCCCCTCATCGGGTCTCATTATGGAGCGCGAGTATGAGGGCGAGGCCGCGGTCAGATCCGCGCAGGAGGCAGTCAAGCGCCTGCGGGAAAGTGGCGTGTGCGTCGGCGCGGTCTTTCACGGCAACACCGGCCATCTTGAAAACGTGCACCGCATTTACGGCCACGCATACGTCCGCATCCAGAAGGCCAGCCAGCTTGCCCAGGGCGTGGGCGATCTGCTGCTCATGCTCCTGCGTGAAATGCGGACAGACTGATTTGCACAAGTCCTGTAAACCAGCATTATACTATATTCACCGTTTCACGCAAAGTTTGATCTCTCACTTAGATGTAAAGGCAGGTGCTCGTTATGAAACATTGCGAAAAATGTAATGAATTATACCCTGACTCTGCTCAATATTGCCCTTCATGTGGGGAAAAGCTTGTTTATCGCCCTGAAAAAATAAACCGTCGTAAAGTCATCAGTATCTTGAACAGTCTTCCCGGTTATAAGAAAATACTCCAGGATTGTACTTTCTATAATTACGAAGACAAAGTGCATTTTGATTATGTGATGATACATGAGGCGGGCATATTTGTTTTTCAACTGTTCGAGGAATATCGAATACTTGAAGGAAATGACAAAATGCGATACTGGACGGCAGAGAATGTTTATAAGAATGGCGAAAGCATAAATATAGAGCGACCTGTCGTATCTCTCGAAAAGGATCATTCCGTTCTGGATCAACTCCTCAGAAGGTATACCTTTACTAAAAGCTTTGCCTTCCTGATTTTTCCGCAGGACGGAGGCTTAGAAAAAGTCACTTCTGCACATCTTGATCAAATGCTTACACTGCCGCGAATGGGCGGTATCCTGGTTCGGACCATCAACGACTACGGTCACGCCTATGATAAGACCGATATTGATAGGGTTTATGATATTCTTTCCAAGCTTATAAAAAAGCAGCCGATTCCTCATCAGGAGCACGTCGCCAAATCTCGCAAAGTAAAAACGCATTCCAAGGTTCGCCGACTTCTTTCAATTCTGTTTCTTCTCGCTACACTTACGATTGCCGTTGTGTTTATTATTGCAAAACACGGTCGACCGGAATTATTACCGGCAGGAATGCGTCAGGAATCAAGCAGTACAGTCACAACGCCGCCTCCGCAAAACAACGACCGTTGGTACGTTATTCCATCCACCTATCGTTCCTTATTCGATCAATATACCCAAAGCGAATTAGACCGGGCCGCCGCCCGGATTGATTGCAGAGGATTTCAGCGTCAGGACGATGGCTCTTTTGAGATAAGCTCCGCCAGAACTCCGACCCATATTCTCAGTGCCGCAGCTTCCTCTTTTCAGGAAAACATCAGTCAGCTTTTTGACTCACGCGCGCTCCCTGATTTCACATCAATCAGAATAGAGGATCGCGCCCAATTTACAATTTTTGTAATTCGTCAGGAACTCAATTCCACAGAAGCAAAGGTCGTCGAAGAAATGTATCGTCTGGGCTTACTCTATGCTGCCTTGGAAAACCGTTCTCCGGATACTTTTTCTGTCGTATTTCGTGGACAAGAGGGGCAAGAATTGTCATCAAGCACTGTCTACGATTATATCTCCCGATGACAAAAATGATACTATGACACAGCAGGGACCGATGCCTTCATCGATCCCTGCTGTTTTCTTTATGGACTTTTATGAAACGTTCGCGGTTTCTTTCTTTTCTTCCTTGTTGTGGCCGAAGATGCTTCTGATCACCTTTGCGGCTGTGGCATAGACGATGCGCAAATCTGTGCCGATATTCCAGTGGGCGATGTACTCCGTGTCCAGCTTGACGACCTCTTCAAACGACATGGTATCCTTGTTTGGCTGGATCTGCCACAGTCCGGTGAGGCCGGGTTTGATGGACATACGGGCACGGTGACGGTACTGATATTTCTCCCATTCGTCCGGCGTGGGAGGACGGGTGCCGACAATGCTCATATCCCCCTTGAGCACGTTGAAAAACTGCGGAAACTCATCAAGGCTGGTGTCACGGATAAAGGCGCCTATCCCTTTCTTCTGGGTTCCGTCCGGCAGAATGCGGTTGCCGATCACACGTGGGTCAAAATCCATCTTGAACATCATGCCGTCGGTATGTGTACTTTGCTCCGCCAGTGCCTTCTTGCGCTGCTCCGCGTCCGGGTACATGGAGCGGATTTTATACATCTTAAACCTCTTGCCGTTCTCGCCGATACGCTCCTGACAGAAGATCAGCGGGCCCGGAGATGCGGCATAAATAAACGGTCCCAGGATGATCAGCAGGAACACCGCCGCAATGCTTCCGAAAAAGCCGACGACCACATCAAAGCTCCGCTTCAAAAAGACATCGCGCGGGTTCATCATGTTGATATTGGCTGTCAGGACTTCGTATCCGCCAAGATAGTTGATCATCTGCTTGCTCTCGTCGATGCCCTCGATGCCCACAAAGATGTGGATCGTCATGGCCATCTCGCGGCACTGAGCCAACAGCTTCTGCGTTGCGGGAGTCTGCGAGGCATGGAAAAAGAACACATCGTCGATCCAGTTATGACAGATGAAGTCCGCAGCATTGTCGAGATTCGCCACGACGGGAATGCCCTCAATGCTCTTCCCCTTGGCGTCCCGATCCGACAGCACAAGGCCGACCAGGTTGAAGCGCATGAAGCCGTAGCCGCGCACACGCTCCAGAACTTCATGGCTGTACGTGCTGTTCGTGACAATAAGGAGCGTGCGCTTCGGCTCCTTGGATTCGTCCGAGCGGCGGCGCAGCTCATTTTTCCAGATCGTACGCGTACTGTAGGAGATGAAAAAATACAGCGCACCGGTCCAGATCTGCATGAAACGCGGATAAATAACATCCGCATGGCGGATCGCGACAGCAAAGAATGTGAAGGCAAGCAGCAGAAGACTGTGGCGCACCGTGCGGTAAATCTCGGTCACATGACCTCTGGTCACCACATTCTCAAAGGCATCAAAGATGATGATGACCGCAAAATCAATCACCAGGAGCATGATCACAAAGCTGGCTTTCTTCGGGTCAAGGAAGGGCTTTCCGACAGCTTTCGTGATCAGAAAGCCAAGCTCCAGCGCAATGAAGAGCGAAAAGACATCCAGTATGATAAAATCCAGATGCTTGAGCCAACCGCGTATGGCAATTTTATACATATTGCTCACCATCTTTTGGTCATCTTGTAATATATAGTACCTTCTTTTGGAATTTTTGTCAATACAGCATCGAAGCTGAATTAAATGACGCAGGATGCGTTAAAAAACAGCCCCTGTCATCGCTGACAGGGGCTGCGTTTTAATTGGCTTGATGGTTGCTTTGGAAGCTGATCCCGCTGATCTGGGATTGAGCCGATCCCGGAGCCATGAGGGCATGGCTCCCTGAACATACTACTATTCCTCCATACCTCCATAAATGCCGCCGGGTAAAACCGGCGGCGACTTTTTTAAACAATCCGGGCTTAACCCCGTGGCGGTACTGCTTATTCTCCTTGACGGCTGGATACGCTTGTGTTATTCTGAAAATGCTATTATATTTACATAAAGGAGGAGCACCAATGAAAGCGGATCAGATTATAAAAAACGCCAGAATCTTCACAGCGGACAAGAGCAAACCGACAGCAACCGCCCTTGCGGTGAAGGATGGAAAATTCATTTATGTGGGTGACGAGGCCGGTCTTTCTGCGTACGAGGGAGAGGTCACGGATCTTGGCGGGAAATTCATCATGCCCGGTATTATCGACAGCCATGTCCATGTGACCATGGGAGTCGGATACGATCTGATAGGCGTAACGGGATTCGGGGAAATTATTAATTGCGACAGCAAGCAGGGTGCGCTGGATTTTATAGCGGATTATATTCAGAAGCATCCTGGTCAGGACCGTTACCGCTTGATGCTCGACAAAAAGCACCTGAAGCAAGACAATATCACCAAAGAGGATCTGGACGCAATTTGCCCTGACGGGGAACTGCAGATTCAGGAGGCGCAGGGGCACAGTATCTGGGTGAACTCGAACATTTTAAGGAAGCATGGTATCACGGACGATATCAAGGATCCGGTACCGGGCTTAAGCTTTTACGTGCGTAAGGACGGGCATGTGACCGGAGAAATGAGCGAGGGCGCGACGGAGCTGCCGATCATTCTGGACAGCGCAATGGATAAACCGGATTCGGCGATTGACGCTGCGCTTCAGCGCTGGATCGATTTTTCTGTCAGTGTCGGTGTGTCAGCGGTCTTTGACGCCGGTATCCCCGGATTTCCTGAATTTCATGAGCACGTTTATTCTCGCCTGCGAGAGCTGGATCGGCAGGGGAAGCTTCCGATCTATGTCGACGGCTGTTATGTCATCTCGGCAGCCTGGGAGGTGGAAGAGGGCATAAAAGAGCTGAAGCGCCTTCAAAGGGAATACAATACGGAGCACATAAAGATCCATACCTTGAAGATTTTCATGGACGGCACGCTGAAGCTCCACTCCGGAGCTATGGTGACGCCCTATGTGGAAACCGGGGAAAAAGGGTGCACCGCCATGAATCTGGAGGAGCTTGTGGCCCTTCTGAAGGTGCTGAATAAAGAGGGACTGGATTTCCATGCGCATACCGTCGGCGAGGCGTCCTCCCGCCTGGTGCTGGACGGCGTAGAGCAGGTAAAGAAAGAGCTGGGAGACGATTTCCGGATCAGGGTCGTATCCGCTCATCTGCAGATTCAGGATTCTGCGGATCTGACACGCTTTGCGCCTTTGGGCGTGATTGCGAACTTTACGCCCTGGTGGCACGCTGATGATGTCAACGTGTATAAGAAGCTCTTCGGCGAGGAACGCGGTGAATTGCTGTATCGCTGCAAATCGGTCTGGGACAGCGGAGCCCTGGTTTCCTGGTCCAGCGATACTATCGTTTTCATGGATTTTTCATCCTGGAATCCCTATCTTGGCATGGAAGTCGGAATGACGCGCAAAGTTACGAATAAGACGAAGCTACCACCGATCGAGTTGATCGAATATATATTCCCGCCCGCCGATGAGAGGATGGGGATTGAAGAGATGCTTCTCGGCTACACGATCAACGGGGCAAAGCAGCTCGGCATCGAAAAGACGAAGGGCTCCATCGAGGCCGGCAAGGACGCGGACTTCCTGGTATTCGACAACAACCTGCTCACGGCAGAGCACGAGGGATTCAGCTATAACCTGCCGCGGGATGTGTATTTCTGCGGTAAGAAAGTGAACTGATATTTTGCGAAGGATAAAAAGAGCGCGGCCCGGGTGGGTCGCGCTCTCTTGCTGTTTATTTACTTTGGCTTACGCCGTGGTAATTACTCGTTGATGCCGATAACAACACCGGAGCCGACGGTACGGCCGCCCTCACGGATAGCGAAACGGAGGCCCTTCTCGATGGCGATCGGGGTGATCAGCTCGACGTCCATGTCGACGTTGTCGCCGGGCATGCACATCTCAACGCCTTCGGGCAGGGAGATGACGCCGGTC
>CADBYZ010000038.1 GCA_902799075.1 Oscillospiraceae bacterium | reverse complement strand
TACGTTTTCGCCGGGGGCTTTCTGCTTTATTTTTGGACTGTACCGCTCGGGCCGCCGGGGGCGTCGGCCCCTACACTGTCAATTGACTTTTTTCACAGCGCCTTTGTTTGTCAATCGGTGATCACGATGCTCTCGATCACCGGCTGCTGATCCGGCGGGATGGTGCCGTTGTTGTCGACGGGCTTTGCGTCCTTCGCGATCTGCTCGGCGATCTCCATGCCCTCGGTCACGCGGCCGAAGGCGGCATAGCTGCCGTCGAGGAAGGTGGAGTCGGCAACCGTGATGAAGAACTGGGAGCTTGCGCTGTTCGGATCGTTGGAGCGCGCCATGGAGATGACGCCCTTGACGTGGCTGATGGGATTGTCCACGCCGTTTTTGGCAAACTCGCCCTTGATTTTGTCCTTCGCCCCGCCGGTGCCGTTGCCGTCGGGGTCGCCGCCCTGGATCATGAAGCCGTCCATGATGCGGTGGAAGGTCAGGCCGTTATAAAAGCCGTCATTGGCAAGCTTGATAAAGTTTGCCACCGTGATGGGGGCCGTACCCTCGTCGAGCTCCAGTTTGATGGTACCGTAATCCTTGACGGTGATCTCCGCGCGGCGGAGCTTCTGAAACGGCTCCGCGCTCTGCGGCGCGGCTGTGGTCTGCGCGCTCTGAGCTGTCTGCTTTGCGCCGCAGCCCGTCAGCAGCAGGACGAATACCGCGAGCATGAGGATGATTTTCTTCATAGTATTCTCCTTTTCGGTAAGAGCATAAGGGAGGCCCGTTCGGGCCTCCCCTTCTGTTTGTGCTGTTTCGGATCAGAACTTGATCTTGAGGGTCTGACCGGGCATCAGGGTGGAATTGCTCGGGAGATTGTTCCACTTTGCCACCTGGTCAGCGGTGACATGGTACTGTGCCGCAACGCTCTCCAGCGTGTCGCCCGCGTTCACCTGGTACGGGAGAATGGTGCCGCCGCCGACTGCGTCCAGGACTTCGTCGTTCAGAGCCTTTTTATTCATCGTCATTTTCTTATCCTCCAATTCAAAGATTCGTGTTTGTGTGTTTTTCCTGCCTGCGTATATAAAATAGCACACGAACTGTCACACAACTGTCACACGATCAATTGTAAACGATGCCGCCGCCGATCACGTCTCCGTATAAATTGTAATCCTCGCGGTAAATGGATCCGTCGTCCATTATGTAGAACTCGCTGTCGTAGTACTCATTGTCGTAGTAGTTGGAACCGGCCCAGCCGCCGATATCGAAGTCATCGTAGTAGTGGGAGCCGGCCCAGCCGCCCTGGTCGAGGAGGGGGTCTGAGTTGCCGTAGATGACAACGGAGGTGACGTTATCGGAGCTCGGGTAGTTCATGTAGCTGACGGTGCAGGGAGCGCCGTCGTAGAAGTAACCGGAGACGCTGCACTTCCAGCCGTCAACATAGATCTGCGTGCCGTTGGAGAGGTTGATGGCGTATCCGCCGCCGCCCTCATAGGCATAGCCGCTCATATCGCCGTAGACCGGGCCGACCTGCTCGCTGCCGTAAATGTCGACACTGTAGATGCCGGCATTGCTGATAGAGCCGCTGTAGTAGGCCACGCAGGAGGCGCCGTCATAGAAGTTGCCGTAGACATTGCACTTCCAGCCGTCAACATACACGGAGACACCGTTGGCGAGATTGATGGTGAAGCCGCCGCCGGACTCGTAGGCCGAGCCGCTCATGGAGCCGTACTCCGGCGTGGGCGAGGGCTTGCTGCCGGAGATGTAGCAGTAGGTCACATCGGAGCCGTTCCAGTTGAAGGAGGCATAGGCGCCGACATAGAGGTCGCCGTCGATGTCGCACTTGCCGAAGGGGATGGTGATGGACACGGTGTTCTCGGCCCAGATGGTCACGCTGCTGTAGTTCCAGTCGGTGACAGTGCCGGTGTAGGTGCCGCTGGGAGCGGGCTTGCTCTTGGCGCTGACATACATGTAGGCGGTGGTGGTGCGGGCGGTCTGGCCCTGGTAGTAGAAGGTGCAGTAGGCGCCCCAGTTGTTCATGCTGGTGCTGACGTTGTCGATGGCAAGGGTGGTGCTGTATTCGCCGCTGACACTTGCGCCGAAGATGTTGCGGAAGCTCTGCACGGAGTACTCGCCGCCGTCAGGGCCGACAAACGTCCAGGTCAGGGACTCATAGGCGTTGGCGCAGGAGACAAAGTAGGCGGTGCTGCCCTCGGTCTTGTTCTCATTGGTGGGGTTCTTGGTGATGCTCAGGTAGATCGGCTGCACGGGCGTGGGCGTGGGTGCAGGGGTGGGCGCTGCGGTCGCCGCGGGTGCGGGGGTGGCGGTCGGAGCCGTCAGAGCCTCGGGCTTGGGAACCGGGAAGACCTCGGTCGGATTCTTTCTGCCGGAGAAGACCGCGTAGCTGTCGATCACGCGGGTGAGATTATTCACATCCGCGGCGGTCAGCCACTCGAAGTTGGTGCTGCTGCGCTCGGCATTGGCAAAGGCGTTGTTGCCGGCGGCGTTGTACTGCTCGGGAGAGATTTTGGCGCCGCTTGCGTCGGTGTGGCTGACGCTTCTCACGCCGTTTACGATCTGAGTATGCTCCACGGCGTAGGCCTGGTAGCTGATGACGCCGTCCTTGAGGTTATAGGCGCTCTTGCTGGTGTAGACATCGGTGGGAGAGAGCACCACGTTGTCATAGAACAGGTAGTTCCAGGTGTCGGTGGCGGTGTCGTGGAAGGTGTCGGCCACGTCGGTGAGGATGTCCGGGAAGGATTCCTCCGGGTCCTTGTCGAGCTTGCATTCCACAAGAGCCTTTCTGTCGTTGCTGACCTCCCAGACCTTCAGGTTGGTGGAGCGGTCCTGCGGGTGCTGGGACGCGGAAACAAACTCCAGATTGCCGTCGTGGTCAAGGTCGGTGATGGTGTAGTACCAGGTATTCTGGCTGTCGTTCTGCTTGAGGGTCCCGATCTGGGAATAGATGTACGCAAGCTGATTGTCGATGTCCGTGGGCTCGAGCGTGACCGGCTTGAGCTCCTCGGCCCAGGCACTCACGCCGCCGCATACCGCCGCCGAGACCAGCATGGTCATGGCCAGCAGGCAGACAAAAATGCGCTTCGTTGTTGTCATGTTCCTTCTCCTTTTCATTTCATTCTCCGCAGCGCCCCGCGCTGTGTGCGCAACTCCCGTTTTCTCCCCTTTTTGTAAATCCGGGGCTGTACGCGAGCCGCTGCCTTTGCAGCAAAGGCATTATATCACAGCCTCGCTGGAAAATGAACACAATTATGTGAACTTTTTTACCGATCTTACTGCTCGTCGTCAAAGGACCAGGCGATCTCGTCGAGCTCGGCGTGCATGACCTCAGGCCAGCTGTACTGGTTCATGTAGTCGCCCAGGTAGTGGTACTTGGACTCCTGCTTCTTCTCGAGCCAGTCGTAGAGATCGCACTCGATGCGGTCGGTGGCGATGGCGAGGCTGCCGCGCTGCTTGAGGATGATGCCGTTGAGCTTGAGCTTTGTGAAGGTGTTCTGCAGGTCCTGGCGCAGATTGGACAGATAGGATGCCTTCTTCTCCGGGTCGCCGTCGTCCTCCCAGAGGCAGGCAATGATCTCGCCGTTGCTGGTCTGGGCGCCGCGGTTATTGATGAGGACCGCTATCAGCTCCTTGGTGCGGTTATACTTGAAGGCCACAGGCTTGCCGTCGACAAAGAGCTCGAAGTTGCCGAAGGTCTGGGCAAAGACGCGCTTGTGCTCCTTCATCACCGCCGGGTGGCGCAGCTCGTCGAGCTCCCGTGTGAGCTCCGGCTTTGCAACCGGCTTCGGCAGGATGCCGCTCGCGTGCTGCCGCAGGGCGGTATAGCCCGCCTCCCTGTCCGCGGATAGGTAGATGAGGTTTACGTCCGGGTACAGCTCCTGCAGGTACTGGCCGAAGTCCAGGCCGCTGAGCTCGGGCAGCTCCGTGTCGATGACGGCGATGTCCGCCTCCTGCTTTCTGGCGTCGGCAAGGGCGGTCAGCCCGCTGTCGAAAAGGCGCAGCTCGGCATCAGGCCGGAGCGCGGTGAGCATTTCGCGCAGGCTCTCCCGCTCGTCCTCCGCGGCGTGTACGACAAGAATGTTCATGCGTCCTCCTCCCTTGCCCGCTCGGGGATCTTCACCACGCGCAGCTTCTGGTTCTTCCGCTCCTCCCGGCTCAGGGCCAGGGGGTTGAGCGCGCCGACCAGCAGCATCTCGCCGCCGTAGACCGCCGCGTCATGCAGGGGGCCGACGCTCAGGTCCGCGATCACCAGGGCCGCGAAGCGGTCGTAGTTGTCCTCGTCGATCACGGGGAAATGGTGCTGCATGCGGTACCAGTGCTTCGGGTCAAAGGAGGGCTCGCCCACATACAGGCGGTCCGCCGTGGCCTCCACATCCTCGGGCGAGGCCTTCTGTCCCGCCACCGCGCCGATATCGTCGCAGAAGAGCATGGCGTAGGCGCGCAGGATCTGATTGCGCACGGTGTCCTTTCTGCCGTCCCGCTCCACCTCTGCGTCCATCACGCGGTAATAAAACTCCTGTGATGCCTCGCTTTTTTCAAAGCTGCACACCGCCTCGTAAAACGCTTTGTTGATCCATGCATGTGCCATGATTGCCTGCAACCTTCCTTTTATGATTACATTATAATTACATTACCAATGTCGTGATACTCGCGGTGATCAGTACGATCACCCCCATTGCGGCCATCTGCTGGAGCCGCTGCGCCGCCATCAGTCCGATAAACTCCCGCAAAAACGCGTTCGGCCAGAAATACCATCTGGTACGGCTTCCCATACCGTCAAGGTCCCAGCCCACCTCCGAGGCGAGGATGCCGCTCCGGTAGACATGGTAGCTGGAGCTGGAAAACGCCGCGTGCGCTGCGCTCCCCTTTTCTTCGATGAGCCTGCGGGAAAAGAGGAGGTTTTCCCGCGTGGTCGTGGACTTTGTCTCCGGCAGGATGTATTCCTCCGGCACGCCCTTCTCCCGCATGTAGCGGGCCATGGCCTCGCCCTCGGACAGAGGCTCGTCGCCGCCCTTGCCGCCGCTCGGGACCAGGACCGCCCGCTTGCCGGTGGCCTTGAACTGGGCGTTTACAAAATTGATCGCCCGGTCCACCCTGCCCCGGATGAGCGGATAGAGCGTCCCGTCGGGCCGGATGCGGCAGCCGAGGACCAGCACATAGTCCTTGTCGTAAGCCGGTTCGTGCCGCCCAGCCATCACGGAGCGGATGATCGTGGCGGCAAGCAGGCACTCAAAGTACACGAACAGCCCCGCGTACACATTGAGCAGGACGTTTCTGAGCGGGAACTGCAGCATAGACCTTGACATCCAGATGCCGAGGGCCGCGCCCCCCACCATCACGAGCGACACCGCGAGCCCCAGCATATTGGCGGGCCGCACCCCCTCATGGCGCATGAGGACGAAATTGCTCGCCGCCGTCACCAGGGCAAAGCCCACGATCACGAAAGCGGTGCGGCGCACGAAGGTCTGGGCCGTGACGATGGTGCTCACCAGGAAGGACCACACTGTCCCCGCGTTTTCGCCCCGCAGGAAGCCGTAGAGCATATCGACACGCAGAAGACTTGCCACCAGCAGGAAGATCGCAATGCCGAGCTCGGCGGTGGCGCGGTAGGAGAAGAAGACGCGCTTTCTCTCCCGCCTCGATTCCAGGAAAAAGATCACGGCGGCCGTCAGCAAAAACAGGAAAAAACAGGCCGTGAAGAGCTCCCAGCCGCTGAAATTCCAGGTGATGTCGTCAAAGAGGATGCCGCCGGGAAGCGAGCGGATATGGCTTTCGATGTCGCTGTCGTACAGGCTCTGCTCGCCGAGCCCGTCCCAGTGGAGCAGGGCGTCCGTCTCCCCGTGCCTTACAGGCGCGAGCCGGACCGCAAGCTCCGTCCCGTCGGCGGAGGTCTTCATCTGTGAGGCCTTCGCGATCCCCTCCGGCGAGAAGGTCAGCGCGTAGCCGTCCGCGTCCGGCGGGACCTCGAAGAAGAGCGTCAGTCCCCCGCCGCCGATGCGCAGGCACAGGAGGAACACCAGCAGCCACGCGATGCCCGCCGCCAGAAGCTTCAATAAAATGACCGGGCCGCGCTTTTCGGAAGCTCTCTTCATCGCTGGGGGATCATGATCGTTCTGCCGGGCCGGAGCTGATCGGGGTCATCGGTGAGATTGTTCAGCTCCTGCAGCACGCGCACCGTCGTGCCGAAGCGGTGGGCCAGCACCGAAAGCTTGTCGCCGGGCTGGAGGGTGTACATGAATACCGCCCCGTTGTACGCGCCGCCGGAGACCTGCTGCATAGCGTCGTCATCAAGTGCCTTAAGCATGGTGTTTTTCGTTCCGTTCATAGTGTTTACCTCTTTAGATCCATGATACGCCCAGTTTATCACACAGACTGTCACAGATCCGTCACACGTTTTTTCCGCAGAACATTATACTTGCTTTTTCCCGATTTTACAAGCCACGGATTCACCCCGACGCGCTCGTACATGGATTCACCCCGACGCGCTCGTTTCCGTCCTTGACAGTGTGGGAAAGCATGTTATAATCAAATCACATTGCCGTGTCCTGCCGTGAGCGGGTGCGGCCTTTTACTATCGGTATACATGAGGATGGCGCATGTCAGTGCTCAAAAAGCTGGACGCCCGCTACGGCGACGCGGCGCTCTGGCAGTTTATCAAGTTTAACCTCGTCTCCACCGGCATCACGCTGGTGCAGCTTGCGCTTGCCAATCTCCTGCCGCTGGTGTTCGACGGCGTGACAGCGAAGCTGCCGCCGCTGCTGCGCCCGGTGTTCCGGCCCGAGGCCCTGTTTGAGGGGCCGAGCCGCTATGTGGTGGACGGGGTGGTCACCTGGGGCTATGTGCTCCCCTTCTTTCTTTCCAACTTCATCGCCAATATCTTCGGCTACTATATGAACATGAAGACCACCTTCCGCGGCAGGGGCAGCCGGGCGGGACTGATCGCCTATCTCGTGATCATCGCCCTGCTGATCCTGTTTTCCACCTGGCTGCAGGGGTTCATCACGGCAAAGCTCTCCGTGACCGCCCTCGCGCCGCTGGCAAGGACCATCGCCGCCATGGCTGCGGGGTATGTGCAGCTGGCGGTGCTGTTCCCGCTGGAAAAATTCGTACTGTTCAAAAAGGACTGATCGCATGGAAAAAGTCAGCGTCATCGTACCCGTGTATAACGGGGAGCAGCGCGTGGAGCGCTGCGCGGAGAGCATACTCAGTCAGGACTACCCGGAGCTGGAGCTGATCCTGGTGGACGACGGGAGCCGGGACAGCTCCTTCGAGCTCATGCGGAAAATCGCCGCGGGCGACAGCCGTGTGAAGCTCGTCCGCAAGGAAAACGGCGGCGTCTCCTCCGCCCGCAACCGCGGGCTTTCGGAGGCGAGCGGCACCTATATCCAGTTTGCGGATGTGGACGACTGGCTGCCCATGGACGCGACCAAGCTCATGGTGCGGGAGATGGAGGCAAGCGGCGCCCAGCTCGTGGTGGGCGACTTCTACCGCGTCGTGGAAGGGAATGTGTCCAAAAAGGGCGCCATCGAAAAGGGAGGCATCCTCTCCCTGCGCGCCTACGCCGACCAGATGATGCTCGGCCCGGCGGACCTCTACTTCGGCGTACTGTGGAACAAGCTCTACCGGCGAGAGATCATCGAGCTGTACAGCATCCGCATGGATGAGAGCATCAGCTACAGCGAGGACATGATCTTCAACCTCGAATACCTCCTGCACGTCCAGGCGATCGCGGTTTTGAAGGCCCCGGTCTACTATTACCAATATACGAAGGGCTCCCTGGTGGATCAGAGTCTGAATCTGAACGCCACCGTGAAGATGAAGAAAAGCGTCATCGGCTATTACAACGACTTTTTCAGGAGCACCTTTGAAACGCCCGATTATAAAGAACGCCTGCCGGTGATCTACAGCTATCTGCTGGCCGTGAGCCGTGACAGTCTGGCGCTGTCCTTCATGCCGGGCACGAAGAAGCTGGGCGACGGCGGCGGCCTGTCCGCCCTGTCCGAGGGGCTCGAAGAGAACTCCCCCCTGCGCAGCGCGATTTTGCGCAACAGACTGCTGACGCGCTATATGGAGAGCATCGGCCGCAGGCACAGTCTGGACGGGGCCGCGGTCAGGCTTCTCTACTGCATGGACAAGCTTGGCGTGCCCTGCACGACGGAGACGCTGTGTACGCTGACCGGCCTCGGCAAAACCGCGGCGCTTGTCGCCCTGGCCCGCCTGATGGCCGAGGGCCTTGTGCGGCGGCAGCTTGTTAGCGGGCAGAGCGATGTCTTTGTCTTCCAGGCCCCGGAGCTGCGGGAAGAGCTGCGGCAGCTCGACCGGGACATGGACGCGGTCTGCTTTGACGGCTTCAGCGACGAGGAGCTTTCACAGTATCTCGAATTTCAGCGGCGCATCGACGGGAGCATACTGCGCCGCCTGCGCGCGGAATCGGCCCGGTGACGGAGGCAAACGGCATGGAGAGTCTTTCCTTTCTCTGGGATATGGACGGGACGCTGGTGGACTCCTACCCCGCCATTATCCCGAATGTCATCGACGCCTGCGCGGAATATGGGTACGCCATCGACGCCGACACGGTGTACCGGAATGTGATCAAAACCTCCGTGGGGAGCTTTCTTGAAAGCCTCGACACGCCGCACACGGCGTCCGTCAAGGCGCGCTTTCAGGAGCTCAACGACACACGCATCGAAAAGATCCGCCCCATGCCCCACGCGCTTGAGACGCTTTCGCGCCTTCAAAAGGCGGGGCACCGGCATTTTGTGTACACCCACCGCGGCGCCTCCTGCCGGGCGATCCTGGAAAATTGCGGCCTGCTGCCGTATTTTACCGAGATCGTGACCGCCCTGGACGGCTATCCCCGCAAGCCCGCGCCCGACGCGATTTTGTATCTGATGAAAAAATACGCGCTCGCCCCGGCGCAATGCTATTATGTGGGCGACCGCAGTCTCGACATGGAGGCCGCCCGAAACGCTTCCATCGGCGGCATCCTGCTTCTGGTCCCGGGCAGTCCCACAGAGCCCACGGGATATGAGAGCCATGTGGCGCGTGACCTTTCGGAGCTGTGTAAGCTATTCGGCGCATAAGCGCAAAACAGCGAAGGCATTTCTGCCTTCGCTGTTTTGCTTTCAATGACTCAGCGGATGCGGATGACGGCACCGGCGCTGATGACGTCGGGGTTCTTGATGCTGGGGTTGAGGGCCAGGATCTGGCTCATGGGGACCTGCGCGCGCAGGGCGATCTCAGAGAGGGTATCCCGGGGAGCGATGCGGTAGTAGATCGCAGCGCCTTCCTGCCAGAAGTTGCCGTTTGCGCCGCCGCCGGCGACCTTGGACATGTCCTGATCGTTGATAGGATTCATTTTGTTATCTCCTTTTTTATTATTCTTTTGCCCGGATTGCGTGTTTATCATAGCACAGCTTCTGTCACACAACTGTCACAGAGCTCTATGGATTCTTCCCCCGTTTCTTCCGGGCTGTACACAGTATAGCATATTTTCCCGTCCCTGTACAGGGCGGAACTTCTTAATATTTATTAACGGAGTGAAGACATCGCATCGCAATGACTGCAAGCGGCGCAAAGCGCCCCAGATCTTCACTTTCCACTTTTCACTTTTCACTTTTCACTTTCGTTGTCTCCCTGCCAGCTTCTGCGGAAGACCGCCCGCTCCTCGGGGGTCTCGTAGTCCTTTACCGGCTGCCCGCCCCTGATGCGAAACAGCAGATCGTCCAGCGGCTCGGGCCGGGAATAATAGTAGCCCTGCGCAAGCTCACACTCGATGCCTCGCACAAAGCTGAGCTGGTCGGTATCCTCCAGGCCCTCGATGAGTGTATGCAGCCCCAGCTTCTTTGCGACCTGCACAAGCTCCCGGAGGATGACGCGGTTGATGCCGCCGTTATCCTCCAGGTGGCGCAGCAGCTCCATGTCGTACTTGATGAGGTCAAACTGAAACTGACTGAACATGTTGATGGCGGAGTAGCCGCTGCCGAAGTCGTCCAGCCACAGGCCGTAGCCGTTTTCCTGGATGTGCCGGAGCTGCTCACGGAAGCGCTCGGCGCCCATGGCCATGTCCTGCTCGGTGATCTCGACGATAAAGAAATCTTTGCTCACATAACGGGAAAGCTCATATTTTTCGTAAAGCGCGTTCATGCTGGTCACAATGTCCATGTGGTCAAAGTCCTGACGGGAGAAGTTCACCGATACCGGCACGATCGGCAGCCCGTTTTTGTGGCGTATGGGTATCTCCCGGCACACCTGCTCGAACATGTAGAGATCGAGCTTGTAAAGCTGGTGATACTCCTGCAGGGTGGGGATGAAATCCGCCGGGGAGATGATGCCGCGCACCGGATCCACCCATCTGGCCAGCGCTTCCATCGCCGCGATCTTCTGAGAGCTGACGCGGGTGATGCCCTGATAATAGACCTTGATCCAACGCTTTTCCAGCGCCCGGTCAAAGTTTTCGATAATATAGCGCTTCTTCCAGTAGAGATCATCCGCCGCCTGGGAGAAGAACGCCCAGGTGCGCGTCAGGTCGTTATTGATGCGGCGCATGGCATGGCGGGCGTGATCCAGCGCCTCGGTGGCGCTCTGGTTCTCGCCGATCTCGCAGATACCGACGCGGATACCGGAGGTGATTCCCTTTGCCTCGTTCTTGATCCTGGCGTTTGCCTTTTGGATCCCGGCGGTGAGCTCCTCAGGGCTTGTAAGCTCGGTGATGAGGATGAAGCGGTCGATGGCCCCGCGCACCAGCAGCGCATCCGGAAAGGACGCCTTCAGGGAAGCGCCCGCCAGACGCAGAAGCTCGTCGCCCTCCTGCACGCCGTAGCGGTTGTTGTAGGACTGCATGGAATAGATGTCGGCAAACAGCAGCACCGGCTTTTTCTCCTGCGCATACAGCACGCGCGCCCGCTCATCGCCGAACTCGTGGAAATAGTTGAGATTCGGCAGGCCTGTCAGCGGGTCACTGTAAAACAGATCCTTACGGAACAGATCGTAGTTCTGCGTAATGGTGATCATCTTATCCTTTGTCTCCGTGACGTTCAGGTAGCCGATCACCGCGAGCTCCTCCCCGTCGGGCATGCGCTGCCACTTGCCGTAGCCGTGGATATACTGGTAGTCCCCGCCGAGGCGGCAGCGGAAGATCACGTCATAGGGTCCCTCGCGGCGCATGAAGTCCCGGCTGATTTTGGATACCACGCCCACATCATCCGGGTGCATGCGCTCGAACATCCCGCTCGACAGCCACGGAAACAGATGCTCCCGGTCAACGCCGACATTCTTGCAGAAGCCGTCCGATGCGAGCAGCGGCACGGCCACTTCGTCCTTCACCTCATAATACACAAAGGAGAGCGGGCTGCTCTCATAATACCGTCTCATATCTTCCGGAAAGATGTACATAAGCTGACCCCTCTCTGTTTTTTTTCGTTTACTGACATATTATACATGAAACCGGGCTTGAATGGCAAGTGGCAATGTGAAGTTTTTACAAGGTTTTAGAAATATTTTCCTGAGGAAAATGCGCGGCCCCAAGGTTTTTTATGGACAGCGCGGCCCTGCTGTGGTAAAATACACCTGTCTGGTTTTCTCAAAAAAATATGAACGGAGGTTCAAGCAAATGAAAAAAATCCTGGCGCTCGCGCTTACGCTTGCCATGCTCCTGTCCCTGTGCCCGGCGGCCTTCGCCGTCAACGAGGATGTGGAGGGCGAAATCGTCATCTACTCCTCCATGTACCAGTTCGTGCTGGACATGCTGGACGAGGCGCTGAAAAAGGAATTCCCCAATCTCAAGCCCGGCAACGACGGCAGCTTCTTCTTTTACGGCGGCACCAGCTCCCTCATCACCAAGATCTACGGTGAGATGGAGACCGGCGCCCTCGACTGCGACATGATGCTGGTAGCCGAGCCCGCCCTGTCCCTCGAGCTCAAGGAGGCCGGTTATCTCGAGCCCGTCGACATCGACGATCCCGAGGATCTCCTCCGCTTCCCCTATGACGAGGAGGGCTACTGGTATCCCGTGCGCGTGTGCAACATGGTCCTGGCCTACAACCCGGACATGGTGGACGAATGGGCCGCCAAGGGCGTGACCATCCCCCACAGCTTCAAGGACTTTGCAAACGACCCCGCCCTCAAGGGCTACATTTCCATGGGCAACCCCATGTCCAGCGGCACCACCTTTGCCGCCGTCGCCTCTCTCACGCAGGATAACCACTACGGCAAGGATTATCTCAAGGGGCTCGCCGCCAACAACGTCATGATCGAGTCCGGCTCCACCGCCATCACCAAGCTTCAGACCGGCGAGTGCGCCGCCATCATGATCCTGGAGGAGTCCATCCTCAAGGTCCTCAAGGAGGCCGAGGACGCCGGCAAGCCCATCACCAACATCGCCTGCATCTACCCCGATGACGGCGTGGTGCTCATCCCCTCCACCGTCATGACCGTCGCCGAGGAGCACAGCAAGAACGTCAACACCGAGGCCTGCGAGGCGGTCGAGCAGTGGTTTTTGAGCGAGGAAGCCCAGAAGCTCATCATGCAGGGCTACATGCACTCCGTGTTCAAGGGCATGAAGGACATCCCCTACGGCTCCATCGACACCGAGGAGCTCATCAGGAAGGACCTGGGCGTGGACTGGGAGAACGCCTACCACAACCGCGAGGCCATCAACACCGCCTGGACGGAGATCGTCACGGCAAAGTAAACTGATTTCATCCTTTGGGGCAAAGAGGCGTTAAGTCTCTTTGCCCTTCTGTAAAGAAGGTATGCGCATGCAAACAAGCTTACAGACCAGAAACCGCGCGGCGCTTGCGGTCAAGCTCCTGTTGATCCTCCTGTTCCTGCTGGGCGTGGGGATCATTTTCAACGGCGTGCAGGCCATGCGCCTTTACAAGCAGTCCGGCTTCAGCTCGGAGTCTGCCTATCAGGCGATCTATCACCTGTCGAAGGAAACGGACAGCGCCTGGGATGAAACGCTGCTGCCCGGGCTCAAAGCCCTGTCTGACGAGGACCGGCAGCGCGTGGACGATGTGACCGCCGAACTGCTCTCCGCGACCTGGGAAAAGCAGAAGAAGGGCGGCGGCGAGGCGCTTGAGGAGCTGCTTGCCTCCGCCGGCGACAACGGGCGCGAGGAGCTCATGCACAAGCTCCTCTTCGCAAGCTATCTCACCGCCGGGCCGAAGGTCAGCACCGCCAACCGCAAGGCTGTCACCGCCCTCTCGGGGGAGGACGCCGCCGCCTTTCGCGCCGAGCTATTAAAGTGCCTGCTCGACGAGACGGCGGACGTTCCCAAAGCCGCGCAGAAGCTCGTCGGGGACCTTGAGGGCACAGAGCGTGAGGCCATGCTGATGCAGGCCCTGTTTGTCAGCGCCGGGTCCCAGGACGCGGGCGTGACCGAGTGGGTCAACATGCTCAAGAAGACCGTGCGCGACAAGGGCGCTCAGCTCGACGCCTTCCGCATGATCGCCCGCGGCGAGGTCAACGCCCTGCAGCAGCTTGTGGTCGGCCACGGACGCACGGCGATTTTGATCGGCGTGCTCGTCTCCGTTGACGCCCTGCTGCTGGCCCTGCTGATGATGGGCGAGCGGGTGTGGAAGCTCGATGTGAAGTGGCTCATCATCCTGTTGATCGTGGACTTCCTGCTGCTGTTTCAGATGCTGCCGCTGGTGTACATGCTCTTCAAGGCGTTTTTCCCGAACGGGAGCTTCTCGCTCGAGACCATACGCCGCCTGTACACCTATTCGCTGAACCTGGACGCGGTGAAAAACACCCTCATCGCCGCGACCATGACCATGATCTTCGGCACGCTCCTGGCCTTCCCGCTGGCCTGGCTTGTGGGCAGGACCGATCTTTACGGGCGGAAGTTTTTCCGGGCGCTGTTCGTGCTGACGTACATGGTGCCGCCCTACGTGGGAGCCATGGCCTGGCTGCGTTTATTGAATCCCAACGTCGGCACCATGAACCGCTGGCTGCGGGCGCTGCTGCATCTCTCTAACGCCCCGGGGCCGCTGAATGTCTACACCCTGCCCGGCATGATCTGGGTGTTGACGAGCTTTTACTACCCCTACGCCTTCATCACCATCAGCCGCGCCATGGAGAAGATGGACCCCTCGCTCGAGGAGGCAAGCCGCATCAGCGGCGCATCCCCGCTCAAGACGGTGTTCACCGTGACGCTGCCGATGATGCTGCCGTCGCTGATTTCCGGCGCGCTGCTGGTCTTTGTCAGCGCCATGAGCTGCTACGGCATCCCCTCCATCATCGGAAGCCCCGGGCGTGTCCATACCGTGACAACGCGCATCGTGGAATATGTCTCGCTCGGCCAGCAGGGCCTCAATGACGCCACCGGCATGGCGGTATTCCTGATGGTGCTTGCGGTCATCATCCTGTTCATTTCCGACGTGGTGCTGGCAAGGCGGCAGTATATCACCGTGTCCGGCAAGTCCGTACAGCCCACGCTGGTGGAGCTTCGGAAATGGCGCGTGCCGCTGACCGTGCTGGTGTCGCTCTTTGCGGTGCTCGTGATCCTCATCCCCTTTGCAACGATCCTTTTGACCTCCTTCAAGGTCGACGTGGGCAAGAGCGTGCTGGCGAATGCAAACTTTACGCTCACGAACTGGAAGACGGTCTTTGCAAGGGTAGAGACCCTCAACAGCCTCAAAAACTCACTGCTCTACGCCTCCGTCGCCGCGACCGTGGGCATCGTGATCGCCTGCACCATGAGCTATCTTCTGCAGCGCACCCGCATCCGGGGCCGCAAGCTCCCGGACTTCATGATCACTCTCGGCTCCGGCACGCCGTCGGTCGTCATCGCGCTGGGCCTCATCATGACCATGAAGGGCAACTTCGGCATCAATATCTACAACACGGCCTACATCATGATCATCGCCTACCTCATCAAGTACCTGATGATGGGCATGCGCACGGTGGTGTCCGCCATGAGCCAGATCCATGTCTCCCTCGAGGAAAGCAGCCAGGTCTCGGGCGCAAGCTGGCTGCGCACGATGTTCAAAATCACGGGGCCGCTCATCTTCCCCTCCATCGCGGCGGGCTGGTTTCTGATCTTTATCCCCTGCTTCTATGAGCTTTCCATGACGACGCTTCTCTACTCCAGCACCACCAAAACCATCGGCTTCCAGCTCTACGAATACTGGACCTTTACCAGCCAGCCCATGAGCTGCGCCATGGCCTTCGGCATTTTGCTGATCGTCGTGCTGCTGAATTTCATCCTCAACCGCCTGACCAAGGGCGAGTTCTCCATTTGAAGGGGGTCCACTGATGGCAACTGTGACAATCAAGAACGTCACCAAAGCTTTTGGGGACAATGTTGTGCTCAAGGCGTTTGACGCGGAATTTCAGGACGGCGAATTCATCACGCTGCTCGGCCCGTCGGGCTGTGGCAAGACCACCATGCTGCGCATGATCGCGGGCTTTGAAAAGCCGACGAGCGGCGAAATCTATATAGGCGGGCAGCTCGTCTCCGGCGGGAAGACCTTCGTGCCGCCGGAAAAGCGCGGCGTGGGCATGGTGTTCCAGAGCTACGCCGTGTGGCCGCACATGAATGTGTTCGACAACGTGGCCTACCCGCTGACTATCCGGCACACGCCGAAGGCGGAGATCAAGAGCGCGGTGGAAAGGGTACTCGCCGTTGTGCACCTGAGCCAGTACGCCGAGCGCTTCCCGAACCAGCTCTCCGGCGGACAGCAGCAGCGCGTGGCCCTGGCAAGGGCTTTGGTAGCCGAGCCCACTCTCCTGCTTCTCGACGAACCGCTGAGTAACCTCGACGCCAAGCTCCGGGAGTCCATGCGCTTTGAGATCAAGGAACTGCAGAAAAATCTCGGCATCACGGTGGTCTACGTGACCCACGACCAGACCGAGGCCATGGCCATGAGCGACCGTATCTTTCTCATCAACCGCGGCATCATCGAACAGTGCGGCTCGCCGATCGACATCTACAACACCCCCGTCAACCAGTTTGTGGCGGACTTTCTCGGCAAGGTGGACTTCTTCAAGGGTGAGGTCAGAGACGGGCGCGTCGTCTTTCCCGCGATGGGCGGGCAGAGCATCCCCTATGAGGGGGAGCGCACCGGGAAGGTAGACGTGGCGATAAGGCCCGAGAACGTGTACTTTGCCGAGGACGGCGTCCTGCACGGGGTACTCGAGAAGCAGTATTATCTCGGCGACGTGGACGACTGCCGCGTGCGTGTGGGCGAGGCGCTCATGCGTGTGATCACAAACGGCTTTGCCTACCGCACCCTCCGCGAGGGGCAGGACGTAAAGCTCGGCGTGCGGGAGATGATGGTTTTCCCCGACGACGGCCTGCTCGAGAGCATGCTGGAGATCAAGACCTGATACGATTTTCCCGATAATAATTCCCGGTGAATACGTCACAATGTAACGTTTTCACCGGGAATTTTTATATAGTAGTTTAATGTCGGTACGTTGTACAAACCATAAGGTCTCAGGCACGCGTGTCGGGTGTGTACATTCTTGCTTCGGCTCTCCTGAAGGTGGAATGCCTGGCCCCACGCCTAAAGGGGGCATAGCGACGCAGAAGCAACATCGTAAGGGTAGCGCTTGGCCCCTTGCCTAAAGGGGGCTGGCATGGCGCGTCTCACGCAAGCGCCATGACTGGGGGATACCGTTCCTGCGGTCAACTCCCTTGAACAGTATCCCCCCGCCCCAGTGTGCGCACTGGGGCACCCCCCTTTAGGCAAGGGGGGCAAAGAGGGCGGTTTCTTTACCCCACGGGGCGGAAGGTCACGTAGACCACCGCGTCCATGGCGGGCATGACGAAGTTCTTCGCTTCGGTGATGTCGTAGCTTGCCGAGCCGTCGATGAGGCTCCAAACGATCTTGTCAAGCACATAGCCCTGTTCCGCGTTCGGGAAGACATAGACCGTCGTGCTCGGGTAGACGTTCATATCCGTCGTGGTGGATTCGCCGGTCGTGAGGCCGAGGGCCGCGCTGCCGCCCTGCATCGGGGCAAGGCTCACGCGGTAGGCCTGCTGCGGGGCATAGCCGCCGCCGACGTAGTCCCAGCCCGTGTCATCGCCGCCGAAGCCGCCGCCGATGAACACAATGTCGCCGGTGATCTCGATCTTTTTGCCACTGCCGCCGTCGGGCTTTTTCTCTTCCTTCCACTGGGCCGTGAGGGTGAGGTCGCCGGTCAGCTCATACTCACCGCCGACCTTGTATTCTTTGCCGTCACTGCCTTTCCAAAGGTCAAAGGACTTTCCGTCGGGTGCGGTAAAGCCGCAGCTCTGGGTGCGGTAAAGCCGCAGCTCTCCGCCTTATACATGAATTTTCCCTCGGCGTTTTTTTCAACTTTTGTGGGCTCCATTTTTCCCGAACCTTCGCCGGGGTCGTAGGTCACGGTGTAGGCGGTTGACTTCCAGGTGAGAGTTTCGTTGTTAAGCTTATCCAGTGCTGTGCCGGCTTCGATCTCTGTGTTGCCCTTAAACAGCCTTGTGCTGCCTGCCCCGTAGGCGAGAGTGGCAGTGGAATCGAAAGCACCGTCACCAATTGCCACCCTATTATCTGCGGCTCCGGGTACAAATGTCACGCTTGACAAGCTGTTGTTGCCGCCAAACGCCCAATCTCCGATGGTTGTTACACCGCTTCCAATGGTCACGCTTTTCAAGCTCTTGCAAGCACAGAACGCCGAGTTGCCGATGGTTGTTACACTGTTGGGAATGGTCACGCTTGACAAGCTGGAGACAGCGAACGCCCCATCTCCGATGCTGATTACACTGCCGGGGATGCTTACGCTTGTTAAGTTGCTGCACCCATTGAACGCCCAATTTCCGATGGTTGTTACACCGTTGGGAATGGTCACGCTTGACAAGCTGGTGCACGCACTGAACGCCCCATTTCCGATGGTTGTTACACCTTCTGTAATTACAACCTTCTTGATTTGTGGCGTGTCATTATTCCAAGGAGTAGGACTATTATTATTATAATCCTTCATTGCCCCGCTGCCGGAAATAGTGAGGGTATTGGTTGTGGTATCATAACTCCAAATTACATCATCGCCGCAGAACCCGGATCGGACGTCCGCAAACGCCGTCATCCCCGGCAGCACGCCGACGAGCAGCACCAGCGTAAGCAGCAGGGACAGGATTTTCTTTCCGTGTTTCATTCTCTTTTCCTCCATGTTATTGTTGCGCCGCATCCGCGGCGGGTTGGACGGGGTTAAAGCCCCCCTTGCCTAAAGGGGGGTGCCCCAGTGCGCACACTGGGGCGGGGGGATATGAGATCCGCGACAGTGTACGATGAACGGTATCCCCCAGTCACGGCCTCGCGGGAGATCGGCCGTGCCAGCCCCCTTTAGGCAAGGGGGCCAGATCGCATGACCGGAACATGGACGCGCCTTTAGGCAAGGGGGCCAAATGCGAGCAACTGACGCTGTGCGGGGAGCCAAAGCGCGCAAAAAGGGCGCGGTACACCTCAGATCAGGTATACTGCGCCCTTGGTAATTCCGGGTATGGAAAGGCTGTCAGCGCGGACTTTACCGCCTGACTGACTGACTGACTGACTGACTGACTGACTGACTGACTGACTGACTGACTGACTGACTGATGCTACGCCGTGCGGCCATGTCTGTCAACCCCTTTCCGTAAGTTTACATAATTGCAATATCTTGTGGTAGGTTTTCCATATAGACCACACTATACACGATTTCGCCGCGTTTTGCAAGAGGAATATGCGGTCTGCTTCGCATTCTCCGCGCTCATGTCTCGTCGAGCACCGGGAAGGGCAGGCGGTCGAGGATGTCCCGCTGTTTGTCGATGCCGGGGTAAACCTCGGTCAGCGCAAGGCCCTGGGGCCGGAGCGTAAAGACGCAGCGCTCGGTCACGTACAGCACGCGCTGGCCGTTCTCCGCGGCGCGCTGCCCGGAGAAGCTGATGCTGCGCACCTTGTCCACGATCTTCGGGATCGTGCCCTCCGAATGGATGCGCACACGCCCGTCCTCCTCGGTGACGTTGAGGCCCTTGGTGTCGAAGGTGAGGCAGAAGATCACATTTTGGGTCGCGGCGGTGATGTTGCCGAAGCCCCCGATGCCGGAGCACTGGTCCACGCCCCGGTGGGCGTTGACGTTGCCGAAGCGGTCCATCTCCAGCGCGCCCATGAAGCAGCAGTCGAGACCGCCGCCGTCGTAGAAATCAAACTGCATGGACATGTCGCTGATGGAGTCGGCGCCGATCATGGCCCCGAATTCCAGCCCGCCCGCGGGCAGGCCGCCCGTGCCGCCGGATTCCACCGAGAGCGTGAGGTCCTGCAAGATGCCCTCCGCCGCGGCGTACTTGCTGACCTTCTCGGGGATGCCGATGCCGATGTTGACAATGTCGCCGCGCTTTAATTCCTTCGCCGCGCGCCGCCCGATGATGTCCGCCGAGAAGTCGGCGCGGACCTTGCCGCTGCGGGCGTTTTCCTTTTCGAGCCTGTGATACCAGTACTGCATATGCGTCGCCGGAACGTGGATGTCACCCGAGAGGGTGCCGAAGGCCTCGTTGTCGCGGTCCGGCTCGCACACGACCACCACGTCCACCAGCACGGCGGGGATGATCACGTCGCGCGGGCGGCTGAAATCGGACTTGACCCGGTCCACCTGGACAATGACCTTGCCGTGGTTGCGCCTTGTGAGCTGGGCAATGGACAGGGCGTCGATGGTGCTGTACTCGCTTTCAAAGGAGATGTTGCCCTTGGCGTCCACGCTGGTGGCCTTGATGAGGGCGATGTCGAAGGCGGGCAGGCGGTAGCGCAGGTAGTCCTCCCCTTCTATGTTCACGACCCGGACCAGGGAATCGTCATGGGAGATATTGTTGAGGCCCGGGCCCTCCACGCGGGGGTCTGCGAAGATGCCGAGGCCGAGCTTCGTGATGTACCCGTCGTGCCCGCCCGCCTGGGCGCGCATGGCGTGGGACATGGGGCCGAGGGGGAGATTGTACGCCTCGAAGCGGTCCTCCAGCACCAGCTTCTTTGTGCTGGGCATGGAGCCGAAGTGCCCGCATATGAGCTTGCCGACGGCCCCCTCGCGGATATAGTTCTCCGCGCCCCGGTCGGGGTCAAAGAGGCCGAAGCCCGCCGAGGACACGAGCGTCAGGTTTCGCGGGTGCCCGGTTTTGCGGAAGCTCTCGGTGATGGCGTCGTGGAGCTTTTCCGGGTTCGCGGTGCCGACAAAGGAGTTGAGGCCGATCACGGCCCCGTCCGGGATAAGCCTCACGGCGTCGGCGGCTTCCATGATGGTGAACATGCTGCATTCCCCCTATCTTTTCGGTTTTTATTATCGCTTATTCCATGCGTTTTTTCAAGTAAAAATGCAAAATCACGCCCGCCAATTTGGCAGACGTGACAAGTTATTTCGTTTCCCCTCCCCGCTCGTGCAGGTACTTGAGCGCGTCGGCGAGGGTGCCGACCGTGTCGATGAGGCCCGCGCTGACCGCCTCCTGCCCGGTGAGGATGCTGCCTACATCGTTTGCAAGCTGGGTGGCGTCGGACAGCAGATGCACAAAACGCGCCTCGCTGATGCCGGAGTGCGCGGTGACAAAGGCGGTGATCCGCGCCTGCATACGGGCAAGGTAGTCATAGGTCTGGGCAGCGCCGATCACAACGCCCGTGATGCGCACCGGGTGGATGGTCATGGAGGCGGAGGGCGCGATAAAGCTTTTATCCGCCGCCACCGCAAGCGGCACGCCGATGGAGTGCCCGCCGCCGAGTACCAGCGAGGCCGTGGGCTTTCGCATGCCCGCGATCATTTCCGCGATGGCAAGCCCCGCCTCCACGTCACCCCCGGCGGTGTTGAGCAGGATCAGCAGGGCCGTGATCTCCGGCGACTCCTCCACCGCCGCGATGGTGGGCAGGATGTGTTCATACTTTGTGGTCTTTTGATCCTCCGGCAGGATCTGGTGGCCCTCGATCTGGCCGATGATCGTCAGGCAGTGGATGGTCCCCCGCTTTGCCTGTCCCGATTCCCGAAGCTCTTCCATGTCATCACCTCGGGTCTATTGTTGCCGGATGGGAGCGATATTAGCCAAAGAAAACCACGCGGCATCCGCGTGGTTTTCTTTATGGTAACTTCATTATGTCAACTCGTCCGGGTTCCAGGGCAGATCTACGATCGTGGGCTCGTGCTCCATGGCGGGCAGGAGCTTTTCCGTCAGGTCCGCGGTTTTGATCCGCAGGGACGAGGTGTTGATGCAGGGGTGCATGCCGATGGACTCCTGGCCCAGAAGGTCCCGGTCGATAAGCAGGCGGACCTTCTTCTCGCTGTCGTTCATGAGGCCCAGCACGCTCACCGAGCCCGGCGTGATGTCGAGATACCGAAGCATCTGCTCGGGGCTGGCAAACGACAGGCGGGCCGAGCCGATCTGCTTTGACAGGAGCTTGGTCTTGAAGGGCTTCTCCCCCGGCATGAGCAGCAGCCATACCTCGGTCATCTGCCGGTTTGTGAGAAAGAGGTTCTTGCAGATCTCGCAGCCCAGAAGCTTTTCGATCGCCTTGCAGGCCTCGATGGTGTCGGCGTGCTCGTGATCAACGCGGGTGTAGGCGATCCCCAGGCGGTCGAGCAGCTCGTAGCAGCGCTCCTCCTTGGGAATGCGGGTGTCCGACGGTCTGCCGGTGTATACGGTTTGGTCGATATACATATACTTTGCCTCCCTCAGTTCATCACGTCCGCCAGTACGCGCAGGGCGTTTTGATAACAGATTTTCTCGGCGTTGGCACTGCCGAAGCGGTCGGCGATCAGCTCGGCCAGCTGGGCAAGGCCGCTGTAGTTTTCCATCTCCAGCGTACAGTCGATGCCGTCAAAGTCCGAGCCGAGGGCCACGGCCTCCATCCCGGCGCGGTCGGCGATATGGGCCATGTGGCGCAGGATATCCTCGTTTGCCGTGTGCTCCGCCCCCGCGCGAAGGAATCGGGAATAGAAGTTCACGCCGCACACGCCGCCTTTGTCGCCGAGGGCACGAAGCTGCTCGTCGGTGAGATTGCGGCTGTGGTCACACAGGGCGCGGGCGCAGGAGTGGGAAGCCACAAAGGGCTTTTTGTTTTCCCGAACAACGTCCCAGAAGCCGCCCTCCGACAGGTGGGAGACATCCACAAGAATGCCGAGGCGGTCCATCTCCGCAAGCGTCTCGAGACCGAAATCTTTGAGGCCCCTGGCATGCAGGGCGGGATCGGGAGAATTGGGAAAGCCCAGGCAGTTTTCATAGTTCCAGGTGAGGGTAATGAGCCGCACACCCAGATCAAACATGGTTTTCAGGCGGGACAGGTCGCCGTCGAGGCAGGCCCCGTCCTCCACCGTCAGCATGGCGGAGACAAGGCCCTTTGCGCGGTTTTTCTCAATGTCCGCAAAGCTTTTCACCGGGGCCAGGCGGTCCGGGTACGCGTTGGCTTCCTGCCCGTAGCGGGCCGCGAGCTTGCGGAAGAAATCCCAGGGCACGTCCTGGATGCTGTATTGTGCGGCGGTCTCATGCATGGGGATAAAGGCGGCAAAGCACTGCAGCAGCGCCCCGCCGTCTACAAGCTTCTTGAGGTCGATATGCCCCGTTGCGTTTTTAAGGCTTTTGTTTTCCAAATACGTTGTCAGGAGCGTATCGCAGTGAAAGTCAACGAACATCTGCTTCATTTTGTTTTCCGATCTCCTCCGGCATTTTCACGCCCGCCTCCACGAGCGGCAGATACCAGCTTTCATAGAAGCCGGGCTTTTCGTCCTCGCTCCCGGGCCAGCGGCTGCCCCAGGGGCGCAGGAAAAACTCATACTGAAAGCCGCCCTTGCCGACAGCGTCATATTTTCCCCGGATGTGCAGGAGCTGTCCGCAGCTGTCGCTGGCGCTGGCGATGTTCCAGCTTTCCGGCCCGAGCTCCCGGTCGAGGAAGGTGCCCGCCACGCATTTGAGTACGCCGTTATCCTCCCGCAGTCTGGCGGCTGCAAGGCCCACATCCTTCGGCAGATCCTCGTCCCAGAGCTGGAGACGCAAGGTCCCCTCCTCCTGCGCGATCTCGGCGCAGCAGTCCCAGTAATAGCCGTACATGTGCGCCCAGTCTCCGCTGGTGTTGTACATGCGCCACCAGCCGTACCAGTCGTCGGGCCCGGACTTTGTCGGCGCGGCGGTCTCCCGCGGCGCGGCGCTCTCGACGGGCGCCGGCGTCGGGCTCGAGGTCTCGCGCAGGACGACCACGGTCTTCTCCGTTCCGCCCGAACGCGCGCAGGCGCACAGCAGCAGGGCCAAAAGCAGCATTGGGATAAGCCTTTTCTTCGGCGCTGACAAAACGCTCACCTCCGCTGCCGGTCAGACTATCCCAGCCTGACCACGAGCATATTGTCGATCCTGCGGATCGAGCCGTCATAGGGGTATTCCGCCATTTCCAGCACGCGGGGGTCGGTCTCCAGTTTTTCAAGCGCCGCCTTCTCCGCAAAGGGGATATCGAGGCCGAGGTAATAGCGGATCAGGTTTTCGCGGGAATAGATGTTCACAAGCTCGGGGTTTACGCCCATGAAAAGATCGGTGTCCATCTCCGGGAAAGAATGCAGCAGATTTTCCTGCCGCCCCACCAGAGCAAGCGAGCAGCTCTCGTCAAAGCCCGGCGTACTCTGTACCCGGGCGGTGAGCACCGTATAAAAGGCGCGGGCGTTTTCATATTGCAGTGTTTGCTTGAGGTAGCACATGTTGGCAAAGTATACGTTCGCCGTCACGACCACCGCAAGCGGCAGGGCCAGCAGCCGCGGCGCCCGGTTCCGGTCCAGGCGCTCGGCCGCGAGCCCCATAAGCAGATACACGCTCACGAAGCTGTACATGACCAGGGTGTGGATGGACTCGCGCGACATGATGAGAAACATGCAGCAGATCCCGAGAGGCAGCAGGGCAAGCAGGCACAGGGCGAGCGCCGCGTGCGACGCTTTTCCGCCGCGCAGGGCAAGGTACGTGATCGCCCCCACGGTCAGCAGGCCGAGGGCAATGTGCAGATAACGGGAAAACTCGGTGGTGATGAGATAAAAATTGCGGAAAGAGAAGATATAGAGAAAGGCGTCGTATGCCATGCGCACCCGGCGGGGCAGGCTCACGGAGCCGTTTACATTCTCCGTTACATAGTCGTTAAATTCCGCGCCGGTGACGCGAAACACCAGCTGTGTAACCAGATAGTACAGACCGATGGCCAGCAGCATCATAGCCAGGGCCTTGACCCCGAAGCGGATGATCTCCGGCACGCTCCTCTCCCCGTCAAGTGCATCCCGAAGCATGAGCAGCAGGAAGAGGCAGGCCGCGACCGAGATATATGCCTGGTAGATCCCCAGCGCCAGCACCAGAAGCGGGACGCTCAGAAGGCCGCGCCTAAGCTCTCCGTCCCGAAACAGGTATACGGAAAGAGTTGCCAGGAAGAAGGACCAGGCGTAGGCGGAGCTTGTGAACATGAAGCAGAAATTCCCGGTGAGGGACGGGAAGCTCACGATCAGCGCCGGCAGCAGCAGGCGCGAAAGCGGGGCGCGGATATCCAGGAGCTTCAGCATCAGGCAGGCGGAGACCGCGATCAGCAGAAGGCTCACAAGGCCGTAGATCCAGGGCATGGACCAGTCTGGAAAGAGGACCTTTACAAGCTCCAGCCCCCAGCGGCCGGAGGTCACGGTCGCGCCCTTGCCGAAGAGGGATTCGATCTCGTCGTGATTGAGCAGCTTGTTGGTAAACGCGTAGCCGTGGGCGGCAAGGCCGACGAGCAGCGCCGCGAGAAAGGGCGCGCGGTTTTCCCGCCAGGCCGCGGCAGCCGGGATTTTGATTTCCCTTGTCATTATCGAAACTCAACCTTTCGGTACAGGGTAAACAGCCCATACGCCGCGATGGGCAGGATCATCACAAAGTACGGCAGGGCGTACTGGCTCTTGGCCTCGAACAGAAGATGGTACAGAAGGCCCCCCAGCAGGATCAGCGGCAGCAGGCAGCGCAGCAGATCCTTCTTTTTTGTCAGGCGGATGAGGCCCAGCAGCAGGCAGAAGAACACAAACTGCTGATAGACGTTCATCACGTCCAGGGTCCACCTGGCCCCGACGCCGCAGAGGATGACATACAGCATGCCCTTCATGCTGTAGCTCGGGAACACCTGGTTGAGCCAGACGGAGCCGTAGCTCGGCTCGTTCCACTGGCTGCGGAGCTTTTCGCCGAAGAAGCTGCGTGCAAGGGCCGGGTCGGTTCTGAAGACGAAGAGGCGGTCTGCCAGCACCCTTCTCGCGTTTTCGGCGGTGGCGGCGGTATCGTGGCCGCTGTGTTCAAAGGCGGCGACGGTATAGTCCTCCCGGTACCAGCCGGGGGCGGCGTGGCCGTAGCTGAAGCCCATGGCCATCCAGGCGATCATGGGGATGCCCTTGCCGTAACGCACGCCCACGCGGTGCTCATAGAGCTTTTGCGGCAGCTTCGGGATCGTGAGCACGCAGGCCGCGGCGAGAAGCAGGCACATAAGTGAGCGGCGCGACGGCTTTTTGAGCAGCATGACGCACCACACAATGCCGACCGCCACGCAGAAGATCAGCAGATTCAGCTTGAGCGTGACGCCCAGGGTCAAAAACGCGGCGCAGAGGAGGCCGCACTTGAGGCTGCGCTTTTTGATATGCCGGAGGAACATCCACACCGCGATCGTCCCGCAGGAGAAGGCCGGGATGTTGCCGTAGAGATAGGGTGTCGTCAGAATCGGCTGGAGGCAGAAAAAGAGCATCAGCATCAGAATTCTGCGGATGCGCGCGTCCTTGAACAGCAGCCCCGTGATGGCGATGAGGGCGTGAAACTCGGCAAGCAGCCAGAGGAGGTTCACCTCCTGCAAAGCGAGGACGGCGTAGCCCTCCGGCTCCCCGCGCAGGGCGATATTCACAATGCGGAAGAAGATCTCCGAATACAGCACATAGCCCAGCTGGAAGGGAAAGCGGTAAAAATAGTTCTCCTCCAGCATGGCATAATCCCCCAGCGCGGCCCGCTGGGCGCCGTAGGTCACGAGAAAGGAGTCGCTGAAAACCGGGGCGCGCAGCTTCGTCGTGGCGATATACACCGTGCCGAAGAGGAAGGTCCACACCAGCAGCACCTTCTCCATGGTGCGGGGATTGATGGGATCACAGCGGCGGTAGAAGAGGTAGCCCGCCAAAAGCAGGATCGTGAGGAGGATGATGCTGAGGAAAGCGTTGTCGTTGTAATAGATGATCCGCTCGCCGGAGGGATCGTCCGAGCTCAGAAAGCTTGTCTCAAAAAGCGAGTACAGCGCCAGGTACAGGATAAAGGCGAAGACCAGCACCAGAACGATCATGGAGGCGGTCTTCTCCACACCGCCGGATATTTTTTTCAGACGCTGCGGCATGTCGGCCCGCCTCCCTTCATTTTATGTAAATCTATTATACAACAGTCAACCCTTTTTGTGAATGTGTTTTTTCGCTTTTTATAAAAAAGAAAGCTCCTCCCCGCGGCTCACCGTTTAATCGGCAGGCCGCGGGAAGGCAAAAATCGTTTATTTCTTTTTCCCGAAGCTGATGCGCCGCAGGAGCAGCAGAAGCGCCCCGAGGTACACAGCCGCGATGAGGCAGACCACGATCGCCATGGTGTCGGACTTGGCCGCCAAACTCACCAGCACCAGCACCGGCGCGCCGAGGATGATGCCGACGCTGCTGCCGCTGACGAGGTTGTTGGCGGCGGGGGTGCGAAAGTCGCTGTCGATCTCCCGCAGCAGGAGGATGCCGGAGGAGATGGTGCCGACAACGCCGCCGCCCACCGCCATGAGGATAAAGTACAGCCACAGGCCGCTCAGGTCCTCGATGTTGATGGAGGCGATGCCCGCCACGATCATGATGTCAAAGAAGAAGCCGGAGATGCGGTTGAGCAGATAGTTGTTCTGATACTGCCGCTGAATAAGTCCCTTCTTCCGGCCCGCCTCCAAGGCCATGCGCAGAAGCACCGCTACGGCAGAGCCGATGATGAAGTTGAACCCCCACAAAAGCGTGTTGACCGTTCTGGCAAGCCCTTCGGAGAGAGCCGCGATGCCGGCGGTCAGGCCCCGGGTCACAAGATAGGTGGCAAGATAGGTCACCAGCACCATCGCAAGCTGCACCGACAGGCGGTCCACGGAATCCGCCACCGGCAGCTCATTTTTGTCCTGGAAGAAGCCGACGGAGAGATCGTCGTCGCTGCTGCGTCTGTTGGGCTTTACACTGCCTCGCCGGGCCAGGATGTTGAGCAGGATGACGCCCGCCACGCAGGCACACAGATAGCCCGCCGCGGCGATCGCAAGACCGAAACTGCGCCCGCCCGCAAAGCCGAGGTTTTGGTAGCTCGTGCCAACGTTGTTGGCCTGTCCGGGGCCCTGGCCGTAGCCCATGGGCAGCAGCAGGCCGGAGGCCTTGAAAAGCTTCGGCATGAGGGTATAGCCGAGAGTGATGCTGATGAGAAGGCCCAGCACACCCTGTACCATGTAGGTGCTCACAATGATGACGCCGGATTTGAGCGCCGCTTTGTCACGGCGGTTTGCGTCCTTGTTTATCACGCGAAGCGACATCGCGATAAAGCCCAGGGCGATGCCGTGGTAGACCAGGATCTCCATGATCTCCCCGTCGATGCGGATCAGGCCCGTATACTTGAGGATAAGCAGCAAAAAGCCCGCCATGACCGCCACCGGCATCATGGCACTGCGGATGGCCTTGACCTTGTTGCGGAGCATGCTGCACAGCAATATCGCCCCGGCGATCAGGCCAAGCTGTATGACGATGTTCCAGAGTGCGGTATTGGCGGCTGAATAGTCCATGGTGTACTCCCTTTTACATATTTTTGATGATCTGCCAGGTCATGAGGTATTTGCGCAGGCAGCGGTCGGATCCGGTGCGGATCTCGTAATAGCGCTCACCCGAGGAAAACAGCAGGATATGGGCCTTGACCATGGCCATGCTGTCGATGTCTGATAACGAAAAGCGCTGCCCCGCAAGCGTCATGGCGTCCGGCAGCATGGTAAGCGTCCCCCTGCCGAGCTTTCTCTGCCTGTGCCCCGCGCCGATCTCCCGCAGGCGCATGTCCGGGTCGGAGAAGAGCGCGTCCTGCGCACCCTCACACAGCTTCCTGAGCGCCTCCCGCTGGACACTCTCCCATTCGGCCAGGGTCTCGACCGGCTCGGGCGGGTCGAAGAAGCCCTCCTCGGTGTAGTACAGCTTCATGCCGCAGGCGCACAGAACGGTATTGCCCACGCCGAGCGTTTTTCCCAGCTCCCCGCACCTGGGGCAGATGAAGAAGCCGCGCTCGATCCCCTCCGCCCGTTTCTGGGCGCGATAGGGCACATGCTCCTCGCGCTGCCGTGCGAAGGCGTCCTCATAGAGGTCACGGTCGATCATGGCGGTGATCTCCGGGCCTTTCTGCTTTTTCAGCTCCTCGGGCGGGTAGAAGCCGATCTGATGGCCCCGGACCCTGCCGCGCCGGAGCTTGCCGGACCAGCGGGGCATGGAGAGATAGCCGCCCTCCAGCCGATAGGTCAGCAGCGGCACCCCCGCCATGCGGGCAAGCTTGCCGGTAGCCGGGAACACCGGATGGGTCACGCCGTCCCAGGCGGCGTCCCCCTCGGCGAAGATACAGACCGTGTCCCCGGCCTTCAAGGCCCGCAGGACGGTCATGACCGTGTCGGCCCCCGAGGCCGCTTTTTTTCGCGGGATCGGGGCGACGAGCCAGTCCAGGAGCTTTGAGACAAGGCCGTGGCGGAAGATGTGCTCGCTCGCCACAAAGCGGATGGGGGTCTCGGGAAAGCTCATGGCAAGCAGCAGCGGGTCCCAGTTGGTGACGTGATTGGCGATGATGAGACAGGGGCCCGGCGGGACGAGCCGCTCCGCCTCCAGATGAAAGCGGCGGGTGATGAAGCCATGGAGCAGCCGCCGCAGCAGCTTCCAGCGTTTCAGACGTTTTTGTTCCATGGCCCTCCCCCTTTCTTTTTATTCCTTCGGTATCAGCTCCAGAAGACTCTGCTTGAAGCCATATTGCTCGCGCAGGGCCTCCGCCTTCTCGCGGCTGCCGGAGCGCTTTTTGCCGGTATGCGCGGCCCGCAGCATCAGATTTTTCGGCGAATGCTCGAAGTCCACAAACTCGATCACATCCACAGCCCAGCCCGCGTCCTCCAATACGGCGGCGCGGATGGAATCGGTCAGCAGGGCGCAGACGCGCTCCTTGATGATGCCGTGCTCAAGGAGCAGATCCAGCTCCCCGCCCTTTCGGATGCTGAGATTGATCTCGTGCTGGCAGCAGGGCACGGAAAAGATGTGCTTCACTTTTCTGTTGATTGCGTAGGCGAGGGCGTAGTCCGTGGCGGTATCGCAGGCGTGGAGCGTGACCACCATGTCGATCTTGGTGTCGGCAAGCGTGTCCTTTGTCACGTCCGCGACTTCAAAGCGCAGGCCCTCGTAGCCGTAGCGCGCGGCGATCTCGTTGCAGCGCGCCACCACGTCCTCTTTCAGATCGTAGCCGATGATCTCGGTTTTCATCCCGCGGCGCACGGCGAAATAGTAGTAGAGGATAAACGTGAGGTAGGACTTGCCGCAGCCGAAGTCCAGGATGCGGATGGTGTCGGCCCCCTCGTCCTTTACGCCCTGGGCGACCAGCTCCACAAAGCGGTTGATCTGCCGGAACTTGTCGTACTTTGCCCGGACGATCTGAAAATCCTTTGTGAACACCCCGAGATCCACGAGGGCGGGGATGTTCTCCCCCTCGCGCAGGATGTAGTCCTTCTCGCGGTTGTGACTCTGGGCTGCCGCCGGGCGGGCGACGACCGCGGCCCCGCCGGTCTTTTTGTAACTGCCGTCGCGTTTTAAGATATACTGGCGGCTCTCCGTCCCGGTGACGATGAGTACCTGGCGGTACTTCCCCTCCAGGTTTTCCTCCGCCCATCCGAGCAGCGCGTCCTCCGTAAGATTTTGGTGAAATGCCTTGTTGTTTTCAAAACGTTCGGCCTGATAGACCCGCTCCCCTTTCAGGATCAGCGGGCGCAGCTCGACCTTCGGCGAAGCGGACTTGTCCGTCGGCTGGGAGAAAACCGCCTTGCTCAGGCCCGGTAAGGCGGCGGCAAGCTCCTGTGTGATTTTCGCCATCTCAGCCACCGAACAGGCGCTTGAGGTTCAGGGCCGCGGCCTTGAGCTCGTTTTTGCTGTAGGAGTTGTTCTCGTCGTTGAGTACCGCCGCGACGGCCTCCTTGGCGGAGATGCCGCCCGCGACCATGGCGTCGACCAGCATGGCCTCGGCCGAGACGGTATGCTCGGTCTTGTTGAAAATGTAATCCTCGTCGATCTCCACCACGACGGCGTACTCACCCTTGTCGTAGTTGCCCTTTGCGAGAAGCTGGTCCTTTACCTCGGCGGGCGTGCCGCGAAAGCTCATCTCATGGAGCTTGGTCAAATCGTTGCACAGGCACATGCGGCACTGTGCCTCCGCGTCGATGAAGAAGTCCACCAGCTCCATGATGCGCTTGGGGGATTCGTAGAGAGCGAAGGTGCGGGTGTCACCGTGGCGCATTTTCTCCAGCAGCCTGCGCCGCTCGGCGTTTTCCCGGGGAAAGAAGCCGTAGAACAGGAAGCTGGAGAGGTCGAAGCCCGACACGGACAGCGCCGTCACCGCCGCGCAGCAGCCGGGCACGCCGATGACCGGGATGCCCGCCTCGACGGCGGCCTTGATGAGCTCATTGCCGGGGTCGGAGATGCAGGGCGTGCCCGCGTCCGTGATGACGGCGACGCTCTTGCCCTGGAGCATTTCGCCGATAAAATACCTGGCCTTGCCGTATTCGTTGAATTTATGGTTGGAGACCAGCTTGTTGCGGATCTCAAGCTTGCCCAGCAGCACCATGGAGCGGCGCGTATCCTCGGCGGCGATGATGTCCACGTCCTGGAGGATCTGCCTGCCGCGCGGCGACATGTCCCGGGAGTTGCCGATGGGCGTGGCTACGATATAGAGCTTGCCTGTCTGTGTAGTTTCGTTCATGTTTGTTACCCTCTGTAGTTTGTAGTTGTCTTATTATAACCCAGCGGCGGCATCAAGGCAAGCAAATAATGGGCTGTGATAATGCCGGTAGTCACTGTAGGGGCCGACGCCCACGGCGGCCCGCGCTGTACAAACCTGAATCAAGCAAACAGTCCCCGGCGAAAACGTACAGCGTTACGGATTCGCCGGGGACAAATGCATGTTTAAGCTTTCTCTGCCGGGCCGCCGGGGGCGTCGGCCCCTACGGTTTTGTCGTCCTGAGCGCCAGCGAAGGATCTTTTTGTTCCCGCTTGTGTCAAGGGAAAGATCCTTCGCTTCGCTCAGGATGACAGACTTTTGTTCTTATGCCGCTGGTTGGAAGTTTACATCATGTTCCGCCGCCCAGGTCTCGGCCTTGCTGCCGGTGGGGGCAATGATCGTGAGGCCCGTCACTCCGTCAAAGGCAGTATCGTTGATAAGGGTCTGTGTGCCGCATATCTCCACATAGCGCAGATTTGGGCACCCGGCAAAGGCACCGCTGCCGATCGCCTCCACGCCCTCAGGGACAAGGACGTAGGTGAACGCCCCGCCGGTGAAGGCTTCGGACTCGATTGCGGTGAGAGAGGGCGGGAGAATGAGGTCGGGGCCATGGGTGGTGATCAGAGTAACGTCCCGGTCATAGGCAAGGCTGTCGCCCCCAATGCTATACCTGACTGGGCCGTAGCTAATTTCCGGTTCCAGATTATCTACCATCCAGAGAAGGTCAGGGCAGTAGCTTATATCAAGAACAGATATTTTGTTTCCGAAACATTGAAGCGTGTTAAGTCCGGAACACTTTCCAATATTTAATCTGGTCAGTTGGTTTCCCCAACAAATTAGACTGCTCAGGGACATATTATGGCTGACATCCAAACTGGTCAACTGGTTACTGTTGCAGTTCAATTCGCGCAATGAAAAGTTGCTGCTAATGTCTAGGCTGGTCAGGTAATTACTATAGCAGTTCAGAGTTGTCAAAGACGTGTTGCCGCTGACGTCCAAATAGGCTAACTGGTTAAAATTACAGTGCAAAGAGGTTAGAAACTTTTGGTTGCTAACATCCAAAGTGATTAATTGATTGTCATAGCAAGACAGATTAGTCAAGGACGTGTTGCGGCTAATATCCAGGCTAGTTAGCCGATTGCTGTAACAAGACAGATTAGTCAGGGACGTGTTGCGATTAACGTCCAGATTGCTCAAACGGTTACTGCCGCAGTTCAGATTCGTCAGGGATGTATTGTGGCTGATGTCTAGACTGCTCAGTTGGTTGCTACTGCAATACAAAGTGATAAGAGCAGTATTACAGCTGATGTCCAGGCTAGTCAATTGATTACTGTAACAATATAAGTGCTTCAGTCCTGTAAAAAATTTGATTCCCTCTAAAGAAGCAATCCCTTTACTACCTAAAGACATAATCTGCACGCTTGCTCTCTCTTCATCGCTTAGTATGCCGTTTATGTCTTTATCGAACATAGCCACATATTCCCGGAAAGCCACGTCCGGGAAGTTGGTCTCGTTGATGGCAACATCCTCCGCAAACGCAGCCGCACCATAGCACAGGCAAAGCACAACAGAGAGCACAAACATAATCCCAATTCGCAACACAGTTTTCACGTTGCACCCCTCCACTTACTAAAACAAACAGCAAGTTTCCTTTTCAGCTTATAGACAAATAGTACCATATCGTCGAGATTTGTGCAACGTCTTTTCAGCGGTACAGGCGTGAAGTCTGTCATTGCGAGACAGTGCGCACACTGTCGTGGCAATCCGTTCTCTTTTACCCGGCCGCCGGGAATACGGATTGCCACACCAACGCTGCGGCGCTGGTTCGCAATGACCGTGTAGGGCGGCTTCGGCAGCAATTGTGAGATTATCCGTCAACGTACAATCCCCCAGTCATCGCCATAAATGGCGCTAACAGCCCCCCTTTAGGCAAGGGGGCCAAAGAGGCTCACACAAGACGGGGCCAGAGCCGCGCCGAGCAACAAAAAAACACCGGGGATCGCTCCCCGGTGCGGTGTGTATATGACTATAGGATTTAATCGAGATTCAGGCCGTCGTCGCAGATCAGGCCGTAACCGCCCTGCTGGCGCTTGTAGACGACGGAGAATGCCTCGTCCGCGTCCATGTTCTTGAACACGAAGAACTCGTGGCCCAGCAGATTCATCTGCAAAATCGCCTCCTCGGGAGACATGGGCTTGATGGAGAAGCGCTTGGAGCGCACGATCTTGAAATCCTCCGCCTCTTCCTCGGCGGGCTGCTCATAGACAGGCAAGACTTCTTTCTCCAGCACGCCCTCCCGGAGCTTCTTCTCGAGGCGGGTCTTATTTCTGCGGATCTGGCGCTCGATGGCGGCGACGCCGGAGTCCACGGATGCATACATGTCGTTCGTCAGTTCGCTTGCACGGTAGAACATACCGTTGTTGTGGATGGTGATCTCAGCCTTGTGTCTGCCGCGCTCGATGCTGAAGGTGACATAGGCCTCGCCCTCGTTCTTGAAGAGGCGGTCGAGCTTGCTGATCTTCTTGATCGAATAAGCGCGCAGCTCTTCGGAGGAATCCATCTTTTTCTCGGTAAAAGTGAACTTCATTGGTGACAACTCCTTTCCTTTAAGCCAACAATCGGGGTGCCCCCTATTGTTGCGTTTATTATAACACAAACGCCGCTAAAAAAGAAGAAAGAAATGCGGCATCCAAAACAATCGGTATTTTGCTGATTTTTGGATGCCTGTTTTGTACAGTTTTCCAAAAAAGGACGCCCGCATAAGCAGGCGTCCCATGTGTCAGAAGATGACCTCGCACTCGGGCAAGGCAAAGCAGAGCATGTTGATGTCCTGCATGCTCAGGGGGTTGCCGGACAGGCGCAGGCTCCGGAGCGTGGTGAGCATCATAAGCGGCTGCAGGGAGCTGATCTGATTGTTCGACAGATCCAGGTACTCCACCGACGAGAGCATCGACAGCGGCGTGATGTCCGAGATGAGGTTGTAGCTCAGGTTCACGGTGCGCAGCGTGCTGCGGCAGTCCGAGAAGACGATGGGATAGATGTTCTGGATCATATTCGCGCTCAGGTCCAGATCCTGCAGCATGGGCAGGCGCTGGAGACCGCTGATGTCCATGATCCCCTGCCCCGTCATGCGAAGCTCGGTCGCGTCGCTCGGCACCGAGCGGCCCGCAAAGTCGACGTTCACGCTCAGCGACGAGTGGGTCACCATACAGGTGGGGATATTGCTCTTGAGCATGTCCACCGCAAGGCCGGTCAGCCCCGGGTTATCCGATATGTTCAGCGTGGCGAGGGTCTGCAGGCCCTGGAGATAGGGCAGATCGCTGTCCTGCAGGCCGGTCTGGGAAAGGCCCAGGGTGGTAATGGCCCGCAGCCTGCGAAGTCCGGCGAAGTCCCGGATGGGGTTATTGTCCAGATACAGCGTCCCGAGGCCCGTCATCATGCTCAGGGCCGAGGTGGAGCTGATGGAATTGCCGGAGGCATTCAGAAAGTTCAGTGTCGAGATGCCCATGAGCGGGCGCAGGTCGCTGACGTTATTATAGGAGATGTCCAGCCACTGGAGATAGGGCATGTTCATCAGGGGGCTCAGGTCGCTGATCTGGTTGCCGCTCAGGTTGAGGCGGGTCACATACTGGCAGTTTGTGAGAGCGGTGATGTCCCAGATGCCCATGTCGCTCAGGTCCAGATCCTGCACGTCGGAGGCGAAGGTCACACCGCCGAAGCTGATCTCCTGCTGCTCCTGCTGGGCCTGCTCGCTGTGGATGGCGCAGCTCGGCAGAGCTCTGGACAGCTCCGAGAGCTGGCTTTCGGTGATGTCGATGCCCTTGATGCTCAGGCTCTTGAGGTTCGACATGCCGTAGAGGGGGCTTAAGTCGCGGATGGGATTGTTGTCCAGGTACAGCGTGCGAAGCCCCGGCAGAGCGGTCAGCGGCGTAAGGTCCATGATCTCGTTGCCGCTTAAGTTCAGCGTGACGAGACCGCCGAGAGAGGCGAGCTGGGTGATGTCGCGCAGGACATTGTCCTTCATGGAGAGGCTGTCGATGGCGTATAGCCGGGTGACCTCGTACAGCACCGCGTCGCCGAGCTGCATGTTGTCCAGCACCAGACGGGTGGTGTTGATGGGGTACTCGCGCCCGGCGATGGTCACGGTCTCGACCGCGCCCTGGTTGCGGCGCATGGTCTCCACTTCCGCGATGCGGGAGGCCACGGAGGGTTTATTGGTGTCCATCATACGCAGGACCTCCAGGGTCTTGGTGTAGTTGCCCTGGTTCTGGTAGCAGTCGGCCATGAGCATCAGGCACTCGTCCGTCTTCTCCACGGCGGATGCCTTGCGCAGGGCGGCCAGCGCCCCGTCATAGTCCTTGTTGTAAAAAAGCTCCTGCGCCTGGTTCATGTAGTCGTTGTAGCTGCGGTTGTCGGACACGCTCATCAGCACCACCGCCATGGCGATCACGAACACCGCCGCGAGGATCGTACACACCAGCACGGCCCGCTTTCGGTTGGGCCTGCGCCGCACAGCCGTTCCGCCCTGGGCATAGTGCCCGGCGTCTCGATTACTCATTGCCGTTCTCGCCGCTCGTATTCTCCGCGCTCTGCTCCGGCTCCACGGGATCGGGGTCGAGCGTCAGCACCGGGGTATAGGGCGAATCGGAGAGGATGGGCGACTGCTCGGGCACAAACGGGGCGGGCGCGGGCGCGATCACCGGCGTCTCGGCCGGAGCCGGGGCGGCAGGCGCGCTCTCGGCGGGAGCAGGCGCGGCTTCCTCGGCGGGCGTGTCGGCATCCTTCCGGCGCTTTCTCTGTCTGGGGGCGCGCTTTTTAAGACCGATACCGACGCAGAACATGGCCCCGATGATGCCGAGAATGCTCAGCTCATCCATGCCGGCGGAGAAGGTCACGGGCTCGGCGGTATTCATCAGCGCGGGGATATCCTGCACGAACACATGGTACAGGAAGGGCAGGCCGAACAGCGGCGGCAGCAGCCACTTGGTATGGATCCAGCCGATCACCGTGGCCGTGTAGATCACCGCAATCGCCACATACAGCACAAGGCGCAGGACGGTGGTAACCCAGCTTGTGCTGAACAAAAGCTTGAAGGCAAAGAACGCAAGGCCCAGCAGTAACGGGATAAAGGACAGGAAAAAGCCCTTGTTTCCGAAGATCAGGATGCACAGGATCATCAGCAGGCAGGCGCACACCGGCAGCACCAGCAGCATGAGGAAATCCACCTTGTTGCCCCAGAGCGTAAAGCAGCCGATGATGCGAAACACGATGGCGAGGGCCAGGAAGATCATGGCGCTCTCGGCAAAGAAGCCGGTCTTATCCAGATAGAATCTCGTTCTTCTGCTTTCTTTCATATATGTTCCACCTTTCAAAAAGCAAAGTCACACAGCGCAGTTTGATACAGTTTAGGATTGTAGCACAGTTTTCCCCTTTGCGCAAGTACGGCGATGTACTTGCAATCAGAGCCGGGGTTGGCTATAATGTTTCCAACATGTCTTAAAGGAGTCACGCACCATGACCGAGAATGTCACAAAGTTTTTCGAGAATTACGACGCCGACCCCGCCCTGCGTGCGCGGGTGGAGGAGGCTGTGGCCTGCTACCCCGGGAGTCTGGAGATCCGCGAGTCGCTGGTGGAGGCGGTGCTGCTGCCCATCGCCGACGAACTGGGACTGCCCTTCACGGTGGACGAGCTCAGGGCCTACGAGACGCGAAAGAAACTGTCCCGCATCAAGCCCGACGTGCCTATCGAGGAGGGCGATGAGGACGAGGACGAGGACTTCGAGGGTTACTGGCTCCTGGACCGGGGCTGGGAGCACGACGAGTCGATATTTAAAAAGTGAACGGAAAGCGGCGCGGACTCATTTGGGGTCCGCGCTGTTGTTTCTGATGATGCCGAAGCGGTAGTTCTGAATATACCTGTCGTTTGCCGAGACATGCCTGACCAGACGGTAGGCAGTGACAAACATGACGATCACGAAGATGATGAACAGGATGCTCGAGGCACCGGACTGGCGGCTCGCGGTAAAGTCGTAGAAGCCGTGCAGCAGGGCCGGGATCACAAGCGCGCGCACGCGCATGCGCTTGGAGCCGTCCGGGTCTCCCGCGCCCTCGCGGCGCTTGGCCATGCCGTACCAGGTGCCCATGAAGACGCCGAAGCAGGCGTGGCCGGGGATCGCGGTCACGGCGCGGATGAGGGCGACACTGAGGCCGAACATGGCGACATAGCTGATGTTCTCCCACAGCGCAAAGCCCAGGGCCACGAACACGCCGTACACCACGCCGTCAAACTGGCAGTTGAACTCGGGGTTGCGCCAGGTGCGGCTTTTGAGCAGGACGTATTTTGCCCCCTCCTCGGCAAAGGCGACCACGCCGAAAAAGAGCAGGATGTCGTAAAGCAGGTTCTCTTCCGGGAAAAGTCTGCCCAGAAGCGCCATGCCCACGCGCTCGAGAAGGGCCGCGACGGCGGTGGAGGCGATGCCGAACAGCACCAGCGAGATGAGCAGGCTGGGACTCTCCTTTTCGAGTCTGTCGCACTTTTCTACCTTGACAAGCAGGATGATTGCCGGGATCACAGCCGCGGCGATCAGAATGGGATTGATCGTGTAAACCATTTCTCTCTTCTCCTTATGGTTATCATGGGTTCAGCATAGCATTTTATGCGCCGTAAATCAAGAAAATCCTTCTCTGGCGCTTGCGCGTCCCGGGTCGCTGTGATAGTACTGAAACGCTGCGCCTCAGCTTCCGTCCCGTATGCTGTCACGATCCTTGAAAGCACTGTCTTCAGGAAATCTTTACCTGCTCAGCCGTGTTGTTTCCAAAATGTTGTTGCAATCATCTATGACATTGTATAGTATTAAACAGATTTTGGTATAATAAATTACTATCCATTCGGTAGACAAAGGAAACGAGGTACGAACAATGTCTGATAATTTGGCGATGAATGTTCCCGAAAACTGGAAAGAACATATCCGTGACTGCTTTTTCTACTACGCGCCGGCCCGCTTATACAAGTTCTTCGGTCCGGATCTGAAGCGGTTTGAATCGGTCAAGAACAACAAGTTCTGGTACTGCGCGCCGAGCCGCTTCAACGATCCCTACGACAGCGATTTTCCCGTGAATCAGGATCTGTTTTTCAACAGCCTGGTGAGACAGAAGACGCAGGAAAAGGGGATCCGCGTCGGCAGCACGGCCTGGAAGGAAATGCAGGCTGAAACCCCGAAGATCACAAAGCAGGTACGGGAGGCGCTCGACGAGATCCGACGGACGACCGCCATTACCTGCTTCACTGAAGACGACGATTCCCTGCTGATGTGGACGCATTATGCGTATGACCATCGCGGGATCAGTGTGGCATACGATCTGATAAAGATCTATTCCGCGCTCAAGATCTGCCCGGTTCCGGTCGTTTATTCCAAGGACAGGGTCTGCCTGACCTCGATCGACCTGAACGACGTGAAGACAAGCTCGCTGTCCTTCCTGGCCGGCAGTCTGACCTCCAAATCGCCGGAATGGAGCTACGAGACCGAATGGCGCCTCATCCAGAACGAGAGCCTCTACGGTTCAGACTGGGACGCGAAAAAGGGCGGCGGACTGCTCCCCGCTGTCAAGCCGGCCGCGATCACCTTTGGATGCGCGGTCGACAGAAACGGCGAGTTTGCGCAGGCAGTCGAAGCGTACTGCCGCGAGAACAGCGTCGATCTTTATAAAATGGAAAAGCACCCGACGGAATACAGGCTCATCAAGACGCCCGTGCTGACCTTTGAAGCATAAGAACACGCTTGCGTCCTTCCTCCCGCTGTGATAGTATAAAGATATCCATAAACGAAAAACCGGACGAAGGAGGAACCAAGTATGGCAAATACCGTCGGCGCACTGATTAAGGAAGCGCGCAGCAAGGCAAAGCTCAGCCAGGAGGCGCTTGCAGGGCAGATCGAGGGACTGAGCGCCGCCGATCTCGGCAAGGCAGAGCGCGGTGAAAAGGAGCTTTCCCAGGGCGTTCTGCGCCAGATCGCAAAGCTCACGGGCGTGACGCAGGCCTCGCTTGTAAACGCCGCCAGGGAGAGCACCTACGGCCCCGCGAAAAAGGCCGCCGCCGCGAGCACGAAGAAGACAAGCACCGCAGCCAAGACCGCGACGACTGCGAAGAAAACCAGCACCGCCAAAAAGACGAGCACCGCGAGCAAGACCGCCATCGAGCTCACCGCCGCAGAGAAAAAGCTTGTGGAGCTCTACCGTGAGGCCGACAGCGAGACGAAGAAGAAGGCTGTCGCCGTGCTCAAGGGAGAGTCGAGTGAAATGGGCGATATCCTCACTTCTCTGCTGGGCGGCGCGATGGACATGTTCGGGAAAAAATAATCTGCGTATTTCGGTTTATGACCGGGGAAGGCATTGCATAGCCTCCCCGGTCATAGTCTTATCAAGAATCACTGTTCCTGCCGCACAAGCAATACAAAACTGTTCTGTCCGCATTTGCGGCAGCGGAGCATTTTCCCCCTGCCGCGCAGCATCAGCTCCACCGCCTTGCCCCGGCGCACATAGCGGCTCTCCGCGCCGCAGTTTTTGCAGCGGATGATGTACTTTGCCTGCGCCTTGCGAAGCTCCGCCGCCCTCCCCTGCTCCGGGGCCAGGCGCTTCGGATCGCAGCCCACCAGGCGGCACATGTCGCGCCAGACGCGGTCATGCCCGTGGTTTTCGCCCGGGTGCTTGAGATACACGGCCGCGTGGGCGTACTCATGGCGCACCGTGTCCCAGAACTGTTCATCGTCGTCCAGGATCAGATAGGAAAGCGTGATGCGCAGCGGTCCCGTCCCCCGCTTTGGGGAACGGAAGGAGCCGAGCTGCCGCACGGCGCGTCTGGAGATTTTCAGTTCAATTCCCCGGGTGTCGATCCCCACCAGCCGGTCAAGGCGGTCGTACTCGGCCCGGACCTCCTGTAAGGTGTGCATGCTCAGTCCTCCAGGCGGCAGCAGACCAGCGCCGGTATGCCGCTTTCAAAGGACAGCGCAACGTCCGTGACAAAGGCGTTGCTCTGCCCGAGAGTGGTGGGCTTTCTGAGTACGGCGTTTTCGACCTCGTACTTGGCCCCCCGGATGGTGAGGCCTGTCACCCGCTCGGTCAGGGCGATCAGCGAGAGGCTCCACCCCTCACGGTACGGGAGCGTATATGTACCGGGGCGCAGGACACGCAGGTATGTGTTCTCGTCCCGCGCCTCCGCCTCCATGCCGAGTGTGACCGCGTAATGCAGTGTTTCCACATTGGAAAGCAAATGATCGAGCCGCCCGCCGAAGCAGCAGCACAGGCGCACCGCATTGAAGCCCTGCTCAGAAGCCCAGCGCACGGCCAGCATCGTGTCCGTGTCGTCTTTCTCCACAGGATAGCGCAGCACCGGGATCCCATCCGGCAGAGCGCCGCCGTAAGAATCGAAGTCCCCGAGGATGAGATCGGGCACGATCCCCTCCCGTTTGCACCAGGCATAGCCCCTGTCGCAGGCGAGGATGAAGTCTCCTCTGCCGGGCCGGATGGGGGCATAGTCGCCCCCGGCGATGATCAGGCAACGTTTCATAGCCGCTCCTTATGATTGAAATTCACATCCCAAAGCTACCACAGACGGCGTGAATTTGCAAGACGCGGACACTTGTTTTTGTGGCAATTTAACAGATTAAAGGTGTAAAGAAAAGCCTCCGTCCATCAGAACGCCGATTTGTAACAAAACCCCTTGCACAGTTTTTTTCTGAATGGTATATTATGTGCATATTTCAACCGAATACCTCTGACGCCGTCAGAATCTGGCTGAGACTGACGGCTGAGGAACTCTGGAGAAGCTCCGCGCGCCGCCTGCGGCCCGGGAGTGCCGAAGGTGCAAGGCCGCAAGGCCGAATCTCTCAGGCAAAAGGACAGAGCGTACTGCCCCTTTCGGGCGGTCACCTGTTTGCAAGGCGCTGAGAAATCAGCGCTGTTCATTTTTGGGAAACATACAGGGAGGAATACACATGACACTCAGCCAATTCATTTCCACGATCGACGACATCGCATGGGGCCCCGTAATGCTCCTGCTGCTGGTCGGCACCGGCTTCTATCTCAGTATCCGGATGGGCTTTCCCCAGTTCAGCCGCATCCCCTACTGGTGGAAGAACACCGCCGGCAAGCTCTTTGACAAACACCAGGCCGGCGCGGGCGAGGTTACGCCCTTCCAGGCCCTGACCACCGCCCTTGCCGCCACCGTCGGCACCGGCAACATCGCGGGCGTCACCGGCGCCATCTTCATCGGCGGCCCCGGCGCCGTGTTCTGGATGTGGGTCGCGGCCCTTGTGGGCATGATGACCAAGTACTCCGAGGTGCTGCTGGCGGTCAAATACCGTGAGCGCAACGCCAAGGGCGACTGGGTCGGCGGCCCGATGTACTACATCAAGAACGGCCTCGGCAAGAACTGGGCATGGCTCGGCGCCGTGTTCGCGGCCCTGGCTGCCCTGGCTGCCTTCGGCATCGGCAACGCAACCCAGGTCCAGTCCATCGCCGACGCCATCAACAACGCCATCGACTCCTTTACCCCCAACGCGGCGGGCACCTTTGCCTTCCTCGGCAGCCAGGTCCGCGTGAGCACCTTCGTTGTCGGCTGCATCGTCGCCGTCTTCGTCGGCCTCGTGCTGCTCGGCGGCATCAAGCGCATCGGCCAGGTCACCGAGAAGCTGGTGCCCTTCATGGCGGTCGTCTACATCGTCGCGGCCCTCATCGTCATCTTCGCCAACATCAAGCACATCGGCACCGTCTTCGGCATGATCTTCCAGGGTGCCTTCAATCCCACCGCAGCGGTCGGCGGCGCCATCGGCATCACCATCATGACCAGCATGAAGAAGGGCGTCGGCCGCGGCTGCTTCTCCAACGAGGCCGGCCTTGGCTCCGCGCCCATCGCCCACGCCGCCACCTCCGAGACCGATCCTGTTCGTCAGGGCCTGTACGGCATCTTTGAAGTTTTCATGGACACCATCGTCATCTGCACCCTCACGAGCCTGACCGTCCTCTCCGCCTACTGCTCCGGCGGCATCGACATCACCTGGGGCTCCGGCGGCAACGGCTCCAATGTGGCGGCCGCCATGAGCTCCGTGCTCGGCAGCAAGCTCGGCGCCATCATCATCGCCGTCTGCCTCAGCCTCTTCGCTCTGTCCACCATCCTCAGCTGGTCCCTCTACGGCACCCGCTGCTGCGAGTACCTCTTCGGCCACAAGTCTGTGCGCGTGTACCAGGTTCTCTTCATCTGCTTCATCATCATCGGCGCGACCATGAGCCTCGCCGACGCCTGGAACCTGGCCGACGCCCTCAACGGCTTCATGGCCATCCCGAACCTCATTGCCCTGCTGGCCCTCTCCGGCGTGACCATCAAGCTCACGAAGGAGCACCTCGACGCCAACCACAAGAAGTAAAACCGCATACACATCCAACCGGAAGTGTGAAACGCACTTCCGGTTTTTCTTTTCAATTGCCTCTTGTTGTGTTATAATCAGTCAAATCAGCGCAGGAGGTGACGGCGTGAAAACCTATACCATCATCGGCGGGGTCAACGGCACGGGCAAGAGCAGCCTGACCGGCGTATTGAAGGCCCAGCGCAGTGACCTGGGGCAGATCATCGACGTGGATAAAATCACCGCCGAAAACGGCGGCAGCGCCATTCACGGCGGGAAAATCGCCCTCGCCCGTATTACGGAATGCCTCGAAAAGGGTCTGAGCTTTACGCAGGAGACCACGCTCTCCGGGCGCAAGACCGAGCTCACCGCCGCCAGCTCCAGGGAGCGCGGCTACAGTGTGCGGCTTTTCTATATCGGCCTGGACAGCGCCGAGGAATGCCTGCTGCGCATCGAGAACCGGGTCCGCCACGGCGGGCATGACATCCGCGAGGAGGATGTGCGCCGCCGCTTTGCGGGCCGCTGGGAGGCGGTGGCAAAGGTACTCCCCTACTGCGACGAGGCGCATTTTTTCGATAACTACAACGGCTTTGTCGAGGTGGCGGAATACCGCAACGGCGAACTGGTTGTGAAAGGCAGCGCCGTCCCCGCCTGGGTGCGGGAGCTGTCGGAATACTTGAAAGGCAACGAGCAATGAAGCTGAGCATCATCATCCCCGTGTACAACACACGGGAGTATCTCGCGGCGTGTCTGGACTCCGTGGTGGACAATGACTGCGGCGACTATGAAATTGTGATCGTAAACGACGGGTCCACCGACGATTCCGGCATCATTGCGGCGGGCTGGGCAAGCCGTTATCCTGAGCTTGTCCGCGTCATCACCACCGAAAACGGCGGGTTGGGCGCTGCGCGGAATGTGGGCCTCGAGGCGGCGAAGGGCGAGTATCTGCTGTTTGTGGACAGTGACGACACACTCTCCCGGGGCGCGCTGAAAGAAATGCTGGAGACGCTTGACGGGAGCTTCGATATCGGGATCTTTGACATTTTGCAGGTAAACCCCTCCGGCGACACGGTGGGCACGATTTACGGCTGCGCAGAGCACGGCGATTTCACGCTCGAAGAGGCACCGCGCCTGCTGTTCGATCCCCCCTCCGCCTGCAACAAGCTCTTTCGCCGCGCGCTTTTTACGGAAAGCGGCGTGCGCTTTCCGGGCCGGGTATGGTTTGAGGACCTGCGCACAACGCCGAAGCTCTACCCCCGCGCCGGGACAATCCGCAATCTGGCAAGGCCCTGGTACCGCTACCTCATCCGCCCCGGCTCCATCACGAACAGTGCCAATACCGCGCGAAACCTTGAGGTCATCGACGCCGCGCAGGAGATCATCACGTATTACAAAGACGCGGGGCTCTATGAGCGCTTCGAGGACGAGCTTTGCTACATGGCGTTTTACAACGTGTTCCTGACCGCCTCCGTGCGCGTCAACGCCGCCGACCCCGAAAGCGAGGTGCAGGAGCAGCTCATGCAGTGGTTCCTGAAAAGCTTTCCAAACTGGCGGGAAAACCCGTATATAAAGGGACTGAATGCCAAACACCGCCTGCTCACCGAGCTTTTGATGAAGAGAAAGCGCCGGAGCGTGCATCTCATCATGCGGCTCAACGACAAAGCCAAGAACAAGGACGGCTGAATATGCTTTGATCCCCGGCGAGGTTTCGCCGGGGATCAACATATATCTCGATGGTTCAGCGTTTGTCCTTGTCGATGAACTTGAGCGCCGTGATGGCGGCGACCACGAAAACCAGCGTCAGGACAACGATCCCGCCCCAGTTGTGCAGCACGTTCTGCGCCGTGCCGACATAGGCGTCATTGGTGTTGTAAGCACCGGACCAGTACAGAAAGTCGTCCACCTTGTTCTCATTCTGCAGCTCGATGATGAGCTGCAGCAGCGGCTTCTGACCCATGTATTCAATATCCTTGAACTTAAAGAGCGTGTTCCACAGCGTCACCATTTTGAGCTCGTTATACCGCCCGATGGCGCACAGGCTGTTCAGGCCCCAGTGGGAGACGGTGAGCACCTCGATCTTTTTGGCAAAGCCCGACAGCGAGAAGAAGCCGCCGGAGAACACGAGCTGGAAAATCAGCATGAAGGGCATGACGGTCATGGCCGTGGTAGTCGTGCGCACGATGCAGGAGATCATCAGCGCCATCATGTCCGAAGCGTAGGTGACAAGCAGGATCGTGATGCCGATGTCCGCGACGCCCCAGGGGGTGATGATCCCGGAGGCCGGGAAGTGTACGCCCGCCACGCCGCACACCGCCAGCGTCACCAGCGTCTGGCCCAGGCAGAGCAGAAACTGATAGATCATCTGCGAGAGGATGTAGGCCGACACATGCAGGCCCGCCCGGTGCTCGCGCTTGACGATGCCGCGCTCCCGGCACACCGACTGGATGGAGTTGAAGCAGCCGTTCCAGATGCAAACGCAGGTGAGCGCAAAGCAGCCCATCAGCGTCCCCTCCTGGGACACGAAGAGGTTCGAGCCCACCACGAAGGTCACGAGCGCCGCGATGACCGCGCTCATGGGCAGGACCTTCCAGTCGCTCTGGTACAGGAACATGCGCAAAAACTTGCCGAGGTAGATGCGGGTCTGCGCAAGTCTGCCTTTATGCCGTGTCTTTGTCTCGTTCATGCCTTGACATCCTCCTCTCTCTCTGAGGCAAGACGGGCGTAGCGCTCGATGTATTCGTCCGCCAGGCCCTCGCCGCCCTCTTCTTTGCGGTTGACGCTCATGACGATGCCCTCCATGGAGTCCTTGCCGAAAAATGCCTTCGCCTCCGCGGGGCTGCCGTAGAAGGCCAGCCGTCCCACGCGGCCCGAGTCCTTGGCCAGCACGATCACCTTGTCAAAGAGCTCGATCACCCGGTCGGGGGTGTGGGTGATGACGAGGACGATCTTCCCCTCGTCCGCGATGCCGCGCAGCTTTGTGAAGATTTCCCGGGCAATGACCCCGTCAAGGCCGGAGTCCGGCTCGTCCAGGACGAAGAGCTCGGGGTCGGTGACAAGCTCCATGGCGATCGAGATGCGGCGGAGCTGCCCGCCGGACTTCTTGCTCACGAGCCCGTCCGCGCCGGAGCTGAGGCCCAGAAGATCCAGTACCTCCCGCACCTTCTCGTTTTTCCGCGTCCGGGGCAGATCGGCGGGCAGGCGCATTTCGGCAGCGTCCGTGACCGTGTGCTGCACGGTGTCGCTGCCGCGGATGAGGTTTTGCTGGGGCACAAAGCCGATGCGGTACTTCATCTGGGCATAGTCCTTATAGACATCCATGCCGTTGAGCAGGACAGTGGCGTCCGCCTGCTCGTAGCCGATGACGGCGTTGACGAAGGTGGTCTTGCCCGCGCCGGAGCCGCCCAGCAGCAGCACCATCGAGCCGTTCGGGATATCGAGGGCGATATCCTTGAGCAGATACCTCTCCTTGAAAAGCTCGCGCACCTTGCGGCAGCGCAGGTCGACGCTCAGGCCGGTCTTCGGGGCCTGCCTGTGATGCGCGGGCGCGGCGGGGATATCCGCGGGCGCGGTCCCGGCCTCCCAGTCCTCCCCGAGTCTCACGCCGGTGACGGGCTGGATCTTCTTGCTTGTGCCGATGATGAGAAGCGTCAGCCATTCGCATATGATCCAGAGCCACAGCCAGCGCTTGCGCAGGCCGAAGAGGCGCAGCAGCCGCAGGCAGAGGCGGATACGGTACACGTACAGCGTGACGATGACCACCAGGGCGATAAGCGCCAGGGCCACCTGCACGCGCTCGCTGAATATCTCGACGTTCAGGATGCTCGCGGCGACCGCGAGAATATCGAGGACGGCGCAGACAAGGCCCTCGCGCTCCATATCCAGGATCTCGCTCAGGGCAATATAGCGCAAGCCCGGCACCCAGGCCATCCAGCGCTTTTTCCACCGCAGCTTCCCCAGCACCGTCCACAGGCCGATGGAGAATAGCAGCCAGCTGATCAGGACGTTCAGGGCCTGTTTCCAGTCTATAGCGCCCAGGAATTGTTCCATTTCGGCAGCACCGCCTTTGTGTTTGGGATGGGGATACTATACCATATTTCATAAGCTGCTTGCAAGGCTTCCATCTCTTCCCTTGACAGTGTTCTGATAATGGCTTATACTTTTTACATTCTGTTACATAAGGAGGTCGTTTCATGAAATATCGCAGAGCTTTATCCTGCGTCCTGCTGGCCTTGCTGCTGGTTCTGACCCTGGCCCCGGCGGCCTTTGCCGAGGTAGAGTTCGGCGAGGACAGCATCAGCGGCGAGCATGACGCCACCGTCTTTCTTGCGGGCTCCGATCCGACGAGCACCGCCAAGGTCAAGGGCATCCTCTTCTCCGCGGGCAATACCGTCAGTGTAGACGGCGAAAGCGAGTACGCCTTCATCGCAGGCATGAGCGCAGCCCTCAACGGCGATGTCAGCCGTGACGCTTTTGTTGCGGGCAACAATGTGGGGATCTCCGGCAATGTTGCGCGCGACCTGTATGCGGCGGGCAATCTGGTGAACATCCGCGGCACGGTCGGACGTGACATCTTCGTCGGCGGCAAGACCGTCAGCCTCGGCGGCGAGATCGGCGGCAACGTCTATCTCTCCGCTGACAATATCCAGCTTGCGGACGATCTCAGGATCGGAGGCACCCTGCGCTTCAACGAGAGCGCCAAGGTCACAGGTCCGAAGGAGCTGCTTGACGGGGCTGTTATCTATACCAACGACACGGCGCCCGAAACCGAAGTGCAGCCCGAGACCGTAGTACAGCCTGAATCCGGTACGCAGCCCGAGAGCGCTCCCTCCGCTCCCACCGAGCCTGTCCGCGAAAGGAACCCTGTTCTGTCCAAACTTAAAAGCTTCCTGTTCACGTATATCGGCCTGCTGCTCGTCGCCTACTTCTTCCTGTGGCTCACGCCGCTGTGGGAGAATCAGGACAGCAAATACGCCGGCGCGGACTTCGGCAAGTACGCCGCCACCTTCGGCATCGGCTTTGCGGTGCTGATCGTTGTGCCGATCGCGGCGATCATCCTGATGATCACCGGCATCGGTGTGCGCCCCGCGTTTGTAATGCTGTTCGTGTACATTGCGGCCCTGGTCGCGGCGCCCGTCTTCCTCGGCTTTGTTCTGGGCTCGCTTCTCTGGCGCAAGGCTTTCAAGCGTCCCTGTAACTACTGGGCCGAGCTTGCCATCGGCATCCTGGCCGCGCGCGTGCTGGTCCTGCTCCCCTTCGTCTCCTTCGCGGTGAGACTGGTGTCCACCTGCTTCGGTCTCGGCTCTGTCGCCTGCATGCTCGGCAAGGGCAAGAAGCGCGCCGAAGTCCCCGCCCTGCCGGAGGAGAGCGTATAAAAAAGCTCCCCTTGCAGGAGAGGCATAAAAACAACCGGTTCCGTCTGGAGCCGGTTGTTTGCGTTATACTGAATCTTGAGCGATTACTTCTTGGCCATGCCCTTCTGGCGGGCATACTCGGCAGCGCCGAGAGCGCCCATGAGCTGGGGGTCGGTCTTGAGGTTGACGACCTTGAGCTTCAGGACGTGCTCGATGGCTTCCTTCAGGCCGTCGTTCTTGGCGCAGCCGCCGGTCAGGGTGATGGAATCGGTGGCGCCGGCCTTCTTGGCCATGACGAAGCAGCGCTTGGCAACCGCCATCTCAATGCCCGCGGCGATCTCGTCGGTCGCCTTGCCCTCGCCGACCAGGGTGATGACCTCGGACTCGGCGAATACGGTGCACTGGGCGGTGATGGGGATGACGTTCTTCGCGGTGAGGGAGAGCTTCGAGAACTCGGGCAGGGTCAGCTCGAAGGAGCGGGCCATGGCCTCG
>CADBYZ010000037.1 GCA_902799075.1 Oscillospiraceae bacterium | reverse complement strand
GTTTTCGCCGGGGGCTTTCTGCTTTATTTTTGGACTGTACCGCTCGGGCCGCCGGGGGCGTCGGCCCCTACACTGTCAATTGACTTTTTTCACAGCCCCCAGTTTTTCGTATACTATTGGTTCATCAGCTCGGGGAGCGAGCACTGCTTTACATCGTTTAAACCGATGACCAGAAGTGTCCCGTCCGCCTTCAGGCCGAGGGAGTTATATTGGCCCGCCGCGATTGCCGTGATGTCCCGCCAGCCGGCAACATTGCATTGCCCTCTGGTATTGGATCCTACGGCGACGACGGTGCCGTCGGATTTCAGACCGATCGTATGTGTTGTACCGGCAGCAATTGCCACAATATCGGTCCAGTCGGCGACATCACACTGCCCGTAGGAATTGCTGCCGATGGCGACCACCGTACCGTCTGATTTCAAACCGACCGTGTGATAGAGCCCGGCAGTAATGGCGACAATGTCTCTCCAACTATCAACATTGCACTGCCCGGATTGATTTGAGCCCGCCGCGACGACGCTGCCGTCGGATTTCAGGCCGACTGTGTGGGTGGCACCGGCGTCGATGGCAATGATATCCGTCCAATCGGAGGTTTCATTTTGATGATAGTCATTATTCCCGACAGCGGCGACCGTGCCGTCCGCGCGCAGGCCGACGGTGTTATAAGGCCCGGCAGCAATGGCGACGATATTCTGCCAGTCTCCCACATCGAGACGCCCGCTCATGTCAAGCCCGACGGCGACGACGGTACCGTCCGCCTTCAGACCGACCGTATGCGAGATGCCCGCCGCGACGGCGATGATGTTCGTCCAGCCGGAGACATTGCATTGTCCATTGGCGTTTGAACCAGCGGCGGCAACCGTACCATCCGTACGCACCGCTATGGTGTACGAATTGCCTGCGTCGATCATATTGCGGCTGATGCTCTTCTGCTCTTTATTGAAACGCGCCGTAGGACTTTCAACGATTTGACTGGGTGACCATGCGGTACGGCTCTGCCATTCATTGAATTTCATCCCGCCGTAAAACAGCACGCCCGCCCCGAGCACCGCCGCGAGGATCACGGGCAGACGGCTCTTTTTCTTCGGCTCCGGCGCGGGCGGCGTGACGGCGGCCCGCAGCGCCTCCGCCAGCGTCCCCATGTCCCGGATGCGCTCCTGCGCCTGGAGGGCCAGGCCCTTTTTCAGCACCTCGCCCACCGCCGGGGTGAAGACGCTCACATCCAGCGTATCATTGCCCAGGCGGTCCACCGGCGCGGGCAGCACCTTGCCCGTCACGCAGTAATAGATGGTGGCGCACATGGCGTATACATCCGTCCAGGGGCCGATCTCCCCGTGGGCCTTGTACTGCTCGAGCGGCGAAAAGCCCTGGCTTGCCACCATGTAGGAGCTCTGCCCGCTGCCGTGGCTCAGATCCTTCGCCGCGCCCAGGTCCAGCAGCATCAGCTCGTCCCCCGGCGTAAGCATGAGGTTGTCGGGCTTGATGTCGCGGTGGATGATGCCGCGCGCGTGCACCTGCTCCAGATCGCGGATGACAGGCTCCAGCAGCTGCAGGCAGCGCTTTTCCGTGAGCGTCCCGTCCCGCAGCAGGCGGGAACGCAGGGTCTCGCCCTCGGCGTAATCCATGGCGATGTAAGCGGTCTCGTTTTCAAAGAACACGCCCCAAACGCTCACCACATGGCTCAGGTCGCGCAGCTTCACCGCCTTGCGGGCTTCCTTCACGAAGCTCTCCCGCCCGGCCTTGAGGCTCTGGGCGTTTTCACTCGCGCCCCAGTAGACCTGGCGGCTCTGACTTGCCGAGCGCATGGCGGCCCCCTCGGGGTAGTATTCCTTGATGCAGACCCTGAGCTCCAGATTCAGGTCCCAGCCGATGTAGCTGATGCCGAAGCCGCCCTGGCCCAGCACTCTGCCGACCACGTAGTGGCCGGCCAGGACCGTCCCGCAGGGCAGCGCGTGGTCCGGCTGTGTGCTCAGGTCTTTGGTATTGTCATAGCCGCAGTGGCGGCAGATGCCGCCGGGCGCCGGCAGCTCGGCCATACAGCCGTAGCAGCGGTCAAATACCATCCTTGTCCCCTCCTGCGCAGTTTTATGCTCTTTTTAATAAATGTAACATACTTTCGGCCATAACTCAACAGAAAACCAAGCCCTCTCCCGTAAATTTTCACAAGAACGGCACCCTGACCCTGCCTGAATTTTTACACGCGCAAACACGTTTTTTCTTGTATGTTTATAAGCGATTGCAGTATAATTTCAACATCCAAAGTATAGGAGGCAAACACATATGTTCAAATCCGAATATCTCAACCGCGTATACGCCGACGTTGAGCGCCGCGACGCAGGCGAGCCCGAGTTCCTGCAGGCCGTGCGCGAGGTCTTTGAATCCCTGGAGCTCGTCGTCGACAAGCACCCCGAGTGGGAGGCTGCCGGCCTTCTCGAGCGCTTCGTCGAGCCCGAGCGCGTGCTCGAGTTCCGCGTCCCCTGGGTGGACGATCAGGGCAAGACGAGAGTCAACCGCGGCTTCCGCGTGCAGTATAACTCCGCCATCGGCCCCTACAAGGGCGGCCTGCGCTTCCACCCCAGCGTGAACCTGAGCATCATGAAGTTCCTGGGCTTCGAGCAGGTGCTGAAAAACTCCCTGACCACCCTCCCCATGGGCGGCGGCAAGGGCGGCAGCGACTTTGACCCCAAGGGCAAGTCCGACGCCGAGGTCATGCGTTTCTGCCAGAGCTTCATGACCGAGCTCTATCGCCACATCGGCCAGTTCACCGACGTGCCCGCAGGCGACATCGGCGTGGGCGCGCGCGAGGTCGGCTTCCTCTTCGGCCAGTACAAGCGCATCGTCGACCGCTTTGACGGCGGCGTCATCACCGGCAAGGGCCTGAGCTTCGGCGGTTCCCTCGCCCGTACCCAGGCCACCGGCTACGGCCTGTGCTACTTCTCCGCGGAAGCGCTCAAGTATCTGCGCAATGACAGCTACGCGGGCAAGACCGTCGTGGTCTCCGGCTCCGGCAACGTGGCCCAGTACTGCGCCGAGAAGGCCACCCAGCTCGGCGGCAAGGTCGTCGCCATGTCCGACTCCAAGGGCTATGTCTACGACCCCAACGGCATCGACCTTCCCAAGCTCTTCGACATCAAGCAGAAGAGAAGAGCCCGCATCTCCGTCTACGCCGACGAGGTCCCCGGCGCCCAGTATGTCGAGGGCTGCAAGAACATCTGGAACGTCAAGTGCGACATCGCCCATCCCTGCGCAAGCCAGAACGAGATGGACGCCGAGGGCGCCAGGGCCTTGATCGCAAACGGCTGCATGGCCGTCTTCGAGGGCGCGAACATGCCCCTGACCCCCGAGGCCATTGCCCTGGTCCAGGGCGCGGGCCTTCTCTACAGCCCCGGCAAGGCCTCCAACGCGGGCGGCGTCGCCACCTCCGGTCTCGAGACATGCAGAGCATCTACAAGGCCTGCTACGACGCATCCGTCGAGTGCGGCAAGCCGGGCGACCTGATGCTCGGCGCGAACGTCGCGGGCTTCCTCAAGGTAGCCGAGGCCATGATGGCCCAGGGCGTTGTCTGAAAAAAAGATGTACGACGCAATGTCGTACATCTTTTTTATCTTTTTTCAGTATCCCAGCAGCGGCACCGAGCCGTCGTCCTTGCCCTTGGTGATGGACTTGATCTCGGCGTCGTAGCTGTAGGAATCGTTTACGTGGACGGTGATCACATCCCCGACTTTTTTGCCGAGCACGGATTTGCCGAAGGGGGAGTCCATGCTGATCAGGCCCTTGCGGGGGTCGGTGCGCACGGTGGAGACCACCTGGATGGTCTCCGTCTCGTCGTCCTCGGGGATGTAGATCTCCACCTTGTCGTATAAGCCCACCTCGTCGTCGGCCGAGCGGTCGTCGATGACGTGGGCGGTTTTGATCATGCCCTCCAGATAGCGGATGCGGCTGCGGTTTTTGTTCTGGGCCTGCTTGGCCGCCTTGTATTCAAAGTTTTCGCTCAGGTCCCCGAAGGCGCGGGTGCGCTTGACCTCTTCGATCAATCCGGGCATAAGCTCGAGCCGGCGGTAGTCCAGCTCCTCCTGCATCTTTTTGATGTCCTCGCGTGTCAAATCGTTATTCATTTCATTCCTCAGTTGTCGATGTCGATATTGATGGACCCCAGGCCGTTTTTGTCAAACTCGTCCAGATAGTCCTCCATCCGGTTGGACAGCTCCGTATAGTCCTCGGGCTCACAGTCCTCCAGCCCCAGATCGCGCCGTGCCAGCTCCTCGGCCAGGATGTTGAAAAACACCGCGTCCTCATAGTCGGCGATGGCCTCATGGATGCCGCCGTCCTCGTAGGCCTGGGACGGGAACACATGCCCGTGCCAGCGCTGCACCAGCGAGCGCATCCCGCGCTCGGGCGCCATGGCGAAGAGCTTCTCCTGCAGGAGGTCGTAATCCTCAAAGCGATCCTCGCCGCGGGCGGAGTTCAAGATCCAGTTGCCGATATAAACCATGTCCAGCAGCCGCCGGAATTCCTTGTCGCTCAGTTCAATGTTCATACGATCCCTCCTCACGTCGTCGCAAGCTCCATATCCCTCGCCTCCGCCAAGCGTGGCGAAGGCTCGCTCATTCCGCTGCTCCTCCTTTCAAAAGCAAAGCTCGGCTTTGCTTTTGCGGAAAAGCGGAACACGGCTTGCAAGCTCCATAGCCCTTGCTTTTTTCGCTCAAAGTATTATAGCAGAAGAGTATGTCCAATTCCACAGGTAAACAATACAAAAATTCCTTGCCTTATGCGGCAGATTGGTTTATATTAGATTGTAAAATTTTTAGGGAGGCGACGGTTCATGGATTCACGGCCCATCGGTGTGTACGATTCCGGCGTGGGCGGCCTGACCGGCCTGCGCACGCTCATGCGCCTGCTGCCGGGTGAGGATTTTGTCTACTTTTCGGATTCCGGCCGCATGCCCTACGGCCCGCGGCCGCTTCCCGAGCTGCGCCGCATCGCCGTGCAGGACATGGATTACCTCTCCTCCTTCGGCGTCAAGGCCATCCTCGCCGCCTGCGGCACCATCTCGAGCGCCGCAAAGGAGGAAATCGGCGCCTATCCCATCCCCGCCTCCGGGGTGCTGACGCCCGCGCTGGACGCGATGGCCGCCGTCCCGGGGGACGGCCCCCTCGCCGTGATCGCCACCGCGGCCAGCATCTCGAGCGGCGAGTTTACCGACGCTTTGCGGAAAAAATGCGGCATGAAGCGGGAAATCGTCGGCGTGCCGTGCCCGGAGTTCGCCCCGCTAATCGAGTCCGGCCACACCCGGCGCTCTGATCCCCTGGTGCAGGAGTGCGTTGCCCGCACGCTCGAGCCCATCCGGGGCCGCAGCTTCGATGCCGTCCTGCTCGGCTGCACGCACTACGGCTTTATCGAGGAATCCATCCGGGACTGCCTCGGCCGGGACATGAAGCTCATGTCCGCCGCCGACTGCGGGGCGCAGGCGCTGCGGGATTACCTCGTGCAAAACGATCTCACCGGCGGGGAGCGTAATGGCCGACGCTTTTTTGTCAGCGGCGATACGCACGCCTTTGAAGACTTCGCCGAACGCTATTTGAAAATCGGCCCTGTTCACGCCGAACAGGCGCCCATCATGGAGCTGTAAACAAATGAAAGATGTTGTGATCTATATCCGCAGCCTCTACGGCTATGACGAAAACGAGGAGGAGGCCATCGACTTTTCCACCGACGGCCTGTACACCTACGACGGCGGCACCGCCTGCCTTACCTATCTGGAGACGGATGTCACCGGCATGGAGGGCACCCAGACCCGCGTCGTGGTCACGCCGGAGAAGGTGGTGGTGGACCGGGACGGCACGGTGACGAGCCGCATGGTCTTCGAGCCGGGCGTCAAGCACGCCTTTCTCTACGATACCCCCGTGGGCTCGGCCACAATGCACATGGCCACCCGGAACCTCCGCCAGCGCTTCAACGAGCACGGCGGCCAGGTGGAGATCGACTATGTGCTCGACATGGAGCACGCCTTCGCCAGCCGGAACCGCTTCCGGCTGACGGTGAAAGAACAGAAGAAGACAGGAGACAGAAGCAATGGCTAACATGATCCAGAACGCGAAGGACAGCATCAACGCCCTGCTGGAGGCGGCCTGCGCAAGGGCCGTCGAAAAGGGCCAGCTCCCCGAGGGCGCTTCCCTCAGCGGCACGGTGGAGATCCCAAAGGATACCCAAAATGGCGACTACGCCGCAAACCACGCCATGACCGGCGCGCGCGCCCTGCACATGGCCCCGCGCAAGATCGCCGAGGCGCTCGTCGAAAATCTGGATCTGGACGGCAGCTGGTTTTCCTCCGTCGAGGTAGCCGGCCCCGGTTTTATAAACTTCCGCCTCGCTCCCGGCTGGTACGCGGACGTGCTGGGCTGCGTCAAGGATGAAGGCGCGGACTACGGCCGCGTGGACGAGGGCCGCGGCAAAAGACTGATGGTGGAATTTGTCTCCGCCAATCCCACCGGCCCCATGCACATGGGCAACGCCCGCGGCGGCGTCCTGGGCGACGCGCTCAGCTGCGTTCTCGACCGCGCGGGCTACAACGTGTGGCGCGAGTTCTACGTCAACGACGCGGGCAACCAGATCGAGAAGTTTGCCACCTCCATTGACGCACGCTATCAGCAGCTCATCCTCGGCGAGGACAAGGTCGCTTTCCCCGAGGACGGCTATCAGGGCGAGGATATCAAGGAGCTTGCCAAAGCCTTCTGCGACGAGCACGGCGACAGCTTCCTCAGTAAGGACGTCACCGAGCGCCACGCCGCCATGGCCCGCTTCGGCCTTGACCGCAACATCCCCAAGATGCAGTCCGACCTTCGCCGCTACGGCGTCAACTACGACGAGTGGTTCTTTGAAAGCTCCCTGCACGAAAGCGGCTTTGTGGCCGACACGGTGGCAAAGCTCGGCGAGAAGGGCTACACCTACGAAAAGGACGGGGCCCTCTGGCTCAAGACCGCGCAGATTTTGACGGAGAACATGTTAAAGGCCGGCAAAAAGCAGGAGGAGATCGACAAGCTCGAGCTCAAGGACGACGTGCTGCGGCGCGCCAACGGCTTCTACACCTACTTTGCCGCAGACATCGCCTACCACCGCAACAAGCTGGAGACGAGAGGCTTTGACTACGCGGTCAACGTCTGGGGCGCGGATCACCACGGCCACGTCGCCCGCCTCAAGGGGGCGCTCGACGCCCTCGGCCTCGACGGCGAGCACCGCCTGACCATCGTGCTGATGCAGCTTGTCAAGCTCATGAGCGATGGGCACGAGGTCAAAATGTCCAAGCGCACGGGCAAGGCCATCAGCCTCACAAACCTGCTGGACGACATCCCGGTGGACTCCGCCCGCTACTTCTTCAACTCCCGGCCCGAGTCACCGGTGCTGTTCGACCTGGAGCTTGCCGAGCGCCAGGACAACGAAAACCCGGTCTACTATGTCCAGTACGCCCACGCGCGCATCTGCACGCTCATTGAGAACTTGAAGGCCGAGGGCCACGCCGTGCCCGACACGCTGGACGCCTCCCTGCTCACCGACGAGACCGAGCGGGAGCTTATCAAGCAGCTCGCCGCCCTGCCGGAGGAGATCCGCCTTGCCGCCCGCGACCTCGACCCCAGCCGCGTCAACAAGTACGTCAGCGAGCTTGCCGCCCGCTTCCACCGCTTCTACACGGTCTGCCGCATCAAGGACGCGGAGCCCGGCGTGCTGGAGGCCCGCCTGTACCTGGCCGACTGCGTACGCCGCGTCATCGCCATCTCGCTGAGCATCATCGGCGTCCACGCACCCGAGAAAATGTAACGCAAAGCAAAGAGGCTGCCTGTCGCCCCGGCAGCCCGATAAAGGAACAGAACAACGGCCCCCGGCAAACGTACCATGATGCGTTCGCCGGGGGCCGCTTTGCCGGAAGGACTGTTCGGTTTCTGTTAGGGAATATATCACAGCAAATCCACCAGGAAGGGCAGGATGTGCAGGACGGTGCCGACAATGAGCCAGATCTTCGCCGAGCTCAAAAGCTTATACTTGAGCGCGGGGTCGATCTGCTTGTATGCCTTGACGGTTTTGACAAGCCCCACGATGCCGCACACGCTGCAAAGGCAGGTGAGGATGATGCTCCAGGCGAGCATGAGGGACTGGTTCGGCATTTTCTGTTCGGGCGTATCGGACACCCCGGGAGCGCGGGACATGGTGTAATCGTGCGGCAGCTCATTGGCCTGCTGCGCGGGCGCGCGGTAATCCCCCTGACTGCCCCGGGCGGGGCCGTGATACTCGGCGTCGGGCCGCTCGTAGTCGCGGTCATCCGCCCTGTTGGCAATGGCGGGGGCCTCCAGCTGCATGACCGGCGCGGCAGTCTCGGCGGGCGCTGGCTCCTCGGCGACGGCGGCAGCGGCGCCAGAGCCCCAGAGATCGGGCTCCAGCGTCAGCTCCGGCACCTTTTCCTGCCTGCGCTTTGCCTTCGGCGCGGGGTCGGTCGAGCGCAGGTTCGGGTCGTTTTTCAGTCTCTCGTTGTCGGTGTAGACGGGCTCGGTCGGCAAGGGGTCGAACTGGAGCTTTGCGCCGCACTCGCCGCAGAAGCGCTGCCCCTCCTCCACTGCCACGCCGCAGTTCGGACAATGTTTCATGAAAAATCATCTCTTTTCCTGTTTTATTCTATATTACGGTGCTAATAACTCAAATCCCGGCAGATTCCGCAGGAGCCAGAATACAGCGATCATCCCCAGCGCGAGCCGGGCTGTCCAGACGGGCAGCTCGATTTTTTTAAGCCCCAGGCCGGGAAACACAAAGCGCAGATACTCCCATACAAGCAGCGTCCCGCAGGGCACGCCCAGAAGAAAAAACAGCGCGTTGTGGGAAAGCGCCTCCAAAACATGCCCGTGCAGCAGCGCGATCGCCGCCCTGCCTGAGCCGCAGCCGGGACAGTAAAGCCCCGTCAGTTCATAAAACAGGCACAGCAGACCCCCGCCGCGCAAAAGCCAGCGGCAGGCCAGCAGGACGAATGCGGGCGCTGTGACTCCGACAAGGACGCGGGACAAGTGTGGGGTTAGGAGTGTGGAGTGTGAAGTTTTAGTGTCCGCATCGCGGACTTTCATAATACGTTGAGAGCGCTCTTTAACTCCAAACTCCAAACTCCTCACTCCAAACTAATTTTCAGCTTCTGGTTTCCGGCAGCTGAACAGGATCACCTGCCGCTCCTTGGCGATCTCGCCCAGCAGCTTCATGGCCTGCTCCAGGCGCTCGTCGTCGAGGTTTACAAGCGCGTCGTCCAGGATCAGCGGGCAGGGCTCCCCGTCGGGGAGGGCCAGCTCACATACCGCGAGCCGCACCGCCAGATACATGATGTCCAGCGTCCCGGCGCTCAGATACTCCGCCCGGCGGGAGACCGCGTCGTCGCTGATGCGCGTCATGGCGGAGAAGTCGCGGTTAATCAGAACATCGGCGTATCTGCCGCCCGTAACCGCCGACATGTAGCCGGAGGCCACCTTCCCCAGCTCCGGGGAGAAGCGGCGCTGGATCTCGGTGTCCGCGTCCTTGAGGGTGTCGATGGCAAGGCTGATGGCGTCATACTCGTCGCAAAGCTGCTCGTACTCGGTGCGCATATAGCCTAGAGAGCTGGAGAGCACCAGGGGATCGCCCAGGGCGGTGAGCCGCCCGTTTGCCTGGGCCAGCTGTCTCGACAGGGTCTCGATCTCGGCCCGGCCCGCCGCGAGCTGACGGCCGAGGCGCGCGGCCTCGGAATTGCCGTCGGTAAAGTCCAGGGCCCGGAGAGCGGTGTCCTGCATCTCGGAGAGCACCCCGCGCGCGCTTTCAAAGCTGCCGCGGCAGGCAAGCTCCTCCTTCTCGGCCTGCTCCATCTCCTCCCAGAGGGCGCGGTGGGCCGTCAGGGCCTCGCGGATCTCGCCGGAGGAGCGGGCGTGGTATTTTTCCAATATTCGTTTCTGCGCTTCGCGCGCGTCCTCGCGGGCGCGGTGCTCGCGGCTGTAGCGGAAAAGGAAGTACAGCGCCGCAACGCACAGCATCGCCGCCGCCGCGATCAGCGCGACATGCTGATACTTTCCGTACAGCGCCGCCGCCAGCATGGCCAGCGCCACCAGCAGCACCGCCCAGATGGGGCTGCTCTTCTGTCCCGCCCGGGAGCGCAGGGACGCGAGGGTCTCCAGATCCTCCGCCGCCTCCGCCTCCAGGCCGTCCGGCTCCCGGAGGCCGAAACGGTCCTGCCGCAGCTGCTCGCGCAGATCGCTCAGGGTTTCGAGTGCCCGGTCGTGGCGGGCGGAGCTCTCCTCCATCTGGCTCTTGCTGCGGCTCAGGCGCTCGAGCGCCTCCCGGCGCTGGCGCTTGCGGCTCTCGGCCATCTGCTTTTCCAGGTCCTCGCACTGGGCCTGCTTTTCCCGCAGGCGCTGGTCCAGCTCCTCGGCGTCCTGCACCGACGAGCTCATCTCCTCCAGCCGCCGCTGGGTCTCATCCATCCTGCCCTCAAGCTCGGGCAGCAGGCCCTTGCGGTTATAGCGCCGCCTTCGCTGCCAGGCGCGAAGTCGCTCGTCCGCCTCGGACCAGGAGCAGCTCTCCTCACCGGTGGTGACGATGGAGCTGATGCGTTTTTCAAGCTCGGGGCTGCCGGTCACGCCGACGTTTCCCTGGGCGATGAAGGCGCTGCGGCGGAACACATCCTTTGATACGCCGGTCAGCATCTCTCCGGCGTTGGAGCCGGTCATGCCCTTGACGGGGACGTTGGTGCCGGTGTAGACGGCGGAAAACTCCTGCATGGGGGCGTTCTTGCCCTTGGTGGAGCGGGTGATGGTGATGTCGCAGCGATCGGCCTCCAGATCCATGGTGCCCTCCATGGGCGCGCCCGACCAGGGGGCGTAGCGCAGCTTATCCGGCAGATAGCCCGCCCGTGTGCGCTCGGAGCTGTCGATGCCATAGAGCATAGCCATGATGAAGGCGCACCAGGTGGACTTGCCGCTTTCGTTGGGGGCGTAGATGACGTTCAGGCCGTCGCGAAAGGAGAGGCTTTCGTTTTCCAGCTTCCCGAAGGAGGCCGTGCATTTACGGATCTTCATGTCTCACCGCCTCCTCCCGGTTGTCCAGCGCCGCAAGACCCCAGCGGGCCGCCTGTTCGACGGCGCGGCGCGTGGTGTCGTCCGGGGCCGTGTCGTATTCCCTCTTGAGCTTCTTTAAGAACAGACCGCGCAGGGTGTCGTCCCCGGCCTTCTCCCAGAGGGAGCGGCGCGGCGTGGTCTCGTCGCGGAGCTGAAGCTCGAAGAAAAGCTCCGCGAGGTTTGCATGCAGGCGGTTTAAGTCCAGCCGCTCGTCCACCTCACCGGTGAGCGTGATGCGGTAGACATCCCGCACGCTCTCGTCCGGCAGCTGGGTGTGGATGGCGAGCAGGGGGTCGGCGCCCGTCACGTCCACCGTGAGGTTTTCATAGCGGCGCTGGGCGATGGAGCGCGTCTCCAGGGCGCAGTGCCCGTCGTCGGAGAGGGTGACAAGATTCACGGTCTTTTCCCCGGTCTCGTCAAAGCCCCTGCCCTCGGGGCAGCCGGGCCAGGAAAACCAGGTGTCGCCCGCGCGTCTCAGGCCGCTTGCCCGGTGGATGTGGCCGAGGGCAACGTAATCCATGCCGGAGGCGGCAAGCTCGGCCTCGGTGATGGGGTCATAGGGGGAGTCCGCCGGGGCGCCCACTTCGCCGTGGAGAATGAGAATGTTCTTCATGCCCGGCCTGCGCTCCGCCGTGAAGCCCTGCAGCAGCGGCCCGCTGCGCTTTTCCGTGAAGGCAGCGCCGTAGACGCGGATGCCCAGCGTGGAAAACTGCAGGCCGCGGATGGCGTTTTCCGTGAACAGGTGCACATTCCCCGGCAGCTTGATGCGTGCCCAGGGGGAACGGGGGGAATAATAATCGTGGTTGCCGGGGGAGATGAACACGGGCGCGTTCATGCCCGCAAGGCACCGGCAGAGCTCCTCGCCGGTCTCGTAGTAGCTGGTGTCGCTGTCCAGCAGGTCGCCCGCCAGCAGGATGAGCTGTACCTGCTCCTCGCGGGCAAGCGTTGCAAGCCTTGCCAGCAGCTCCCGCTGCTCGGTGCGCCTTAATTGTGCCTTGCCGGCCGGCAGCGCCTCAAAGGCCGAGTCCAGGTGCAGGTCGGCCGCGTGCAGGATTTTCAATGTGCTCATAGTAGTCTTATCCCTTCTGCGTTCAGGCAGCGGCCGGTGTCGCTGTCGATCTCGAACACGCAGCCCTCCAGCTTGGTCTGGCCCTTGCCGGACTCATAGCGCCGCGGGGGATCGCCCATGAACTTGCCGATGCTCTGCTCGGTGTCGATGCCGAGCACGGAGTGCCGCGAACCCGTCATGCCGAGGTCGGTGATGTAGCCCGTGCCCTTGGGCAGCACCTCCCAGTCCGAGGTCTGCACGTGGGTGTGCGTGCCCCAGACGGCGCTGGCCTTCCCGTCCAGGAGAAAGCCCATGGCGCGCTTCTCGCTGGTGCCCTCGGCGTGGAAGTCCACCAGGATGATCTTCTCCCGAATCTCCGCCATGTATCCGTCGGCGATGACGAAGGGGTTATCCGTGTTGGCGTCGAGGGTGAACTTGCCCATGAGATTCAGCACGCACACGTCGCCGAAGTCCCGGTGGTAGACATTGATGCCGCGCCCCGGGCACTGGGGGGCGTAGTTTGCCGGACGCAGGATGCGGGTGCGCTCGTCCAGATAGGGCTGGAGCTCGGTGCGCGTCCAGGTGTGGTTGCCGAGGGTGATGACGTCGGCCCCGGCGCGGAAGATCATGTCGGCCTGCTTCGGGGTGATGCCGACGACGTTCGCGTTCTCGCCGTTTACCACCGTGAAGGCGATATCGTTTTCCTTCTGAAAGGGTTTTAATTTTTTGTCCAGCGCGTCCAGCCCCGGCTGACCGCACACATCGCCCACCGCCAGTATTTTCACAACCATAGTCTGCGCCTCCTGCGGGAAATATTTTTCGTATCTTATATTTTACCACATATTGCATTGCTACAGCAAGCATTTTGCGCACACAATAACAACACAGCTTCAATCAGGAGGAAAAGACATGAACAAACGCAATTTTTACGTAGGCATGGGCATGGGTCTGGTGGTCGGCAGCGCGGCAATGTTCGCCATGCGCCCGAAGAAGAGCGGCGTCAAGACCGTGATGGGCAAGACGCTCAAGACCATGGGCGAGGTGGCGGACTCCGTCTCCGAGCTGATGGGATGGTAAGATACGAAAAGTGGAAAGTGAAGTTTAAAAAACTGCGGTGGGATCGTTTTGATCTCACCGTAGTTTTTTGGGGCAATTCAGTATCTCTCAAAGCAGGCCCGGATCTCGCCCACGGAGTAGAGGGAGCCCACCGCGCACACGACGCTCCCCTTGTCCGAGCGGTCGAGGGCGAGGCTCACGCCGTCGCGGATCGAGTCGCAGACGGCCACCGGCTTGTTGTAGCGGTTGAGAAAATCCGCCAGCTCCCCGGCGGGCAGGGCGCGGCGACTGTCGGGCGTGATGCAGATGTATTCGTCGGCGGCCTCGTTGAGAATCTCCGTGAGGGCAGGGTAGTCCTTGTCCCGCAGGACGCCCAGCAGCAGGATGCGGCGCTTGTCCGGGAAGTAGCGCAGGAGATTGTCCCGCACGGTCTGGGCGCACTGGGGGTTGTGGCCCCCGTCGACGATGAACAGCGGCTCCTCGGATAAAAGCTCAAAGCGGCCCGGCCAGTGCACCGCGTAAAGCCCGTGCTCCACGTCGCTCTGCCCGAGCTTCCAGCCGCGCCCTCGCAGGACCTCCACGACCTCCAGCACCGTCGCCGCGTTTTTGAGCTGGTGCGCGCCCAGCAACGGCAGGGCGTAGCTCTCGCCCTTGTAGGTAAAGGTCTGGCCGTAGAGGGAGTCAAACTCGGTTTGGATCGCGTCAAAATCCGGGATGTGCAGCGCTATGCCCAGCTCGTCACAGCGCTTTTGTACGACCCCGGTCACGCTCTCCGACTGCTGGAACAGCACCGCCTCCGTGCCGGGCTTGAGAATGCCCGCCTTCTCAAAAGCGATCTGCTCCAGCGTGTCGCCCAGGATCTCCGTGTGGTCAAGGCCGATGTTCATGATAACGGCGCACTCCGGGGCGGCGATCACGTTGGTCGCGTCAAGGCGCCCGCCGAGACCCACCTCGAGAACCACGATGTCGCAGGCCTGCTCTTTATACCACAAAAGCGCCGTGACGGTCATGAGCTCGAAGACCGTGGGGTGATCCTCCATCGCCTCGGCGATGGGCTTGATGCGCGTCACCAGCTCCGCCAGCACGTCGTCCTCGATCTCCTTGCCGCCTATCTGCATGCGCTCGTTGAAGCGGTAGAGATAGGGCGAGGTATAAAGCCCCGTCTTATAACCCGCCGCCTTGAGGATGGAGGCGGTCATCGCCGCGCAGCTGCCCTTGCCGTTGGTGCCCGCGACGTGGACGAATTTCATCCCGTCCTGGGGGTTTCCCAACGCATCCAGCATTGCCGTCATGCGTGCAAAGCCCGGCTTGGAGCCGAAAAATTCAACAGCGTTCAGATAGGCCAGAGCCTCTTTGTAGTCCATAATGATTCTCCTTGCATGAAGCTTGGGAGTATATTATCACCTTTTGCGCGCCGGCGCAAGATGAGTGTGTAAAGTGTAAAGTGTAAAGTGAAAAGTGGAGTTATGGGTCCGCAAAGCGACTCCTTATCTTCACTTTCAACTTTTCACTTTTCACTCTTTCTTTGCATATTCCCCTCGTCTGTGTTATACTTGGTCGAAACTTTTTGACAGGAGCAAGACATGAACGACATCATCCTCTTGAAGGTGGGCGAGATCATTTTGAAGGGTCTCAACCGCCGCCGCTTTGAACAGAAGCTTTTGGGCAATATCCGCTGGCGCCTCAGCCGCCTCGGCAAGTATCGGGTCTATATCCTCCAGTCCACCGTCTACGTGGAGGGCGACGAGGGCGCGGACATGGATTTAGCCTTTGAAGAACTGCAGAAGGTCTTCGGCGTCGTCGCCATCTCCCGCGCCGCCGCCTGCGCAAAGGACAAGGACGCCATTGCAAAGCTCGCCATCGACTACCTGCGCGACGATATGCTGCGTGCGAAGAGCTTCAAGGTGGAATCCCGCCGCTCCGACAAGTCCTTCCCCATGACCTCCGTCGAGCTGAGCCAGTACGTGGGCGGCGAGCTGAGCGACGCCTACCCCGACATCGAGGTCGACGTACATGACCCGGAGCTGGTTGTGCATATCGAGGTGCGCGACCTTGCGGCCTATGTCCACGCGGCCCCGGTGCCCGGCGCGGGCGGTATGCCGGTGGGCTCCAACGGCGTGGCGATCAGCCTTCTCTCCGGCGGCATCGACAGCCCCGTGTCCACCTGGATGATCGCCCGGCGCGGCGTGCGCCCTATCCCGGTCCACTTCTTCTCCTTCCCCTACACCTCCGAACAGGCCAAGGAAAAGGTCATCGAGCTTGCAAGGCTTCTCACCCCCTGGTGCGGCAAGATGCGCATGGAGGTCGTCCCCTTCACCCATATCCAGGAGGAGATCCGCGACAAGTGCCCCGAGGAGTATTTCACCCTCATCATGCGCCGGTTCATGATGCGCATTGCCGAGCGCATCGCCCTGGATAACGGGGCCAAGGCCATCGTCACGGGCGAAAACCTCGGCCAGGTGGCAAGCCAGACCATGGAGGCCATGGCCTCCACCCAGGCGGTGCTGCACCTGCCGGTCCTCCAGCCGCTCATCGGCATGGACAAGAGTGAGATCATTGCCCAGGCGAGAAAGATCGGCACCTTTGAGACCTCCATCCTCCCCTATGAGGACTGCTGCACGGTCTTTACCCCGCGCCACCCGCGCACCCATCCCACGGTAGCCGAGGTCGAAGAGGCCGAGTCCGCTCTGGATGTGGAAACCCTGGTCAACGAAGCCCTTGCGGGATTGGAAAGGATTGCGATCGACTATGAAGAGAGCCTTTGATACCGAGATCCTCTGCGTCGGCACCGAGCTTTTATTGGGCCACATCACCAACACCGACGCCCGCGACATCTCCGAGAGGCTTGCCAAAATCGGCATCAACGTCAAGTACCACACTGTCGTGGGCGATAACCCCGAGCGCCTGCGGGCGTGCGTGGAGGTCGCCAAATCCCGCGCCGACATTATCATCACCACCGGCGGCCTCGGCCCCACCTGCGACGATCTGACCAAGCAGGTGCTGGCGGATTGCTTCGGCCTGCCCCTCGTGGTAAACGAGGCGGAGGAGCGGGGCCTGTACGAGTACATCCGGACCGGCCGCGGCCTCACCCCCAACACCCACCGGCAGGCCCTCCTGCCCGAGGGCTGCACGGTCTTTCACAATCTCTGGGGCACCGCAAGCATGTCCTCATGCTTCCCGGCCCGCCCAAGGAGTGCGTGCCAATGTTCGAACACTACGGCGTGCCGTACCTCAAAAAACTCTCGGATGAGCTCATCGTGTCCCACGCCGTGCGCATCTTCGGCATGGGCGAGAGTCGGGTGGACGATCTCTTTGCCGACGAGATGAACCGCATGACAAACCCCACCATGGCCCCGTACGCCAAGGAGTGCGACTGCCTGCTGCAGATCACAGCCAAGGCCGGAAGCGAGGCCGAGGCAGAGGCCATGATTGCCCCCGTGATGGCGCACGTGAAGGAACGCCTGGGCGACGTTGTCTACGGCGTGGACATCGAATGCTTGGAGGAGGCCGTGATGGCGCTTCTCAAGGAGAAAAATCTGACCTTCGCCGCCGCCGAGAGCTGCACCGGCGGGGACATCGCCCGGCGCTTTACCGAGCTTCCCGGCGCGAGCGCGTATTTCAAGGGCGGTGTCGTGAGCTATACAAACGAGGTCAAATCCTGCATGCTCGGGGTGGACCCGCAGCTTATTGAAGAGAAGACACCCGTCTGCCGCGAGGTGGCTGCCGCCATGGCCGAGGGCGCGCGCGAAAGGCTGCACACCGATATGGCCGTCAGCGTCACGGGCCTTGCCGGGCCCGACGGGGACGGCGTGCACGAGGTCGGCACCGTCTTCATCGGCCTTGCCGTCGAGGGGCACACCTATGTGCGCGAGACGCATACGGGCACCCACCACACCCGCAGCTTCATCCGCCGCATGGCAGGCAACCATGCCTTCGACATGATGCGCCGCTATATGAGCGGGATGAAGGTGGAATAATGCTTGACTTTCCTTTGCGAGTAGGTTACTATGAAGCTAACCTAAAGTAAGTAAGGAAGGAAAAAACATGAAAACCAAAAAATCATTTCTGGCCCTCGCGCTCGTTGTCGCGCTTCTCCTTTCCCTTGGCAGTACCGCTTTCGCTGACACCGCCGCCTATCAGAATACCCAGGCTTTTCTCCAGGCGATAGACGGCTACACGGAGTTGACCGCCACGCTGGTCGGCGTCATTGACTTCGCCGGTGAAAAATATGAACAGGTCAAGCTCTCCTATAACGGAGAGGCGTCCGACTATACCTCCAACTTCTCCATCCTGTTCAACGAGGATCAGGAGGATATTGTGCTCTACATGGGCCAGGTAATCAAGTTTGACGAAAGCAGGCTGTCAGAGGTGTTGACGGAAGTCAACAAACTCAACGCCCAGTCCACCGGCGTGAAGCTGTATGTGGACACCTCGGACAACACCGTCTCGGCGGAGCTCTTTCAGCTCGTAACAAAGGACAGCGCCGCAGACCTCTCCCTTACGGCCGTCGGTTTTCTGATCGGCTTCACCGACAAGGTGTTTGAGAGTCTGGCGGACTACGCGGTGTAACGTCTGCTGCACACAAAAATAATGCGCGCGGGGCTTTTCAAGGCCCCGCGCGTATGCTATACTGGAAAAAATGACGAAGGAGCAGCGATCATGGCAGAGAACAACAAGGTTCCCGAAAGCGCCCAAAACCGCATGGTGGGCTTCATCCGGTATTGCGGAGGTGAGCTGCTGGAATGCGGGCAGAACGGCGCGCTCATGCGCATTCAGATCCAGCCCCACCACCTGAACTTCTACGGCAAGGTTCACGGCGGCCTCATCAGCACCATCATGGACGCCACCGCCGGTCTCACCGCAAGCTTTGCCGGCCCCGAGCAGCGCCCCGCCGTCACGCGAAGCGCGGATATCCACTACTTCCTCCCGGTCAGCGGCGATGAGATCTTCGCCAAGGGCCACGTCATCCGCGCGGGCAAGACCATGTGCCTGGTGTACGTGGATGTCCTCAACGCCGACGACACCATCTGTGCCACCGGCGCCTTTGAGTATTTCTACGTAGACCACCATTGAAGCGGAAAAACTTTGATAAAAATTTTGATATTTTTTAAAAAGGGTATTGCAAAACCGTCCGGACTGCTGTCAATTGAATGACATGCGCGATTAGCTCAGCTGGATAGAGCGTCTGGCTACGGACCAGAAGGTCAGGGGTTCGAATCCCTTATCGCGTGCCAAAAGGACCATCCCGTTTGGGATGGTCCTTTTGGCATCTAGGGCCGCATGGAGGCAGCCAAAAGTCTTTTTTTCAAATTCTCTTTTTCGTGTGATGCTTGTGTGATGGAAGGCATGCTATGATGTGCCCGTAAGCAAGAGAGATACAAAAAACAAGCCCGCAAGGGACTCTCAACAAGTCTTACTTGACATATAAAAATAAAAACTATCAACCAACATATAGTTAAAACGAAAAGGAGAACAAAAAAATGAAAAGAACTGTTAAAATGATCCTCGCCCTGGCGCTGGCCCTCACCATGATCTGCGCCCTCGGCACTGCGGCCTTTGCCGATTCCAATACCATCGTCACCAAGCACCCCACCAATGAGACCCACTACGCCGGTGAAACCGCCACGTTTATTGCCAACGCCGTCAACTACGACAGCATCGAGTGGATGTTCATCGCCCCCAACGGCACCCAGTGCAATCTTGACGCCTTCAAGGCTCAGTTCCCCGCCTGCGGCGTGATCGGCCAGGGCAGCACCCAGCTCCAGATCACCAATCTCCAGACCGGCATGAACGGCTGGGAAGTCTTCTGCTGCTTCAACCGCGGCAATATCTGCACCACGACCACCGTCGCCTCCATCAGCGTCCTTGTCCCCAGCGCTCCGGTTTACTCCGCCCCCGCCACCGTCGTGACAGACCCCGTGTATGTCCCTTACACCGTCTGCTACGAGTACGAGCCCGACTACGTCGTCGTTGACGGAGTCCGCGTCTACTCCGACGGCACGGTGGTCAGCGACGATGATGTCCCTGTCTTTGTCGACAGCGACGGAACCAACTACTACACCGACGGCACTGTGATCACCCCCGACTGCGTGCCCGGCTACTACTGGGTCAACGGTGTCCTCGTCTACGGCGGCTGATTCCGGCATACTGAATAAATGAACAGAGAGGCCAAAAACGGCCTCTCTGCTTTTTTATTTCCGGCAGCGCGAGCCTGCACCGCCTTTTTCGTTTCGGAAGTATCAGACTCCGCGGAAGATGAAGCGCAGGTGCAGGGGCTCTGACGCGGGCAGGAGATATTCGGGGTGGGTCTTCGCGCCCCAGCTGTCGTCCCCGCCGACGCCCATCTGGGCAAGCGCCACGCGGGCGACGGTGTAATTGACCGGCGGCAGCTCGTCTTCGTGCAGGGCGTTTTCCAGCTCGTGGGGCGTCCAGGGCAGGACGTTCACCGAGAGCCCGTCTCCCGCAAATTCGATGCCGCGGCCTTTGCGGTCCAGGACCCTGGCCCAGCGCACGCCGCAGTGGTTTCCGCTCTCCTGCGGGCGCAGGTAGCGGGCGAGATTCTCCCGCACGGCCTTCTCGTATACGCCGAGCCTGCCGCCCTTCTGACGGTCGGCATAGGTCTCCTCCGGGCCGAGGCCGTACCACTGGAGATTCTCAAGCTCCGCGGGCAGACGGAACAGCACGCCGAACTCCGGCATGTCGCCCAGACCCTCGACGGGTGTATAGTCCAGCTCCGTACGGACCGTGCCGTCACCGAAGACCTCGTAGGAGAGGGCGCATTCGCTCGCGGGCGCCGTGGGGAGATGGTAACGGTAGGTCACCTTCACGCTGTGCTCGCGCGCTTCCAGCTCCGGGACGTTGTCGGCCCAGGGGTAGAGGCTTGCAAGCTTCCACTGGCCGTAGCGCTGCGGCATCTGATTGCCGCGGTCGTTGTCGGTGGGGGCGCGCCAGAAGTTGGGGACGGGGTTTTGCTTCATGAGCTCCCGCCCGCCGTAGACGTAGGAGCACAGACCCGGACGGATACCGTTAAAGAGCACGGAGAAGCCCTCGCCCCGGACGCCGAGATTGAAGCTGCCGCGCGTGACGGTCAGGGCCCTGCCGCAGACCTTTTCGGTCTTCACCGTCGGCAGTACAGTCTGCCCGAAGGCCACCTCGTGCCCGGCCCCGGCCCAGAGGGCATCCTCCTTCAGCGTGAAGGAGACGGTGACGGCCAGCTCGTCCGCCGGGTCCGCCTGCTGCAGGAAGGCGATCTCGGCCTGCAGCTCTTCGGGCAGGGGGAAGGAGGCCTCCTTAAGCGGCTCGACAGCGATATCCATGCCATAGCGCCGCCATTCCTCGCCGTTTCTGAGCAGGATGGCAGAAGCGTTATAAGCGTCCGTATTGGTAAAGAGATTGCGGTTTTTGATGTTCACGGTGAGGCCGTCGAAGCTCACGCCGATGCCCTGGTAGCAGGCCTTGACCTCCTGCATTTTTGGCGAGGGGGCGTGGTCGCCGCCGCAGACGATGCCGTTGCCGCTGAACTCCCAGTCGGTGGGGCGCTCGTCAAAGTCGCCGCCGTAGCCGAGGCGCGTCTTCCCGGCGTTGTCCTTCTGGTAAATGGACTGGTCGGCCCAGTCCCAGATAAAGCCGCCCTGATAGCGCGGCTCGCGCTCGGTAAGCTCGGTGTACTTGTGCAGCGCGCCGCACGAGTTGCCCATGGCGTGGCTGTACTCGCAGCAGATGAAGGGCTTGCCCCGGTTATTGGCGAGCCACTTTTCGATCTCGGCCACAGGCGGGTACATGCGGCTTTCCATGTCGCTGGTGTCGGGGAAGCTGCGGTCCCAGAAGATGCCCTCGTAGTGCACCAGGCGGTGTTTGTCCAGGGCGCGGAAGCGCTGACTCATGTTGAAGATCACATGGCCGCCGTAGGACTCGTTGCCGCAGGACCAGATGAGGACAGAGGCGTGGTTCTTGTCGCGCTGGTAAATGGACTCGACGCGGTCCAAAAGCAGGGGCTCAAACTCCCGGTGGTTCTTCGGGACGATGCCCTCGTCGGCCTGCCCGGAGTAGCCCGCCAAGGCCCAGGAGCCGTGGGTCTCCATGTTGGTTTCGTCGATGAGGTACAGGCCGTAACGGTCGCAGAGGGCATAGAGGGCCGAGTCGTTGGGGTAGTGGCTGGTGCGGATGGCGTTGATGTTGTGGCGCTTCATGGTGATGATGTCGCGCTCGAGCTCCGCGCGGTCGGGCACGCGGCCGGTGCGGGAGTTAAAGTCGTGGCGGTTGACGCCCTTGAAGACGATGCGCTTGCCGTTTAAGAGCATGAGCCCGCCCTTCATCTCAAAGCGCCGGAAGCCGATGTCCTGGGGGATGAGCTCCGTGACAGAGCCGTCCTCGTCCAGCACCTCGACCATGAGGCGGTAGAGGGCAGGGTCCTCGGCGCTCCACAGGGCGGGAGCGGAGACCTCAAGCGTGGCCTCGGCTTTGCCGCTTATAATGGCGGCCGAGCCCTCGGCAAACTGTGCGCCGCCCCGGCTGAGAGTCAGGTGCAGCCTGCCCTCGCCCCGGGTCTTCGCCGTGACGGCGACGGTGCCGGATTTGAGGTTCTTGGAGAGCGTCGGCACGACGGAAAGGTCCGTGACGGCGGTCTTCGGCAGGGCGTAGAGGAAGACGCTGCGGAAAATGCCGGAGAAGCGGATGAAGTCCTGGTCCTCGAACCAGGAGCCGGGGGTGAAGCGGAAGACCCTGACGGCAAGGACATTCTCGCCGTCAACCAGCGCGTCGGTGAGCTCAAAGTCCGAGGGGGAGAAGCTGTCCTCGCTGTAGCCGATGTAGCGGCCGTTGAGCCAGAGGGCAAAGCCGCTCTCCACGCCCTGAAAGGAGACACACACAGCGTGGTCCCGGAAGCCCTCGGGCAGGGTGAAGGCGGTCACGTAGTCCATGACGGGGTTAAAGTGCGTCGGCACCTCGCCGGGCTTTAAGTCCTCGGTGCCGTCCCAGGGGTACTGGTAGTTGTTGTAGGCGGGCGCGCCCCAGCCCTCCATCTGCACATGGGCGGGCACGCGGATCATATCCCAGCCGTCGGTGTCCGCGTCGGGGAAGTCCTTCGGCGCGGAGGCGGGGTTTCGGGCATAGTGGAAGCGCCACAGGCCGTCGAGCGGCAGGCGCAGGCTGCTTTTGCCCGTATGCTGCTCGGAGGCATCGCGGTAGGCCATGTGGTCGGAGTGGGCGGGCAGGCGCCCCTCGGCAAAGATCGCCGGATCGCGCACGACCCGGTCAAAGCTGAATGTGTTCATTGGCATGTCGCTCCTGATCGTTCTATATTTTGCGAAGCTACTATACAAAACCCGGCGCCCTCCGTCAAGCGGAAGGCGCCGGAAAAATGCGCTTGAGGGAGGATTACTTGACCGCGCCGGTGATGCCTTCCGCAAACTGCTTTTGCAGGATGAAGAAGATGATGACCGTGGGCAGCGAGCAGAACAGAACACCCATCATCAGCGCGCCGTAGTCGATGGTGTAACCGTTGGCGAGGTTGGCAATGAACAGGGGCATGGTCTGCGCCTCCGGAGCCTTCAGCACGACGCGGGGCCAGAGGTAGGCGTTCCAGGCGTTCATGAAGGTGATGACCGCGGCTGCGGCGTAAGTGGACTTCATGATGGGCATGTAGATCTTAAAGAAGATCTGCCACTCCTGCAGGCCGTCGATGCGAGCCGCGTCCATAAGGGCGAGGGGGAAATTTCGGGAGTTCTGACGGAACATCATGATCATGAAAGGCGTGGCGACCGAGGGGAGGATAAAGCCCCACACGCTGCTGAGAAGCTTCATTTTGCTCATCATGGAAAACAGCGGGATCATGGTGGCGACGCCGGGAATCATCATGGCCATAAGCAGGATGCCGAAGAGAATATCCTTGCCCTTCGTGTGATAGAGCTCAAAGCCGTAACCTGCCAGCGAGCAGATGAGCAGACTCAGGACCGTCTGCACAGCGGCAAAGACAAAGGAGTTGCGCATGGCGCTCCAAAGCTTGGACTGGAAGAAGGGCGCGCCGTCCAGGAGGGCTTTGAAGTTCTCCGCGCTGAAAGCGCCGAACCAGAGCCGGCCCTGGGAGACATCCACCGTGGCATTGGTGGCCGCGGTCAGCATCCAGAAAAGCGGGAAAACCGAAATGATCGAGCAGATGATCAAAAAGATATAACTGGGGATCAGCCGCCGCTGTATGGCGTCCATACCCTTGCTTTTCTTTTCAGTCACGGGTATCACCCACTTTCAGGTTGATGGCGGCAAGGATCGCCACCAGGATGAAGACAACGAAGGACAGCGCCGCGGCGTAGCCGAAGTTGGCCTTGCCCTGGAAAGCGGTATTGTAGATGTGATGCGACATGGTCATCGTGGTACCCGCGGGACCGCCGTTTGTGAGGTTGACGGACTCATCGTACAGCTGCAGGGTGCCGTTGATGGACATGATGAAAGTCATGATGATGACCGGGCGCAGCTGGGGAACCGTGATGTGCCAGAAGGTCTTCCAGCCGTTGGCGCCGTCGATCTGCGCGGCCTCATATACCTGGTAATCGAGGTTCTGCAGGCCCGCCAGATAGAATACCATGTTGTAGCCCGTCCAGCGCCAGATCAGGGCGGTGATGATGACAGCCCTGGCCGTCCCCGTCTGGCCGAGCCATTTGATGTTCTCGTGGATGATGCCGAGCTTCATCAGGATGGTGTTGATCATGCCGGTATCATAAAACAGGGTCCGGAAGATCAGCGAATAGGAAACCAGCGAGATCGCGCAGGGCAGGAAAATGCAGGTGCGAAACAGCCCGCGGCATTTGAGATTCGGGTTATTGAGCAGCTGGGCAAGCAGAATCGCCAGCACCAGCATAACGGGGACCTGGATAATCAGGTATAAAAACGTGTTCTTGAGCGACGTGATAAAGGTTTTGTCCTTGAACATGCGCAGGTAGTTGTTATACCACGGGGTCGCCCACTTCATATTGGCGCTCGAGCCGGTCTTGAAGGACATGATGAGCGCGGAGAACATGGGATAAAAGCTGAATATCATGATCATGGCGGAGGCCACGATCAGAAAGGCCCAACCCCAGCGGTTGGTCTTTTTCTCCATAGAAATCCCTCCCTTGATAAATTGCCCCGTCATGAGTGCTCATGACGGGGCAATGCCGTTTTTTTATCAGAGCCTGGCCGCGCGATCAGCCCATCTCAAACTCGACCTGATCCTGAGCGGACTGGAGCTCGCTCGTGAGGTCTGCGCCGTTGATGATGTTGGTGATGGCATTGCCGATGTAGGTACGGGCGGTGTAGTGGTAATCGTTCTGCTCAATGACGGGAACGTGAGCGCCCATGCCGACGATGTCGGAGTAGATGGCCTGGCCGCCGAAGTATTCGATGCCTTCCTTGTAGACGTCGGACTGACCGGCGGAGATGCAGCAGGTGATGACGCCGCCGTCGCGCAGAGCGTTGTCATAGGTCTCCATGGCGCCCTCGCCGCCGCCGAAGGTGTAGGCGAGGAATTCCTTGGCAAGGTCAACGTTCTTGCAGTTGCCGGTGATGTACAGGGAGGAGCCGCCGTTGGCAGCGTAGCCTTCCTTGCCGCCGTCGAGGGTGGGCAGGGTGGTGATGGCCCACTTGCCGCTGTTGTCAGCGACCTGGCGGATGGTGGGGATGATCCAGTTGCCGTTCATGACACCGGCGGTCTGGTTGCCGACGATGGTCTGGTCGCAGTACTCGGACCAGGAGTTGGCGAGGAGGATGGTGCCGTCCTTGGCGCCCTGGACAATGACCTCAATGATGCGCTGGAAAGGCTCGTTGCCGACAAAGTTGGGCTTGCCGTCCTTCCACTGGCTGAGACCCTCAGCCTGCATGAACATGTAGGGCAGGTCGTCGCCGGAGTGGTCCATGGACAGAAGGGCAAAGCCGGTCTTGGCCTTGACGTCGCGGGCGATCTCGAGCCAGCGGTCCCAGGTGATGCCGGTCAGATCGGCGATGGTGTAGCCGGCCTGCTCGAGCACGTCGGTGCGGTAGGCGAAGATCGCGGTGCCGTTGTCAACGGGAGCGCCGTAGTGCACGCCGTCGATGGTGCTGTAGCTCAGCTTCTCAGCGCCGAAGTCGTCCCAGTTGATGTCAGCGCCCTCGAGGGACTGCCAGCAGTCGGGATAGTCGGCCACGTAGGACTGGATGAAGTGATCCTGGAACAGGACGATGTCGGGCAGGGAGCTGACATCACCGGAGGAACCGGCCAGGGTCATGGCCTGCTCCACGTCGGAGGAGCCGGACTGGGTGGCGATATCCAATTTAAAGTCGGGGTGGACCTTCTGGAAGGCGGCCTCGGCAGCCTTCAGGGCGGGGATGTTGAAGTTTGCGTCCCATGCGTAGACGGTCAGGGTGTTGCCGTCGTCGGCAAAAGCGGAGCCGGACATGGCCATCAGGGAGAAGACCATTGCCACGGTCAGCAGCAGTGCGAAGAGTTTCTTCATGTTCTTGCCTCCAAAAATTATTTTCCGTGCGCGAATGCTGTCAAAGCGGCAAAATGTGCAATTTTAACAAATTTCGCCCCTTGATATTCACACCGTAAGGTTATGATAACATGCGCCTGCGCTTTCTTGCCTCTGTTTTCGATCAATAAATCTCCATATTCGATTATTAATATTTTCACTTAAGCATGCTCAACAAAAAATGATTGTGCAATTTGTGCACACTGCCAGAATTTAAAATATTATAGAGATCAGGTTTCTTCCCAGCCGCGGAGCAGGGTGATGCTGTAATCGCGCAGGCGGCTGCCGTGCTTTTCCCGCATCAGCTTCCACTGGTAGGGTGTGGTGCCCATATGCTTTTTGAAGTTTCGTGTGAAGCTGGAAACGGAGGCAAAGCCGCACTCCGCCGCCACCAGATCCATCGGGCAGTCCCGGCGGTCCATCATGCGGCAGGCCTCGCGTATGCGCACGGCGTTGAGGTAGTCGATGGGCGACATGTCCACATATTCCCGGAACACGCGGCGAAAGTGCGGTTCTGATAGCCCGCACTGCCGCGCCAGATCCTCGGCGCGGATGTCCTGACGGAATTGCTCCTGAATGTACACGAGCGCCGGCTGGATCTGCGGGCGCGCGGCCCGCTCCGTCTGCGGCTCGGCGCCCGGTTCCTCGTTCAGGCGCAAAAGGCGCAGCAGAAAAATCTTCACCAGATCCCGCACGACATCCCGATAGTAGGCGTCCCGCCGCCGCATCTCCCGGATGATCTCGCGCGCCGCGCCGGTGAGGGCCGCGCCCTCCTCCTCGCCCAGCAGGACGGCCCGGCGGTTGAAGAGGGCCAGCTTCTCCTCCTGCAGCTTTTTGTTGTTGGGATAGAGCTCCCGCAGGATCTGGGCCGGGTCGAGGTAGAGGTATTCCCAGAAATCCTCTCCCTCGCTGCGGGTGTGGTGCGGGCAGTTTGCCGGGATGACGGAGATCATGCCGCCGGTGTAGGGGCAGTCCCGGTTATCCAGGGTCAACACGCCCTTCCCCTCGTGGCAGACGCCGATCTCCATCAGATTGTGAAAATGCATGTACTGTACGTCGTGCCCGTAGACGCGCCGCCAGGAGTCCCCCAGCAGCGCCAGGACATGCTCGTTCTGCGGAATCTCATAGAAGCGAAATTCCAGCCGCTGCCGTTTGCTGCGTCCCATGGAGCGTGCACCTCATTCCATGATTGATTTTGCCTTCTTTTTGCTCAAAACCGAAGGTATTCTTGCAAGGCATAGTTTATAATAGCCTTAATCGATTTGTCAACACGGGAGGCAGAAAACGCATGGATCAATTTATTCTCAACATCATCCACCGCCCCGAGATGGTGCCTGAGTACGCGGAAAAGGTCACGGGGCAGGGCAAGGCCGAGGATCTTGGGCGCAAGGCGCTTTTGACCGAGAGCCTGGACATCTTCCGCACCCAGCAGGAATGCGCCCACAAAAACGGACTCAAGACCACCATCCAGATGACCTACGCCAGTCTCTTCAATGACGAGGCCGTGGCCCTGGCCAAAGAGCACCACGACACCTACGGCGACGAGATCGGCCTGACGCTCTTGGGGCTGCCCTGCGAGCAGTTCCGGGAGAAGTACAAGACCAAGGACTTCTGCATCTGGATGTTCTCGATGGAGGACAAAAAGGCCATCGTGCGCGACGTGTTTGAGAAGTTTCACGACTGCTTCGGCTTTTATCCCGAGTCTACCGGTTCCTACTATCTGGACGCGGACTTGATCAACTTCATCAAGGCCGAATACCCCTCCGTCAAGTGCGCCGTCGCCACCTGCTGGGAGGAGGGCCCGAAGGCCTACCACACCTGCAACAACTCCTGGTACACCTTCATGGACGGCGGCCCCTGGGCGCCCTGGATCCCCTCGAAGGCCAACACCCACGCCCCCGCCGCGAATGAGGACGAGGACAGCGGCATCGTCGCCATCCCGCATTTGAGCCGCGACCTGCTGGCCTGCTACGACGGCAACGGCTCCAACTTCGGCACCCACCCGCAGAACGTGCTGCGCGGCATGATCTACGATACCAAGACCTGGGAGTACCCCTATCTCTACAACCTCATCGACCAGTACCGCTCGCTTGCCAGATACAACGACGGCTACGCCTACAACATGATGTTCGTCGGCCCCGGCTGGATGAACAAGATGGGCCGCTGGGAGCAGCCTTATGAGCTGCTGCTCAAGTCCTACGAGGACGGCTGCGCCTACTACGGCAAGCTCAAGAAAGAGGGCAAGCTCACGGACATGACCATGGCCGAGTTTGCCGATTACTACCGGGAGAAGAAGAGCTACACCGAACCGGAATGCGCCCTCTGGCGGGATATCCTCTACGGCAGCGACAAGCAGCTTTTCTGGTATTGCGATCCCTACATGCGCGCCTGCGTCAACATGGACCAGGGCGGCGCGATCGTGGACCTGCGCCCCTATGCCGCCAAGCTCGAGTGGCCCGTCGGCATCGGGACAAAGCATGTGCAGGACGCAAGCTACCCCTTTCTGATCCAGGAGAAGTACCGTGCGGGTTACTTCACCCACTATGCCGGCGAGGGCACCGTGCGCAGCGCCAAGCTCTGCCGCGGCGGGGAGGAGATCGACCTCTGCCTCTGCCGCACCAAGGCGCATTTCTCCCGCGAGGGAAAGGACCGCCTCCTCACCCTCGACCCGGTGGACGTGGTCTTTGAGGACGGCCTGACCGTCACGGTGCAGAGCGTCATCACCTTCACGGAGGGTTCATCGGAGATCCGCATCGACCGCAGGATCCTCTCCGTGAGCGATCCCACCCAGACCGTGACCATCCGCGAGTACATGGTGGGCTGCTACGGCACCACCGAGTATACCGAGGACATGACAAGCCTCACCCTCGGCGTGGACGCCGGGGAGCAGAGCGCTGTGATCCCCTACGAATATAAATGCCGCGAGGCGGCAGCACCGGATGCCGGGCGCGTCTGGTGCCGCATCCCGCCAATCAAAACCGAGGTCAGCATGCGCGCCGAGGGGCTCGATGCCAAGGGCTTTGTCCGCGAGGGCTACGCCTTCAGTCCCATGTTCACCCTGGGGTACGAGGGCACATTGAAAGACAAGGAGGTATTCAGCACATGGCTCAGGCTGGAAAGGGCAGACTGAACTTCCGCTGCCCGTCCTGCTTCATGCGGGACATCGACATGGACATGTTTTACGATAAGGAAAAGGGCGAATACTACTGCCTGCGCTGCCAGTTTCACGGCACGGAGGAAGAGGTCCTGGAGAAAAACGAGCTGGCGCGCTTCCGCTATAAGGACATGTACCGCCGCTTCAGCTTTGAGGAAGAATGACCGACTTTCTCAAGGGCGCGGACCTCTCGACGCTTTCGGAGGTGGAGCGCTGCGGCGGCCGCTTCTTTGACCTGGACGGGCGTGAGGACGACGCAATAAACATCCTTGCCCGCCGGGGCGTCAACCACGTGCGTCTGCGGCTGTGGAACGATCCGTACAGTGAAACGGGCGAGAGCTGCGGGGGCGGCGGCTGTGATCTGAACATGGTCGCGGCTGTGGCAAAACGGGCAAAGGCCCTGGGCCTCAGCTGGCAGCTCGTGTTCCACTACAGCGATTTCTGGACCGACCCCGGCAAGCAGAATCTCCCGAAGGCATGGCGGGGCTTAAGCTCTAAGGCGCTGGAAAAGGCGGTGTACGCTTTTACGCGCGACACGCTGCAAAATCTGAAAGCGCGGGGCCTTGCGCCGGAGCTGGTCTCCGTCGGCAACGAGATCACAAACGGTCTCCTCTGGCCCGACGGCAAAGTCCCCGCCTGGGACCGGGTCGCCCGGCTTGTGAGCTCCGGCATCCGCTCCGTCCGGGACACGCTGCCGGAGGCAAAGGTACTCATCCACTTGGATAACGGCGGCAAGCCTGAGGTCTCCCGGGAATGGTTTTCCCGCTATAAGCAGAGCGGCGGCGAGGACTTTGACTGGATCGCTCTGAGTTATTACCCCTATTGGAGCGGCAGCATGGCGGGGCTGGAAGAAAATCTTCGCGGCCTGGCAGAGCTTTACCGCAAGCCCATGCTCATCACCGAGACCGCAACGGGCCACACCCTGCGCGACTACGCGGCGTTCGAGGGCCTTGCGCCCGGTGCGCGAAAGGGTCCTGCCGTCGGGGAGCGGGAGGCGGCAATCACCCCGTACCCCATGACGCCAGAGGGCCAGGCGGCGTTCCTGACGGAGCTTGCCGCCCTCATCCGCCGCACCCCGGAGGGCCTCGGCACGGGGCTCGTGTACTGGGAACCGGCCTGGCTCCCGGTAAAGGGGAGCGGCTGGGCAAGCGCGGCGGGGCTTCTCTATCTGCGCGACCCCGGCCCCGGCGGCAACGAGTGGGCCAACCAGGCGCTGTTCGACTACGAGGGCCGCGCCCTGCCTGCCCTTGAGTGCTTCCAAAAGCTTTGATAAACAATGTACGGCGATTTCGCAAAACTGCTGCGAAATCGCCGTACATTGTTTTTGATTATTGAATTTAAAATGCGGTGACTGGGGTTACTTCTCTATATACTGCGTCAGATCCAGATCCTCGAGACCCTCGATGTAGGTCGCGGGGTGGGCGGCGTAGTACTCGTCGAGCGTCTTGGTGAGTGCGTTCTGCGCTACCGTGGCGCGGGCGACGGTGGGAGTGCCCTGGGCGCTGAACAGGAGGCTGTCGCCGCTCAGGGGCAGGCGCATGATGATGTGGTAGCCGTAGCTGGTCTTGACGGGATCGGAGATCTCGTATTCCTTCTGGGCCTTGACGGTGTCCTCAAACTCCGTGACCATGGTGCCGGGAGTGAAGGTGTAGCCGTCGGGGTAGGTCTGCTTGCCGGTGTCCTCGCAGTACTCGGCCTTGAGCTCCGCAAAGCGCTTTACAAGCTCCTCATTGTCCTTGATGGCGCGCAGCTCGGCGACCAGCTTGTTTGCGGTCTCGAGCTTTGCGGCGATGTCCTTCTCCTCCAGCTCCTTGCCGGTCATGGGGTCGATGGTCATGAACAGAATGTGGTGGGCGGAAATATAGCCCTCGTCCTCCAGAGCCTTGGCGATCTCCGCCTCGCTGAGCTTCTCGCCCTTCGGGCCGTAGAGCTCCTCGGCCAGGGCGCTGTAGAGGCCGATGGACTCGGAATAATAGCGGAAGCCGTCGATGGTCATGTGGCTGCCCTGCTCCAGGGTGTCGGCCAGCTGCTCGAGGGTCGCGCCCTCGCCGCAGATGTCGACGGCCATCTTCTCGGGCTCCAGGTTCCTGGCGGCCTCCTCATCCAGCGCCACGCCCTTCTCTTTGGCGTAAGCGTGGATGGCCATGAAGCTTGCCAGGGTTTCGCTGGTGTCGGTCACCAGGGACTGGGCGTAGGTGCGGCCGCTGCCGTCACCGACGGAGCCGTTCCAGTCCGCGGCGATGCCGTAGTAGGCGGCCATCTGCTTGAAGTAATCCTCGTACTGTACGCCGTTGGTGCGCAGGAAGTCGGCGTAAAAGCCCCAGTCCAGCGTCTCGTCCTCAAGGGTGATGGCGGTCTCGTCCGCCCCGTGCAGGGCGCGGATGGCGGCATAGTCAAGCCCCTTCACCTCGGGCGGCGCGGGGGTCGCGTCCGGCGTGACGGCGGCGGATGGCGCGGGCTTCGCGGGAGACGCGGCGGCAGGCATGTTTTTCTGGTTGACGGCGGTAAACGCGCCGAACAGCAGCAGCACGGCCACAAGGCCGACGATCAGTTTTTTCATAAAGTTTTCTCCTTGGTGATGAGATTTTACGAAAGCAAATATAGCACGCAAATGTGAACGAAGCAAGCTCTTTTATCCCGCCCAGTCGCCGACAAATTTTCTCGCCTCGTCGATGACGCGGGCTTTGTTCTGAATTTTGACGCTCAGGCACGGCTTGGACCCGGCCTCTACCCGCAGGCGGTTTTTGTACTCGGGCCTTGCGTAGAGGGCGGAGACCTTCTCCATGTTGAAGTCCGAGACCGTAAAGCGCAGCGTGCCGGCCTTCTGGGCAATGTCGGTGATGCCGGCCCTGCCCGCCTCGCCTCTTAAAAGCGCCACATGGATCAGGGCGTTGACTCCCGGCGGGGTCTCGCCGAAGCGGTCGATGAGCTCATCGGTCAGGTCGTCCGCCTCCGCCTCGGTGCGGATCATGGCGATGCGGCGGTAGATGTCCATGCGCTGCTCGGCGGATTCGATATAGCGCTCGGGGATGTTCGCCGCCACGGCGAGGTCGGCAGAGCAGTCGGCCCGGGTGGGGACCTCGATGCCGCGCGCCTCGAGCACAGCCTCGTTCAAGAGCTTCATGTACATGTCGTAGCCCACGTCCACCATGTGGCCGGACTGCTCCGCGCCGAGCAGGCTGCCCGCGCCCCGGATCTCCAGATCGCGCATGGCGATCTTCATGCCGGAGCCGAAGGCGGCAAAGTCGCGGATGGCGTTGAGGCGCTTTTCGGCGATCTCGGTGAGCACCTTGTCGCGCTTAAAGGTGAGGTAGGCGCTGGCGCGTCTCGTGGAGCGGCCCACGCGGCCGCGAATCTGGTGAAGCTGCGCAAGGCCCAGCTTGTCGGCGTCCTCGATGATGAGGGTATTCACGTTCGGAATGTCGATGCCGGTTTCGATGATCGTGGTGCATACCAGCACCTGCGTCTCGCCCGTGACCACCGAGTCCATCACCGAGGCCAGCATGTTCTTGTCCATCTGCCCGTGGGCAACGGCGACTGTCACATCCTCCAAAAGCTCCCGGATGCGCACGGCGGTGCGGTCAATGTCGTCGATGCGGTTGTGCAGGTAATAGACCTGCCCGCCGCGCTGGATCTCGCGGCGAATGGCGTCGGCGATGACGCCCCAGTCGTGCTCCAGCACAAAGGTCTGCACGGGCAGGCGGTCCTCCGGCGGCTCGTCGATGGTGGACATGTCGCGGATGCCGGACATGGCCATGTTCAGCGTGCGGGGGATCGGCGTCGCGGTGAGGGTGAGCACGTCCACGCCCTTGGATAATTCTTTGATATGCTCCTTGTGTGTCACGCCGAAGCGCTGCTCCTCGTCCACCACCAGAAGCCCCAGGTTTTTGAACTTCACGTCCTTGCCGAGCAAACGGTGGGTGCCGACAACTAAGTCGAGCTTGCCGGTAGCCAGATCCCGCAGGGTCTTCGTGGTCTGGGCGCCCGCGCCGAGGCGGCTTAACACCCCAATCTCCACCGGAAAGCCGAAGAACCTTTGCAGCGCCGTCTGGTAATGCTGCTGGGCGAGAACCGTGGTGGGCACCAGAATCGCGGCCTGCTTGCCGTCGAGCACACACTTCATCACCGCGCGCAGCGCCACCTCGGTCTTGCCGAAGCCCACGTCCCCGCACAAAAGCCGGTCCATGGGCACGGAGGACTCCATGTCCGCCTTGATCTCGGCGATGCACCGGAGCTGATCGTCCGTCTCCGTGTAGCCGAAGTTTTCCTCAAACTCCCGCTGCCACTCGCTGTCGGGGGCGAAGGCGTGGCCCGGCAGGCGCTGGCGCTGTGCGTAGAGCTTTATCAAGCGGGCCGCCATATCCTTTGCGGATGCGCGTGCTCTGCTGCGGGTTTTGGCCCACTCGGCCCCGCCCATTTTGGAAAGGCGCACGGGCTTTTCCTCGCCCGCGCCGGTGTACTTGGTCACCATGTCGAGCTGGGTCGCGGGGACGTAGAGGGTGTCCCCCGCCGCGTAATCGAGCTTGATGTAGTCCTTGTCGAAGCCGTCCACCTGCATGCGCACGATCCCGGCAAAGCGGCCGATGCCGTGGTTTTCGTGGACAACATAGTCGCCCTGGGAGAGATCTGTGTAAGATTCGATGCGCTGGCGGTTCGGCGGGAGCTTCTTGCCCGCTCTGGCGGTCTTGCCCCGGGCACGCACAAGCTGGGCATCGGTCAGCACCGTCAGGCGCAATGCCGGGTACTCAAAGCCCGCCGACACCGCACCCACGGCGATACGGCACTGCCCGGCCTCGGGCATGCGCTTTAAGGCGGGGTCTATGATGGCGTCGATGCCCTTGTCGTGGAAGAAGCCCTGGAGCGTCTTGGCCCGGCGCTCGTCGCCCGCGAGGACCACCACGCGGTAGCTCTGCTTAAGATACGCCGCCACGTCCTCGCACGCCGCCTGGGCCGAGCCCGCGTAGCTTGGAAGCTGCTTTGCGGATAAGCTGGTCAGCGTCTTCGGCGGCACCGGGGCGGAGCCCACCGTGAACGCGTCCGCCATATAAAGCGGGAACTGCGGAAGCTGCTTCATGAGCTTTTCCGCCGAGAGCCGGAAGCCCTCCGCGCTCATGGCGATCATGCTCTTTTTCTGCAGTTCGGTTACGTCGTCGCTTAATTGCTTTTCAAAAGCGCGGCCACGCTCCATGCACCTTCCGGGCTGGTCGAGAAACAGCAGGGCGTCTTCGGGGATGTAGTCAAAGCCGCTTGCCTCCTCGTAGAGAATCGGCAGATAGCGGTCCGCGTCCGTGAGGGAGATGCCGTTTGCCAGCTTCTCGGCGTCGGAGCGCATGGCGGCTGCGAGCTTGATGGCCTGCTCGCTGCGGCGGCGTTTGGCGTAGGAATCGGCAAAGCGCTCGATCTCCTTGGCCACCGCGCCCGCGCCGCCCGCCGAGAGCGTGGGCAGGGCCTCCAGCGCGGGCAGGATGCGGCAGAATTTCATCGGGTCGCCGCGCCGCTGGGTCTGCACGTCGAAGTGGGCCATGGAGTCGATGTCGTCGCCCCAGAACTCGATGCGCACGGGCTCGGAGTCCGCGGGGGAGAAAAAGTCCAGGATGCCGCCGCGCCTTGCGTACTGGCCTGGACCCTCCACCTGCTCGCACTTTGTGTAGCCGCAGCGCTGGAGCGCCTCCTCCACCTCCTCGGGGGGAGCTGTGGAGGTGTCGGTGATCTCATAAGCCGCGCGCTTTAAGAGCGCGGGCGGGAAGGTGCGCTGCATGAGGCCGGAGACGGAGGCGACGGTGATCTCACTCTCCCCGGAGACGAGCTTGAAAAGCGCCGCGATGCGCTTTTGCTCGGCAGGCCGGGAGACAGCCTCGGCGGGGTAGAAGACAAAGTCGCGCATACCGAGCACGGTGACCTCCCTGCCGGTCATGGCGGCGAGGTCGCGCCCGAAGCTCTCGGCGGCGGTATCGTCCGGACAGATCGCAAAGAGCGGCATACGGAGTTTATTATACAGGGCCGAGGCGAGGTTTGCCCGGTGCACGGGCGAAAGCCCGGAAATGAGCGCGGGAAGTCCGCCGCTCTCCAGCAAAGAGGGGAGGGCGGCGGCTTCCTTGTGGGTCAGTATTTGATTGATGAGAACTTCCATAGTTTACCTTATGCGGATTGATTTCAGAATATGCAGGAAAGAAAAAATTATTTCAAAAGTGTCATTTCCGGCTCGGAGGTATCGGAGTAGCCGCGGATGGTGATGTAGGCGTCCATGATCTGGCGGGCGATGAACTGCACGTCGGCACCGGCGCCGCCGCGCTCAACCACCACGAAGATGGCGACCTCGGGGTCCTTGTAGGGGCCGTAGCACATGAAGATACCGTCGTTCTGGATGCCCTCGCCCTTCTGGGCGGTCCCGGTCTTGCCGGCGCAGCGCCAGGCGCAGGGGACCCAGATGTTGGCGTTGGTCTCGTTGGTGTAATCGTTGAGCACCATCCACATCCCCTCGTGCACCGCGTCCCAGTTGTAGTCGGCGGTCTCCACGGTGGACATGACCTTCTTCTCTCGCTCGTAGAGCTTTTCGGAGTAGTCGTAGTTGCGGATGGTCTTGATGATGGAGGCGGAGTAGCGGGTGCCGCCGTTGGCAACCGTGGCGCAGTATTCCGCCATCTGGATCGGGGTGAACACGGAGTCGGACTGGCCGATGGCGGCCTGCAGGGTATCGCCGATGCGCCACTCGGAGCCTGCGTAGTCCTGGTGATTGGCGCGGTTTGACATGTTGCCCTTGGCCTCCACCAGCTCGATGCCGGAAAACTGGCCCAGGCCGAAGGCGGCGGCAAATTCGCCCATGTCGTCGACGCCCAGGTCGTTGCCCAGGGTGTAGAAGAAGTAGTTGCACGAGTCGCGGATGGCGGTGGTGACGTTTTCCTCCGGGTGGGTCAGGTGCTCGTTCTTGTTGGCGTTCCAGATCCAGCATTCCGGGGCGTAGCCTTCAGCGGCGTACCGGGTGTAAACGCCCTGGCACTTGATCTTCTTCTCGGTGTTGATGATGCCCTTGGTGAGGCTTGCGATGGCGGTGCAGGGCTTGAAGGTGGAGCCGGGGGCATAGGTGCCGAGCAGGGCGCGGTTGAAGAGCGGGGCGTTTTCCGCCACGAGCAGCTCCTGATAGTCCTCGATGATGCGGGAGACGTTGTAGGTCGGCCAGCTTGCCAGGGCCAGCGGCGAGCCGTCCTTCACGTTCACCACCACGGCGGAGGCGCCGGTGATGTTGTCCTTGAGGTCCGCGTTATAGTCGCCGCGCGCAAGACCCTCGGCGCGCTTCTGGGCGATGTTCTTTTTCAGGATCTCCACGCCATTGCCCAGGATACGCTCGGCCTGCTCCTGCAAAACGCTGTCGATGGTGAGATAGATGTGGTTTCCGGGCACCGGATCCTTGGTGTAGACGGTGGCGAGGATCGTGCCCTGGGCGTTTCGCGTCTCCTCCACCTCGCCGTCCTGGCCGTGGAGGTAGTTTTCAAAGGCGTACTCGATGCCGTCCTTGCCGACCATGGCGGGCCCGCTTGACCTCGATGCCGACGAGCTTGTTCTCCATGATGGAGGAGATGAGGCTCATGCTGGCGTCCTCGACGAAGACGTAGTCGGCGGTGTTGATGGCGTAGCGGACGTTGATGGAGTAGCGCACGCCCGCGATGAGGCGCATCTCGGCGGCGGAATAGCTGTTGTCGATGTTGTAGCGCGTGCGCATGTAGCTCATCAGCTCCACCGCCGTGCAGTTGGGGTCGAGGTTCTGGCGCTTGTAGTAGGCCTCGAGCATGGTGCGCTGGATGGCGGTCATGTTCTCGTCGTACTCAAAGGGCGGCTCGAAGGTGATGGGCAGGTCGTCGGTGTACTCGTCTCCGTAGGAGCGCACCATCTGCACCAGCTCAAGGATGACGGAGTTGGGGTCAGAGTTTGCAAAGAGCTTGTCCGTGTCGATCTTGAGGTTGTAGCACTCGGCGTTCGACACCAGTACGCGCCCGTAGCGGTCGAGGATGTTGCCGCGCGCGGCGGTGACGGTGCGCTTGGTGACGCTCAGCTCGTTTGCGCGGTTATAGTATTCCTCGCCTCTGACGATCATGAGCTGATAGAGGAAGTACATGTAAACGCTCAGCAGCAGCGCCGCGATCAGCGCCAGGGCCGCGAGCCGCCCGGGTTTTATGAGTCTGCTGTTCATAATACACCTTTCTTGAATAGAAGAGCTTGGCTTTTCAGTGTGGAGTGTGGAGTTAGGAGTGTGGAGTTAAGACAACTATACTGCAGCTCCAAACTCCACACTTCAAACTCCAAACTATTCTCTGCTCCACTTCGCCGGCAGCGGGTAGGCAAGCGCACCCACCGGGAGGGAGAGGAGGGTCTGCAGGGCCAGGACCTTGAGCATGTCGAGGCTCCAGGCGTCGCCCGCCAGGGTTTTGAGCATCTGGAGCGTGCCGGTGATGAGCAGCGCGATCAGCGCCACGCCCAGGAAGGCGAAGAAGCGGCGGTTGATGAAAAACTGGGACAGGAAGGCCGACAGCAGGCTCACCGCCGGCAGCACCACCAGGAAAAACACCCGATGCTCCACAAAGCTCATATCCGCAAAAAAGCCCATCGCCATGCTCAGCAGCGGGCCCCAGGTGCCGCCCTCAAACATGCCCACCGCCGCCGCCACCGCCGGCAGCACCAGCGGGCACACGTCGAAGGGCCGGATATGGCTGAGCACCATATTCTGCGCCATCAGCGTCAGGAACATCAGCAGCACATAGCGCAGCACCTTGTTCAGATCTATTTTTTCAAGAAAATCCTGCATGGCGTCAAACGAAATCCGTCCGTGTCCGCGCTTCCCATCCTAAAGCAGCTCGCTTTAGAAAACATGAAAAGCGCGGCTCTCTGCTTATTCCACAACTGTAAAGTCTTTAATGACGAAAACCTGCACCAGGGAGTCGAGGTTTGCCTGCGGCTCCACGATGCCGTACTCGATCTGTCCGCCGGCCTCGGTCTGCACGGCGGTGAGGGTGCCGATCATGAGCCCCGCCGGGAACGCGCCGCCGGAGCCGGAGGTCAGCACGTCGTCGCCGACAAAGATCTGCGCGCCGTCGGCTAAATACGTGAGCTTTGCGGTCTTGTTGCGCATGAACGAAAATTCGCCCACCACCATGCCGGAGTTGCCGGTGGCGCCGACGAAGGCGCCGACGGACATGTCCACGTCGATGAGGGTGCTCACAGTTGCCCAGTTGGTGCCGAGCTCCGAGATCTGCCCGACCACCGCGCCGTACTCGGTGATGACCGGGTCGCCCAGCTCGATGCCGCTGGAAGAGCCCTTGGAGATCGTGAAGGCGCTGGACCAGTTGGAGCTGGACCAGAGCACCACCTTGCAGGACTCCATCACGTAGTCCGTGTGCTTTTCCCGCAGCTCCAGAAGCTTTCTCAGGCGGGTGTTTTCCTCACTGGCCTCGATGCCGTCGCGGGCGGATTTCTGCGCGTCGGCAAGCTGGGAGCGCAGGGATTCGTTCTCGGCCATCAGGGAGTCATATTGATATAAGTAGCCGTACATGCTGTCAAACCAGTTGACGGCGGAGGACAGGACCTTCTGGATGGGCGACTTGATAATGCCGGACAGGTTCTGCACAAAGCCGATGCGCCCGTCTCTTGCCGCCGCCCCGAGGCCGATGATGAGGGCCGCGGCGGCAACGATGATGCCCACCCGCAGGCCGTGTTTTTTCAAGAAATTCTTCAAAGAAGACGTACCCCCAGCTTATCCAGCATAAGGCCCAGCCTGCAAAGCGGCAGGCCCACAACATTAAAGAAATCCCCCTCGATCCCCTCGACAAAGAGCGCGGCCCGGCCCTGGATGCCGTAGGCCCCGGCCTTGTCCATGGGCTCGCCGGTTCGGATATAGGCGTCGATCTCCGCGTCGGAAAGCGTCCGGAAACGTACCGCGCTGCGCTCGGCAGCCCGGAGGTCCTGTCCGCCGTGCAGTACGCACACACCGGTGTAGACCTCGTGCGTGTCCCCGGACAGGGCGCGCAGCATCGCGGCGGCCTCCGCCTCGGAGTGCGGCTTGCCATAGACGCGCCCATCGTGCCAGACGATGGTGTCGGCGGCAATGACAATATCGGCGGGCGCACACTTTGCCGCGACCTCTTTGGCCTTGTGGGCGGCAAGCGCCTTGACCAGCTCCCCGGGCCCAAGACCGGGGCCGGCCTTTTCCTCACCCACGGCGGGGATGATTTTCAGATCGCTGACGCCCAGCATCTGCATAAGCTCACGCCGCCGCGGCGACGCGGAGGCAAGGATGATAGACATTCTATTATATCTCCGAATAGCATTGTAGGGGCCGACGCCCTCGGCGGCCCGAAGGTAAAATTTGCACAAACTGACAACGGGCCGCCGAGGGCGTCGGCCCCTACAGGTAATTACTCCACGCCCCGGTAGTAAAGCCCTCTTGTCAGCACGTTGGGCTGGTAGTCCGAAAGGCCCATATAGACCTTCGCAACCTCCAGGCACTCGCGCGCGGTCTCGGTGGTGAACATCATGCGCATGCCCCAGAGGCCCGCGCCGTAGAGATCCTCCGCCTTGTCGGCGAGGTAGAGCTTGTGGGCGTTGTAGATCACATTGCGGCAGCCGAACTCCTTGACCACCGGGAACACCGCGCCCATGCGGTCGGCCATCTGCGCCGGGGTCGAGCAGGTGCAGCGCCCCGAGGAGTGCTGGATCACGCACTGGTCCGACACCATGAGCGGGAGACGGCCGTAGACGATCATCTCCGTGTCGATGGTCTTGCTCAGGTCCCGGATCTGCGCGATGCGAAGCTCAAAGGAGGCGGTCGCGGAGACAAAGCCCGCCTGCCGCACCATCTCCATGGATAGCGAGTTGAACACGTTCAGCCCAAAGTCCCCGCGCACGCGCATGCCGGCAGACTTTGCCAGCATCGCGTGGCCGAGATTTCCCACCAGCGCCTCGTTGATGCCGAAGTCGAAAAGCTTCTCGAGCGTCTGGCGCACGATGGCCTCCTCGTCGTCGGTGATGACGCGCGGCAGCACCACGACCGGGATGGTGCCGTGCTCCTCAAAGGGCTCGAGCAGGTCAAAGTACTCGCTCATCACCGTCATGGGGACATAGAGGTATTTGGGCTTTAAGGCCGCAAGCTCGGGCGTGAGCTGTTCGGCGGAGAGCACCTGGAAGATCATGGCCGGGTCCTCGCCCGGCGGGGTGCTCCTGGGCTTGGAGGGGATCATCCCAACCCGGCGCCTGGGCGGCTTGCCGCGCTGCTCGCTCAGGCCGGCCACCAGGCTGCGCCTGAGTTCGTTGATGGCGGCGGCGGGCAGGAACAGGCCCGGCTCGGCCTGCGCCCGGTTCTCCGTCACGTTGTAGGGGGTGCCGCCGGTCTTGAACATCTGGTCCATCAGATACCCGGCGCTCAGGCCCTGGCCCCGCGCCTTCTCGGGCACGCGCCCGGAGGCGACCACCTTGTGCCCGTCGTCGTCAAAGGCGATGGCGCGGATGGGCTGGTTTTTCTCGACCACGGTATAGAAATGCACCGGCACGCGCCGGAGCTCCCCCTCGCTGTAGCCCTTGCGGGCTTCATTGAAAAGCTGCTCGGTGTCGCGGGCGGGCTCTGAGCGCACGCCGAACATGTCCTGACGGTCGCCGTTAAAGTAGCCCTGGGTGAAGCCCTGGCGGGAGAAGGCGCGCTCGAGCTCGTTGAGCTCGTCTGCCGATGGCTGGCGGTGCTCCCTGAGGGCCGCGGAATAGATCTTCGTGACAATGGCGGTATACTCGGGCCGCTTCATGCGGCCTTCGATCTTGATGCAGGCGACCCCCGCGTCCTCGATCTCCTGAAGCCTGTCAATGAGACAGTTGTCCTTGAGGGACAGGGGATGGTCGTCCATGCGCCCGCCGAGGGAGTACTGCAGGCGGCAGGGCTGGGCGCACATGCCGCGGTTGCCGCTTCTCTGCCCGATGAGGGCCGACATGTAGCACTGGCCCGAGTGGCAGAAGCACAGCGCCCCGTGGACGAAGATCTCCGTCTCGATGGGAGAATTCTGCGTGATGAAGCGGATCTGGTCAAGGCTCAGCTCCCTTGCCAGCACCGCCCTCGTCATGCCGAGCTCGGCGGCGGCCTCCACGCCCGGAAGGTTGTGGATGGACATCTGGGTGCTCGCGTGCAGGGGGATGTCAGGCAGGTACTGTCTGACTGCGGCGATGAGGCCGAGGTCCTGGATGATGATGCCATCGGTGCCGACCTCGGAGGCAAGGCGTGCCGCCTGCAGGGCGGGCTCGACCTCGCGGTCATTGATGAGCGTGTTGAGCGTCACATACACCTTGCAGCCGCGCACGTGGCAGTAGCGCACGGCGCGCTCAAATTCCTCATCGGTGAAGTTCTTCGCGCCGCGCCGGGCGTTGAAGTTGCCCATGCCCATATAAACGGCGTCCGCGCCGTTCTGCACCGCGGCGATCACAGCCTCGGGCGACCCGGCGGGAGAAAGCAGTTCGATCATGATTTACGGTCCTTTGTCTGTATCTGTAAATTGTGCGTTATTCGTTTATAATGTATGCTCGCGCCTGGGCGCAAACATACATCATAATTATACCACACTGTCAAGGCTTGCGGCAAGGGGAAAGTCGTGGTATACTATGATACTGCATGAACTTTGCGTAAACAATCGGTGAACTTTGGGAGGTGAGCACATGCAGGACACGCTGAATATTCCGGCGTCCGAGGCCGGACAGATCATTGCCGCCCATGACGGGGATGTGGCCCTGCTGTGGCTCTGCCTGAAAAGCGCGCCGGGCACGACGGTCGAGGACGCGGCCCGCAGACTCTGCCGTACAAGGGCGGAGATGGAGGCGGCACTGGAAAAGCTCCAGCGCATGGGCCTTGAAAAGCGGCAGGCTGCGCCGGTTCCCGCTGAGAAGGAAACCCTGCCGGACCCGGTTCAGGCGGAACCCCCCGTATTAAAAATGCCGCCGGCGGACGAGCTGCCGCAGTATGCCTCTCAGGACCTTGTGGCACGCAGCAGGGAGGATCCCCGTTTCGAGGCGCTTGTCAACGAGGCAAAACGCGCGCTGGGACACGCCCTGTCGACCACCGATCTGAAAAAGCTCTTCGGACTGTACGACTATCTGGCCCTGCCGCCGGAGATCATCATGATGCTGCTCAATTACTGCATCAAAAATACCCGCGGCGGCAACCCCCCTTCCATGAGCCGCATCGAGAAGGAGGGCTATGTCTGGGCAAACCGGGAGATCCTCACCATCGAGCAGGCGGAGGAATACATCACCAATGCCGAGCGGCTGCGGGAGGATACCGGCCGCATGGCAAAGCTTCTCGGCATCACGGGCCGGAACCTCTCCACCACCGAGAAAAAATACATCAGCGCGTGGCTGGAGCTGGGCTTTGACGACGAGCTGATCGAGATCGCCCTTGACCGCACCGTCACCAACACCGGCGGGCTCAAGTGGGGCTACATGAACAGCATCCTCCAGAGCTGGCACAAAAAGGGCATCCACACCCCGGCCGACGTGCGCGACAAGGACACGCCGCGAAAGCGCGGCGGCGCAAAGAAGGAAGAGCCGCGCGACCTCGGCAGGCTGCTTGCGGATCTGGACCGCATATAAAAAGTGGAAAGTGAAGATATGTTCTGCGGGCGGAGCCTGATATCATTGTCGCGAAGCGACTCCTTCACTCCACTTCACTTTCCACTTTCAAGAAACCGCCTCCCTGTACGGTGAAAAGGAGGGTATACAAATGCCATACGACGGAAAGCTTCTGGCCCGGGCGCGGGGCGAGCTTGACAGGATTCGCACCGAAAACCGCGAGCAGACACGGCAGCGCTATAACGAGGTCACGGCCCGGCTGCCCGAGATCCGCAATATCGACGCGCAGCTTCGTGCGCACATGACAAAGCTTGTGAGCCTGACCATCGGCAAAAAGCCGGACATGCAGGAGCAGATCACCGCCCTCCGGGAGGAAAACCTCGACCTGCAGATGCGAAGGGCAGAGCTCCTGACCGCCGCGGGCTTCGGGGCCGACTATCTCGATGAGATCGTCTCCTGCCCCCTCTGCCGGGACACGGGCGTCTACAAGGACGGCGTGTGCCGCTGCCTCGACCGGCTCTATAACAAAGAACTGACGAAGGAACTCGGGGTCCTCATGCGCCGCGGCGACGAGAGCTTTGAAAAATTCGACCTGTCCCTCTATCCGGCGGATACCGACCCCGCCACCGGCATCGTGCCGCGCCAGGCGATGCGCAAGGTGTCGGAGGCATGCAGGCGCTATGCCGAGAACTTTTCCGGCGCGTCGGCAAACCTTCTCTTCCAGGGCGGCACGGGCCTCGGCAAGACCTTCCTCTCGGCCTGCATCGCCCGCGTGGTGTCTTTGCGCGGCTTCTCCGTCTGCTACGACACCGCCGCCTCCGCGCTGGACAAGTACGAGCTTGCCAAATTCAACCGTGACACCCCCGAGGGCGAGGCGGCAGCCGTTCAGATCAGGCGCATGGAGAGCTGCGACCTCATGATCCTCGACGATCTGGGGACCGAGATGCCCACCCCCATGGCGCAGAGCGCCCTGTATACCCTCGTCAACAGCCGCCTTATAAACGGCAGGAAAACGATCATCAGCACCAATCTTACAAACGATGAGCTCAGCAAGCGCTATAACCAGCAGACCGCCTCCCGCATCCTGGGCGAGTTTCAGTGCCTGCCCTTCGTGGGCACGGATATCCGCCGCCTCAAGCGCGGGATATGATAACAGGCGTATCACTTTATATTGAACAAAAATGGGCGAATCCGCAGGGATTCGCCCAAAATCTTATGCAGTTTGCCAGAGCGGCGGCATTACATCTTGTCCGCTTCGATGTAGTTTTTCTCCGCTTCCGCCTGCTTTGCCGCCTTTGCCGACGCTTTGCGGGCGCGGCGGGTCTTTGCCTTTGCGAAGAGCTTTTTCAGCAGAGGGAGGAACACGAGCACCAGCACCGCGAGAATGACCAGCGTCGGGATCGCGGAGACGAGGAAGACCAGCAGATCCTTGAAGAACTGCCCCGCGTTTTTGAGCGACCCCGTGAAGGCGCGCCAGAGCTCCTGGCCGTAGCTGATCTTCGTCACCGTCTGGGGGGTGTAGACCTGCACCTCCTTGACCGTGATGTTCAGCGTGCTGTAAGCTACCCGGCGGTCCCAGTTGTTAAGGCTCGACTGGAAGGAGTCGATGCGGTAGCGCACATCGGTGAGCTTGTCCTCGATGGTGATGATGTCCTCCACCGTTTCGGCGATCTCCATCATCTCGAGAAGCCGCTTCTCCTGGGCCTGCAAAGCCGTCAGCCGGGCCTGCACGTCGTAGTACTCGGCGGTCACGTTCTCGGTGTAGGTATAGGTATAGGGGACGTTGCCGATGTCGGAGAGGCTGTTCATCAGGACTGCGAACTTCTCGCTCGGCACCCGCAGGGTGTAGCTTGCGCTGCGCTTCGAGGTGTAGCCGCGGGAGCTGTCATAGTAGTTATTGCCGTTGACGGAGCTGGACTGGACAAAGCCGCCCGCCTCCGCGATCATGGCCTCGAGCGCCGCCACGCTCTTTTCAAACTCGGTGGTCTCAATGGTGGCGTCGCCGGAGTAGATGATCTTTTCCGGGTTTTCCTCGGGGGCATCGGACTTGGAACCGCTGTCTGAACCGCGGGCGGCGGAGGTGCCGGCCGTCATGTTCATCATGCCGAAGCCTTCGCCCTCATAGGCCATGTCATAAGCCGCGTTTGCTTCCATCGGCGCGGGGACAGGTATGGCCGCAGGAGAAATGTCATAAGCGGCTTCCTTATAGCTGGTCTGTGCGGATTTTGCATTGCCGCAGGCGCAGAGGGACAGGCACATCAGCGCCGCGAGTAGAAAAGAGAGGGAGCGTTTTCTGTTCATGATCGTGACCTCCGTATATTTATAAATAGTATGTGGACTTGCTTTCGCTTTGTATGACGCAGGGGATGCCGAAATGTTCCCGGCAATTGGATTTTTATTTTCATGTTCAACACCTGTGAAGGTATTATCTTGAAATCGCACAAAAACCCCGCACCGTGCCGTGCCGTGTCTGGGCAGGTTGAATGAAAATGCAGTCCGGGGCGCGGAAGGGCTTGACTTTTCAAAAACACGAGAGTATAAATATACACATCAAACGAATATTACTCACTTCGGAGGACAATAAAATGAATAAAAATGAAATCAAGAAAATCGTGCTAGCCTATTCCGGCGGCCTGGATACTTCCGTTATCATCCCCTGGCTGAAGGAAAACTACAATAACCCCGAGATCATCGCCGTGGCCGGCAACGTCGGTCAGGTGGGCGAGCTGGACGGCCTGGAGGAAAAGGCCATCGCCACCGGCGCAAGCAAGTTCTACGCCCTGGACCTTGCCGACGAGATGGTCAACGATGTCATCATCCCCTGCGTGCAGGCGGGCGCCAAATATGAGGACTATCTGCTGGGCACCGCCTTCGCCCGCCCCATCATTGCCAAGGGCCTGGTGGAGATCGCGCTCAAGGAAGGCGCGGACGCCATCGCCCACGGCTGCACCGGCAAGGGCAACGACCAGGTCCGTTTCGAGCTTGCCATCAAGCACTTCGCCCCCGGCATGAAGGTCATCGCCCCCTGGCGTGAGTGGTCCATCAAGTCCCGCGAGGAGGAGATCGACTACGCCGAGGCCCACCACGTGCCCCTCAAGATCAGCCGCGAGACCAACTACTCCAAGGATAAAAACCTCTGGCACTTAAGCCACGAGGGCCTGGATCTGGAGGACCCCTGGAACGAGCCGCAGTACGAAAAGCCCGGCTTTCTGGAGATGGGTGTCAGCCCCATCGACGCGCCCGACGCCCCCGAGTACATCACCCTGGACTTTGAAAAGGGCGTGCCCGTGTCCCTCAACGGCGAGAAGCTGAGCGCCACCGATATCATCTGGAAGCTCAACGACATCGGCGGCAAGCACGGCATCGGCCTTTTGGACATCGTGGAAAACAGGCTCGTCGGCATGAAGTGCCGCGGCGTGTACGAGACCCCGGGCGGCACGATCCTGTACGCGGCCCACGCGGCGCTCGAGACCCTGTGCCTCGACAAGATGACGGCCCACAAAAAGCAGGAGCTGAGCGTCTGCTTTGCGGAGCTTCTCTATAACGGCCAGTGGTTCAGCCCCCTGCGCGAGGCGCTTTCCGCCTTCGTGACCGCGACGCAGAAAAACGTCACCGGTACGGTCAAGCTCAAGCTCTACAAGGGCAACATCATCAAGGCCGGCATCAAGAGTCCGTACTCCCTCTACTCCGAGAACATCGCCACCTTCGGCGAGAGCGATTACGACCAGGCCCAGGCCGCGGGCTTCATCAATCTCTGGGGCCTGCCCACCACAGTCCAGGCGCTGATGGAGCAGGGAAAGCTCTGATCATCAAAATGCAAGCATTTTGATGAGATTGCAGCCTGCCGCGCGCACTCGCTTGCGGGGGACGCTCGCACACTTGCAGGCTGAGCGGTGTTTTTCGCGAGGTACACGCCCCCGCGAAAAACGGATTAAAATTGTTTTCACTTCGTGAAAATGAAAGGTATGCTTTATGAGTAAGCTTTGGGCGGGGCGGACGGAGGCCGAGACGGCGCAGCTCGCCGACGACTTCAACTCCTCCATCTCCTTCGACAGCCGCATGGCAAAACAGGATATTACCGGCTCCATGGCCCACGCCGCCATGCTGGGCGCAAAGGGGATCATCACCCAGGACGAGGCCGACACGCTCATCGACGGCCTGCACACCATCCTGGACGATCTCACATCCGGTGCCCTGCACATCGACCCTGCCGCCGAGGATATCCACATGTTTGTCGAGCAGGTGCTGACCCAGCGTCTCGGGGATGTGGGCAAGAAGCTCCATACCGCCAGAAGCCGCAACGATCAGGTGGCGCTGGACTTCCGCATGTACCTCAGAGACGAGATCGACGAACTGACAGCCCTGACCAAAACTCTGACCTCGGTCGTGTGCGACAAGGCGGAGGAATACAAGGCCGCCATCATGCCGGGCTATACCCATCTGCAGCGCGCCCAGCCCATCACCTTCGGCCACCAGCTCATGGCCTACGCGATGATGCTGCTGCGGGACCTGGGCAGGCTCTCCGATTGCCGACGACGCTTGAACGTCTCCCCCATCGGCTGCTGTGCCCTGGCGGGGACAACCTACGACACCGACCGCGAGCTCGAGGCCGAAAAGCTCGGCTTTGACGGGATATGCCTCAACTCTATCGACGGCGTGTCGGACCGGGACTTTGCCGCCGAGCTGTGCGCGGCGCTGAGTATCGAGATGATGCACCTGTCGCGCTTTGCCGAGGAGCTCATCCTCTGGTCGAGCTGGGAGTTTCAGTTTATCGAGCTGCCCGACGCCTACACCACCGGCTCCTCCATCATGCCGCAGAAGAAAAACCCCGACATGGCCGAGCTTGTGCGCGGCAAGACAGGCCGGGTCTACGGCGATCTGATGGGCATCCTGACCGTGCTCAAGGGCCTGCCCCTTGCCTACAACAAGGACATGCAGGAGGATAAGGAAGGCGTGTTCGACGCCTGCGACACGGCGAAGATGTGCCTCGAGGATGCTCCCCGGCATGAAGGCGAAGACCGACAGAATGCTCAAGGCCGCCTCCGAGGGTTTCATTAACGCCACGGACCTTGCCGATTACCTGGTCACAAAGGGGCTCCCCTTCCGCAGCGCCTATAAGGTCTCCGGCGCGATGGTCGCCAAATGCATCCGCGAGGGCAAGACCCTCGAGAACCTGAGCCTGGAAGAATATAAAGAAGCATCCCCTCTTATTGAGGCTGATATATATGAAGCGATAGACCTGCGCAACTGCGTACAAAAGCGCGTGAGCGCGGGGGGAACCTCCGTACAGTCGGTCGAAAAACAGATCGCCGCCGTGCGGAACGTGTTGAAAACTTGAAAGGAGAACTCAAAATGAAAAAAACATTTGCTATGCTGCTGGCCCTGAGTATGATTTTTGCCCTTGCCCTGAGCGTCCCGGCCTCCGCCGCCGATACCCTCACCATGGCGACCAGCCCCGACTTCCCTCCCTTTGAGGAGCTTCAAAGCGACGGCAGCGTCGTCGGCATCGAGGTCGACCTGCTGAACATGATTTGCGACAAGCTCGGCATGGAGCTCAAGATCGAGCAGATGGACTTCGACTCCGTCCTCCCCGGCGTGCAGGCGGGCAAGTACGATGTGGGCGTGTCCGGCATCTCCGTCACCGAGAAGAGGCAGAAGAACGTCCTCTTCACCGAGCCCTACTGCCTCGCGGCCCAGGCCATCGTTGTGAACACCGGCAGCGACATCACCGGCAAGGCCGACCTTGACAAGAAAAAGATCGCCGTCCAGACCGGCACCACCGCCGAGAGCTTCTGCATGGAAAACGGCTACAAGGTCTCCTCCTTCCAGGCAAACTCCGACGCGGAGATGGCCCTTGTCACCGGCAAGGTCGACGCCTGGGTCATTGACGACCTGACGGCGGCTGAGATGGTCAAGGCCTACAACAAGGACCACCCCGACGCCCTGACCATTCTGGACGAGGCCATGACTACCGAGCCCTATGCCTTCGCCTTTGCCTTCGGCAGCGAGGACCTGGTCGCCAAGATCAACGAGATCCAGGCGGAGCTCATCAAGGACGGCACGGTCGCGGGCCTGTTTGAGAAGTTCGACGCGCCCTACACCTCGCCGATCGAAAAGTGAAGATAAACTGCCGCACACCCGGGGCAAGTCCCCGGGCTTGCGGCGTCTGTAAAGGAGAATGCCCATGAGTGCATGGTTTGCAAAGCTGCACGAAACCTTCATAGAGACCGGCTATTACCGCCTGCTGCTGCAGGGCCTGGGAAACACCCTCATCATGACGCTGGGGGCGCTGTGCATCGGCATCGCGATCGGCACGCTGATTGCCGTCATCAAATACTTTGCCGAGGATGTCCCGGCCTTAAAGCCTCTGGATACCCTGTGCAATCTGTATGTCACGACGATACGCGGCATCCCGGTGGTGGTGCTGCTGATGATCTTCTTCTATGTCATCATGACCTCCGCCGAGGGCATCACCGTCGGCATCATCGCCTTCGGCATCAACTCCGGCGCGTACATGGCGGAGCTCATCCGCAGCGGCATCAATGCCGTCGACAAGGGCCAGATGGAGGCCGGGCGCAGCCTCGGCATGAGCAAGGTGCAGGCCATGCGCAAGATCGTCTTTCCCCAGGCGGTGCGCTACATCCTGCCCGCCATCGGCAATGAGATGATCGCCCTTTTGAAGGAGACCTCGGTCGCGGGCTATGTGGCGGTGGTCGATCTGACCCGTGCGGGAAACCTCGTGCGCAACAACACCTACGACGCCTTCAACCCCCTCATGGCGGTGGCGCTGACCTACCTGCTGCTGGTGGTGCTGATGTCAAGGGGGCTCAAGAAGCTGGAGAGGAGGCTTGCAAAGAGTGATAAGCGTTAAGAATCTCAAAAAGGTTTTCGACGGCAACGAGGCCCTCAAGGGGGTCAGCGTCGAGATCAACAAGGGGGATGTGATGTGCGTCATCGGCCCCTCCGGCTCGGGAAAGTCCACCTTCCTGCGCTGCCTGAACCTGCTGGAGCGCCCCGACGGCGGGCAGGTCATTTTTGAGGGCGACGACCTCATGGACAAACACATAAACCTCAATCAGCACCGGCAGAAGATGGGCATGGTGTTCCAGCAGTTCAATCTCTTCCCCCACATGACGGTGCTGGAAAACCTCACCTGCGCGCCCATGATGTTAAAGAAGATCGACAAGGCCGCCGCCGAGAAGACCGCCATGGACTATCTCCAGCGCGTGGGCCTTGCAGACCGTGCGGGCTCCTACCCGAACCAGCTCTCCGGCGGGCAGAAACAGCGTATTGCCATCGTGCGCGCGCTGTGCATGGAGCCGGAGGTCATGCTCTTCGACGAGCCCACCTCCGCCCTCGACCCCGAGATGGTGGGCGAGGTGCTGGACGTCATGAAAAAGCTTGCCGAGCAGGGCATGACGATGGTGGTGGTCACACACGAGATGGGCTTTGCCCGCGAGGTGGGAAACCGCGTCCTCTTCATGGACAACGGCCTCATCATCGAGGAGGGCACCCCCGAACAGATCTTCGAGCACCCCAAGAGCGAAAGGCTGCAGAGCTTTTTATCGAAAGTTTTATAAAAAAGTGAAAAGTGGAGAGTGAAAAGTGAAGAGAAGGAGAGATCCTTCGCTTATGTTCAGGATGACAACCTGATTTTCAATGCGTCTGCGAAGCAGACACCTCATCTTCACTTTCCACTTTTCACTCTTCACTTTATTAAATACGACGAAGGAGTATTTTGAAATGAACCTGCACGGAAGAGATTTTCTCACCCTGCTTGATTTTACACCGGATGAAATCACCGGCCTTCTGGATCTCGCCGCCGAGCTCAAGGCAAAGAAGAAGGCCGGTATTCCCCATAGAATGCACGAAGGTAAGAACATCGCCCTCATCTTTGAAAAGACCAGCACCCGGACCCGCTGCTCTTTTGAGGTGGCGGGCCATGATCTGGGCATGGGCGTGACTTACCTTGACCCCACCGGCTCGCAGATCGGGAAGAAGGAAAGCATCGCCGACACCGCCCGCGTCCTCTCACGCATGTTCGACGGCATCGAGTACCGCGGGTACGGGCAGGAAATCGTCGAGGAGCTGGCAAAGTACGCCTCCGTCCCCGTGTGGAACGGGCTGACGAATGAATTTCACCCGACGCAGATCCTGGCGGATTTGCTGACCATCAAAGAGCATTTCGGCAGGCTTAACGGCATCAAGCTCGTGTATCTCGGCGACGCGCGCTATAACATGGGCGATTCCCTCATGGTGGGCTGCGCCAAAATGGGCATGCACTTTGTCGCCGCCGCGCCGGAGAAGTATTTCCCCGACTCCGTGCTCATCGAAAAGTGCCGGGCCATCGCAGCCGAGACCGGCGCGGTGCTGGAATTCGAGACCGACCCCGTCAAGGCGGTGCAGGGCGCGCATGTGCTGTATACCGACGTGTGGGTCTCCATGGGCGAGCCTATGGAGGTCTGGGAAGAACGCATCCGCGACCTCGCCCCCTACCAGGTCAACACCGCCCTCATGGAGGCGGCGGGGCAGCAGGCCGTGTTTCTCCACTGCCTGCCCGCCTTCCACGATCTCAAGACCGGCATCGGCAAAGAGATGGGCGAGAAGTTTGGCAGGACCGAAATGGAAGTAACGGACGCGGTTTTTGAAAGCGCGCAGTCCCTCGTCTTCGACGAGGCGGAAAACCGCATGCACACCATCAAGGCCGTCATGGCCGCGACTTTGTGAGCGTATGAAGAAAGCTTATCTGGTTTTGAATAACGGCCGTGTCTTTGAGGGCACGCGCATCGGCGCCGAGGGCGACGGCCTCGGCGAGCTGGTGTTCACCACCGGCATGACCGGCTATCTCGAGACCCTGACCGACCCCAGCTACGCCGGGCAGATCATCATGCAGACCTTCCCCCTCATCGGCAATTACGGCGTCATCCCCGCGGACTTCGAGGGCCCCTGTCTGGCGAAGGGCTACGTGGTGCGCGAGCTGTGCGAAACGCCGTCCAACTTCCGCAGCGAATACGCCCTGGACCGCTTCCTCAAGGAGCACGGCATCCCCGGCATCTGCGGCGTCGATACCCGCGCCCTCACCCGCATCATCCGGGAGGAGGGCGTTATGAACGCGCTCATCTGCGACGAGGTCCCTACCGATCTGACGGCGATTCAGTCTTACGCGGTGCTGGGCGGCGTCGCGCAGGCAAGCAGCATCGAGCCGCACGTCTTCCCTGCCGAGGGCGCGGAGAAGTACCGCGTCGCGCTGCTGGATTACGGCGCCAAGCACCACATTGTCGAAAGTCTCCAGGAGCGCGGCTGCCGCGTGACGGTGCTGCCCCACGATACGAGCGCTGAAGACGTGATGGCGCTCAGACCCGACGGGCTCATGCTCTCCAACGGCCCCGGCGACCCGAAGGAGAACGTCTTCGAGATCGAGCAGCTTAAAAAGCTCATGGGGAAGCTCCCTGTCTTCGGCATCTGTCTCGGGCACCAGCTCGCGGCCCTGGCCCTCGGCGGCGAGACCGTAAAGCTCAAGTACGGCCACCGGGGCGCCAATCAGCCTGTGAAGGACCTCAAGACCGGGCGCTGCTTCATCACCAGCCAGAACCACGGCTACGCCGTGGTGGCGGAGAGCGTGAAGGACATCGCGGAGCTTCGCTACATCAATGCCAACGACTTTAGCTGTGAGGGCCTGGATTACCCCGCGGCGCGCTGCTTTACCGTGCAGTTTCACCCCGAGGCCAGCGCCGGACCCCATGACACCGGCTTTCTCTTTGACCGCTTTGTATCCATGATGGGAGGCGATAGCCATGCCTAAAAATCCGAACATCGAAAAGGTGCTGGTCATCGGCTCCGGCCCCATCGTCATCGGCCAGGCGGCGGAGTTTGACTACGCCGGGGCCCAGGCCTGCCGTGTGCTGCGGCAGGAGGGGATCAAAACGGTTTTGGTCAACTCCAACCCCGCCACCATCATGACCGACAAGCACCTGGCGGACGCCATCTACCTCGAACCCCTTACGGCCCAGACCCTCCGGCGCATCATCGCGCTCGAGCGCCCGGACGGTCTGCTTGCCGGCCTCGGCGGACAGACGGGTCTGACCCTCGCCATGCAGCTTACAAAGGACGGGACGCTGGAAAAGTACGGCGTGAAGCTTCTCGGCTCCGGCATTGACGCCATCGAGCGCGCCGAGGACCGGGAGCGTTTCCGCGAGACCCTTGCTGAAATGGGCCAGCCGGTTATCCCCTCGGCCACTTGTGAGGACGTGGAGGGCGCTTTGAAGATCGCCGCTGACATCGGCTATCCCGTCATCGTGCGCCCGGCCTATACCCTCGGCGGCACGGGCGGCGGCATCGCCCAGGACGAGACCGAGCTTGCCTCCATCGCGAAGCAGGGCCTCGACCTCTCGCCCATCACCCAGGTGCTGATCGAAAAATGCGTCTCCGGCTGGAAGGAGATCGAGTTTGAGACCATGCGCGATTCCGTGGGCAACGTCATCGCCGTCTGCTCCATGGAAAACGTCGACCCGGTGGGCATCCACACGGGCGACTCCATCGTCGTCGCCCCCGCCCTGACGCTTGCGGACAAGGAGTACCAGATGCTGCGCTCGGCGGCTCTCAATATTGTGGGCGCCATCGGCATCGAGGGCGGCTGCAACGTGCAGTTTGCGTTAAATCCCGACAGCTTCGAGTACGCCGTCATCGAGGTCAATCCCCGCGTCAGCCGCTCGTCGGCGCTCGCGTCCAAGGCGACCGGCTACCCCATCGCCAAGATCTCCACCCGCATCGCCCTGGGCTATACACTCGACGAGATCAAAAACGACATCACCGGCAAGACCTGCGCCTGCTTTGAGCCGACCGTGGACTACGTGGTGGTCAAGTTCCCCAAGTGGCCCTTTGAGAAATTCGCCGGGGCCAGCCGGAAGCTCGGCACCCAGATGAAGGCCACCGGCGAGGTCATGGCGATTGCGCCCTCGTTTGAGATGGCGCTCATGAAGGCCGTGCGCGGGGCAGAGCTGGGACTTGATACCTTAAACGCAGCGCCGCTGAGTGACGCGCCTCTTGCCGAACGCCTGGCCGCCCAGGATGACCGCCGCCTCTTTACGGTCTTTGAAGCCCTCAAGGCCGGGATGAGTGTGGACGAGATCTTCAGCATCACCAAAATCGACCGCTGGTTTTTGTGGAAAATCCAGAAGCTCGCGGTCTTCGAGAAAAAAATCAAAAACGGCCTTTCCGATGCGGATTACAAAAAGGGCAAGCTTTTAGGCTATACCGACGAGGCCCTCTGCCGCCTGTCCGGGGCTTCTTCCGTACCCGGCATGGAGATGCACTACAAGATGGTGGACACCTGCGG
>CADBYZ010000036.1:12203-31288 GCA_902799075.1 Oscillospiraceae bacterium | reverse complement strand
GCCCAGGAGCCCGTCACGCACGCAGCCGCCCACGTAATAGGTACGTCCGCCCGCGTCCGCCACGGCCTCGGCAACACGCCGCGCCATCTGAACATTTTTATCGTCCGGTGTCATGTTCTTCGCGCTCCTTTCTTCATACAATGCACACTATCAGAGTGAGGGAGTGTATTTGTTGCATACAACCAAAAGAGCAGGCTGTCCCCAATCCTCAAAAGACGCAAGATTCACAACGGTATTATTGCCGCGAGGAGCCCAGAATCGAAAGGTGATCGAATAGCAGCCGTCCGGAAAGTCTTCCTTATTAACCAGTTCAGCCCCGTCGTCATAGCTTGCCAATATCAGGAAGGGAATATCCGGTTCTTCGTGCTCCAATTGCAGCATCCAGGCTTTTATGATCCCGATTGACTCTTTGAGGATCCCTGGTATTTGATCCTCAGCGCATGCGTCGAGATTCACTTCATTTCCATCCCATTCCAGCCGTGAAAGATCTTCTGATACGGGGACACCATTCTGATCCAGATGCCAATAATCCAAGACGCCCCAATACAGTCTTCCTGCCTGATCCTGCTTCTTCCAGATCGGATAAGTATTTTGAGCAGGAACGTCATTAATGTTGATTTTATGCTGCTGCAAAAGGCGTTTCATGGCCTTGTTTGACTGTATCATGTTTGTCTTCATCTCCTTCAAAAATAATGTATGAACTTGATTTGACTGTCCTTGGCGATGGCTTGATATACACGGCAGCGGGGACTCGCCTGCATTTGCGCCCCGCGGGGGATCGGCGCAAATAGTGGAATCGGCCAGTTTGAGAGCTGGTCGATGAAGGCCCCACCGGGGCCTTCGATTATGATTCGCGTCCCCGCCGGGAACAAATATGCCACCCCGGATGGGGTGGCATATTTGTTGGTGCTCCAGCGGGGACTCGAACCCCGGACACCCTGCTTAAAAGGCAGGTGCTCTACCTCCTGAGCTACTGGGGCGTGGCTGGGATGGCGGGACTCGAACCCACTATATCGGAGTCAAAGTCCGGTGTGTTACCATTACACTACATCCCAATGTAGTCACAAACCGAGACCGGCGCCGCCGGCCTCGGCTCGTTTTCAGTGGGGTGGGATATGGGGCTCGAACCCACGACACCCGGAACCACAATCCGGTGCTCTACCAACTGAGCTAATCCCACCATATTTGTCCGTGCGGCCTGCCGCACGTCCTATCAAAACTCAAAGCCGAAGCCTTGAAGTTGTTTTCCTGCTGCGCTCTCCGAAGAGAGGCTATATCAAAACAAAGACCGCAGGAAAAACGCTCTTTGTTCACTCCTGTACCAAACACAAAGCCCAACGAAGTGGGTTTGTGTTTGAAAGGAAGAAGGAGTGAGGATCCGCGCAGCATTTGCGGCACTTACGCAAACCGCAAATGCGGAGCTATCCGAACTTCTTCTGACGCTGGCACGCCAAGAGGGATTCGAACCCCCGACCTACTGCTTAGAAGGCAGTTGCTCTATCCTGCTGAGCTATTGGCGCATATCATTCCCGCCAACACGCTCATGCAGAAGCGGTGCGAGCTTCCTCTGACGCTGGAGCGGGTGATGGGAATCGAACCCACGTATCCAGCTTGGAAGGCTGGTGTTCTACCATTGAACTACACCCGCACGTCGTCCCATCAGCTTTGAGATAATACCATAATCAAGGCCTGCGTGTCAACTGTTTTTGAAAATTTTTCACACAAAATTCCAAGAATCGTTCACGCGGGCTTAAACCTCAATTTTATGGCTTGCCGCAAGCCGCACGTTTCCCCGGAGGCGGGTGCCGGTCCGATCGCTTGTGACATGCAGAACACCGCCGGGCTCCCGGAGGCTCACCTCTGTCGGCGCAGCATTCCCGTCGGCAAGGTACATCCCGACCGCGGCGCTGCCGCTGGCGCAGGAGTTTTCCCAGAATACCGTACCGCTGCCGGGGATATACACCAGCGGCGTCATGCGGCGCTCCTGCCCCTCTCCTTCCAGAAACAGCAGGCCGAGGCCGTCCGCCGAAAGCTCCGCACAGAACGCCTTCACCGCGCGCTCCGCTGCTTTGAGATCATCCAGCAATGCGAAAAACGGCGACCGGGTTTCGACCACCAAGTGGGAAATGCCCTCCATGCGCACGAGAGGCAGCCTGCCGCACAGGCCCTCAAAGGCAAAAGCCCGCTCGGTAATATCGATTGCGGGCGGCATCTGCAGCTCCGCCCGGAAGCTTTCGTCGCCGGTTTGGCACAGCTTCACCTCCACAGGCCGCTTTGCGCCCGAGACATGGAGGCGCACCATGTCTCCGGACAGGGCCCGAAGCGAGAGCAGAGCGGCGGCACACATCGTGGCATTGCCGCAGAACTCGCCGCCCGCCATTTGCAGCGCGGGCAGACCGTCCTCTCCTTCCGGGCTCAGAAAGCCCACCTGCTCCACATCGTCGTGGCGCTGCATGATCGCAGCGGCGGCCGCCTGCCGCTCTGATGCCTCGACCGGGCTTTCCGCGAGGGCGGTGATGTTCCCGGTCGGGTCCAGGATACTGTATCGAAGCTCCATGGTTCAGCGCTCAAAGACCCGCAGGAACTGGCGCGTGCGCTCTTCACGGGGGTTATCGAAGACCTCGCGCGGGTCGCCCTGCTCGACGATGACGCCGTCGGCCATGAAGATGACGCGGTTGCTGACCGCCTTGGCGAAGGGCATCTCGTGGGTGACGACCACCATGGTCATCTTTTCCTCGGCAAGCTGGCGGATGACCTTCAAGACCTCTCCCGTGAGCTCGGGGTCCAGAGCGGAGGTGGGCTCGTCAAAATAGAGGATCTCGGGGCGCATGCACAGGGCGCGGGCAATGGCGACGCGCTGCTGCTGGCCGCCGGAGAGCTGATAGGGATAGGCCTTTTCCTTGCCCTCAAGGCCCATCTTCTTCAAAAGCTCCATGGCCCGCGCGAGTACCTCGTCCTTGTTTTCACCGTGGAGGATGGGCGCCTCGGAGACGTTGCGCAATACGGAATAGTGGGGGAAGAGCTGGAAGTTCTGGAACACCAGGCCGAAGCGGGTGCGGAAGCGGTTGAGCTCGGCCTTCGAGGCGTACACGCCGTTATGGAGCGCATACTGCCCGTCGTAGAGGATGTCGCCGCCGTCGGCATGCTCCAGGAAGGAAGCGCAGCGCAGGAGCGTGGATTTGCCGGAGCCGGAGGGTCCGATGATGGAGACCACATTGCCCCGCTCCACCGAGAGGGAAATGTCCTTGAGGACGCTGAGGGAGCCGAAGGATTTTTCCAGGCTGCGGATGCTGAGGATATTGGCCGCGGATTCGGTTTTCTTGTCTGCCATTTCGTTTCGCCCCCTCACTTATAGTAGTCCAGGCGCTTTTCGATCCTGCCCATCACATAGTCGACGATCACATTGAATATATAATAGAATACGCCGGCGACCAGGAAGGGGGTGAAGCTTGTCTGGGAGTTTGCGATCTGCTTGCCGATGGTGAACATCTCCTGATAGGAAACCGTGAAAGCCATGGAGGTATCCTTGACCAGCGTGACCACCTCGTTGGTGATGCTGGGCATGATGCGCTTGATGACCTGGGGCAGGATGATGCGCATGAAGGTCTGGACCTTCGTATAGCCCAGGACCTCCGCCGCCTCGTACTGGCCGATGGGGATGGACTCGATGCCGCCGCGGTAGATCTCGGCAAAGTAGGCGGCGTAGTTGATGGCAAAGGCGATGACGACGGGGATGAGCTTGTTGCGCGAGACCGGCGCGCCGAAGAGGTAGTACGGCCCGTAGGTGACCGCCAGAAGCTGGAGCATCAGGGGCGTGCCGCGCAGGACGGTGATGATGAAGCGCGTGACGGCGGAGACGATTTTCAGCTTGCTCATGCGCAGCAGCGCAACGATCATGCCCAGCGGCAGAGAGAAGATCAGGGTCAGGAAAAAGATGGCGCAGGTCTTGCCCAGGCCCTCGCTCATCTTGACGATCATGGTCATCAATGACATTGGGAAGCCCTCATTTTTCTAAGGTATAGTGGATAAGAAAAAAGCAAGAAGCGCCCGAAAGCGCAGGAAAGCCGCGCTTTCGGGACGGTTCGTCATTTTCGGTTTTCAGTCTGCGGGATATTACTCCTTGTTCAGGAAGAGGAGGTTGTTGACGATGTCGGCGTACTCCTCCTTCTCGGCGATCTTGGCGTAGGTGCCGTTTTCGACCAGGGCCTGCACCGCCTCGTCGACCGACTTGCACAGCTCTGCGTCACCGGAGCGGAAGGCAATGCCGTACTGCTCGGCGCCCAGCTGCTCGTCGATGATGGAGAGGCCCTCGTGCTTGGCAACGTAGCTTGCCGCCACGGGCATGTCAACGAACACCGCATCGACCGCGCCGCCCTGCAGCTCGGTGAAGCACTTGAGGAAGCTGTCGCAGGTGAGGACGGAATCAAAGGTGTCGGCCAGATCCTTGAGATCATCGTTCAGCAGGTTCTCGCCGGAGGTGCCCAGCTGCACCGCCACGATCTTGCCGGCCAGATCCTTGGAGGACTTGAAGCCGCTGTCTGCCTTGACGACCAGGACCTGGGTGTTGTCGTAGTAGGGCTCGGAGATGACGTAGCCCGCTTCCTTCATGCTGTCGAGGATAGTCATGCCGGACCAGACACAGTCACACTCAAAGGAATCGAGCTGTACCAGCTTCTCATCCCAGTTGACGCCGAAGATCTCCAGTTCCCAGCCCAGATAGTCGCAGACAGCCTTGCAGACCTCCACGTCAAAGCCGGTGTAGTTGCCGTCGTTGCCCAGGTAGCTGAAGGGCGGGTACTCGGGGTCGATGCCCATGATAAACTTCTTGTCCGCCGCGAAGGCACTGGGGGCAAACAGGGTAAACATCAGGACAAGCGTCAAAGCAAAAGCGATTGTCTTCTTCATGTTTATTACTCCTTCAATTTCAATCAGATTCATTTAGTGGATTTCGCCGCGAAATTGCTCTTAACGATTTAGCATATTAGCACACTAAAGCGGCTGTGTCAAGTCAAAAAATTCACGCTTTGCTTTGACAGGATGGGCTTTACCATGTATAATGACATTAGGCCGTAAATTGTCAATTATTTTTCCATTATTTCCCACATTCCGTCACGAGGCAATTGGTATTTACCCGCAGATTTGTAGGGAGGTGTTCCCCATGCACCCGGAAAAAACGAACCTGAGTCAGGAAGGCCGCGGTATGCATGTGCCTTTCAGCGGAGACTCCGGATTCTGAGTCTTAGCCCCAGAGCAGGCGGCACACCCAGGCCGCGGTAAGAAAGCAGGTCAGATCCGCGCACAGGGCAGCCGGGAGAGCGCGTCCGTCATCCCTGACTCCGGCGGCGGAGAAGTAGACGGCGATAACGTAAAGGCTCGTCTCGCTCGAGCCCAGCATCACTGCCGCCGTGCGCCCGATCAAGGAATCCGGGCCGTGGCGCTGCATGAGCTCCGAAGCCGCGGCGAGTGCGGCACTTCCCGACAGGGGGCGCAGGAGCATGAGAAGCCCTGTCTCCTCCGGCACCCCGAGCAGGCGGAACACCGGCCTCAACACCGCGCCCAGCAGCTCCGGCAGGCCCGAGGCCTCCAGCAGGCGGATCATCGGGAAGACCACCAGCAGTGCCGGCAGGATGCTCCATAATGTCAGCAGGCCCTTTCTTGCCCCCGCCGTCATCGCTTCATAGATGTCCGCGCCGTGCATCCGTGCCGCAAGCGCTGCGGCCGCAACGAGCAGCGGCACCAGAAGCTGCGCAAGTGCTTTCACGTCCGGCTCCCGTTTAACAACCGGATGGCCATGAGTCCCGCCAGCAGTGAAAAGACACTGGTGAGCCAGACGGCAGGTGTGATGTCAAAGGGAGAGACGCTGCCGAGGGACGCGCGCAGGGACGCCGCCGTCGTGGGCAGGAGCTGGATGGACGCGGTGTTGAGCACTACAAGGGTATTGAGCTCCGCGCCCGCTCTGATGCGCACGAGGCCCTTCGCCGCCCGGATACCGGCAGGTGTGGCGGCATTGCCGAGGCCCAGGAGATTTGCCCCCGCGTTTTCCGTCAGGGCTGACAGGGTCTCCCCGTCCCCCGCTCCCTTCGGGAACAGCAGCGAGAGCGGACGCCGCAGCAATCGAGCAAGCACATCGGCTGCGCCGCCGCGTTCGAGCAGTTCGGTCACTGCGGACCAAAGGCACAGCGCCGCGCACAGCCTCGGTGCAAACAGGAGGGCCTCCTGTACCCCTTCCATCACCGCGTTCCCCGCAGCGGTAGTTTTTCCCGTCAGCAAAGCTGACAAAATTGAAAGCAAATAAATGGTAATGATTGCTAAATTCATCCAGAAATCCCCCTATTCCGACTTTGTAGGTACTGTTATAAAAGAACTTTTTATGAATTTTTTACGAACTTCGCATATTTTAGTTGATTTTTTCCCAAGAAGATGATATAAAGTGCTATAAATATTTACGAATTTGTAATTTTTTACCAATGTTTGTAAGTATTTGGGGCCGAATCGTACAGAAAAATTATCAGAGAGCAAAGGGGATGCTTACGTGAAGTCCACCGGTATCGTACGAAGAGTCGACGAACTTGGGCGTATCGTATTGCCAATCGAAATGCGCCGGACGCTCAACATCGGAGAAAAGGATTCTCTCGAGATATATGTTGACGGCGACAGCATTATTCTTCGCAAATATCAGGCGACTTGCGTGTTCTGCGAGAGTACGAAAAAAATCGTCAATTATCGCGGAAAGAATGTCTGTCCTGATTGCATAGCGAAGCTGAAAGAGCTGTATTGATGCGCGAAAACCCTGACCGGCTCGGTCAGGGTTTTTTGAACGCTGTCTGTGTGCAACGCCGCAGCTCAGCGGAAAACTTCTGGCAATCCCCGCCGAACTGTGGTAAAATACCAATATAGAAAAAGGCAGGGAGGTCATGCCATGGGCAACAGGACAGACGAAAAAAGCATACAGGAGCTGGTAGAGCAGATGGCGGCTGTACAGCGGCGCAGCCAGACGCTCAGCCTGATTATCACAGTGGTGATCGTGGTGATGGCGGCGGCGCTGATCGTGAGCCTTGCCGTTGTGGTGCCGAAGATCACCGCGACGCTTGACCACGCCCGCACAACGCTCACCGATACCCAGGCTGTCATCCAGCGCATCAGCAGCTCTCTCGACAATCTGGACAGCATCGGCGAGAATCTCAACGGGCTGAGCGGCGAGGGCGCGGAGAAGCTGGGAAAGCTGATCGACACACTCAGCACCATTGACGCGGACGCTCTGACGGCATCGATCCAGCGCTTCAACAGTCTGCTGGAGGGGCTGTCGAATTTCAAATTGTTCGGATAAAGAAAACGCGCGGGCTGTACCGCGCGTTTTCTTTATGCTTTGCAAAGTTCCCCCACCACGTACTGGCACAGGAGCATGCCCGCGCTGGCCGGGACCCAGATCAGCGAGCCCGGCACCGCGCGTCTGCCGGGAGGCGGCGCCTCGAATTGGGCGGGTTTCATGGGTTCCTCGGGACTGAAGACCACCGGGTGGTGCTCGACGCCCCGGTCCCGGAGTTCCTTGCGGATGACGCGGGCGAAGGTGCAGCCGTAGGTTCTGGAGATATCGTCCAGCCGGAGCTGCTGCGCGTCGCGCTTGTTGCCGGTGCCGAGAGCGGAGACGATGGGAATGCCGCGCTCCCGGCAGCTCAGGATGAGGTCGATCTTGCAGGAGACAAGGTCGATGCAATCCACAACAAAGTCGTAGTCGGCAAAAAAGCGCTCCCGGTCGGCGGCCTCATAGTGGCCCTCGATGCACCGCACCTGAATATGCGGGTCGATATCCATGAGATGCTCCGCCATGACCGCCGTCTTGGCTCGGCCCACCGTGGAGCGGTAGGCGCAGAGCTGGCGGTTGATATTGCTCTCACCCACGGTGTCCCTGTCGACGAGGGTCATGCGCCCGACGCCGGAGCGAGCCAGCGCCTCCGTGCACCAGGAACCCACGCCGCCCAGGCCGAACACGGCCACATGGCTGCATCGCAGTTTTTCCATCGCCTCGCTGCCCAGCAGCATCTCGGCCCGGATCGTTCTCTCCTGCATATTTTTCTCCCTTTCTCAAAAACCCCGCCGGAGACCGGCGGGGTTTTTCCTGTAAATTGGTTTTGACTTATCCGACGTAACGCATGCCGAAGCCTTCCTCGGTGGGATTGGCCTCCTCGGCCTTCTCCATCCAGGCTTCCGCGTCGGCGTTGCGCAGATCGTCCTCGGCGATGACGCTGCTGTAGAGCTTGCCCTCGCCCACGTAGTACATCACGTGGTAGCCGGCATAGCTGCCGCTCTCGCCGTAAACGATGCCGGTGTCGCCCGGCTTGTGGGCGGCAAAGCAGAAGTCGTTGAACTCCTGGACCATCTGGCCCTTTGCAACGTTCTCATACAGGCCGCCGCTCAAGTTGGAGCCGGTATCCTCGGAATACTGCTCGGCCAGGGCGGCGAAGCTGTCCTCGGTCTTGTCGCCGGCTTCATACTCGGCAAGGATCTCCTCGGCGCGGGCCTTGGCCGCTGCCTTGGCCTCGTCGGTGTAGCTGCCGTTTTCGTCGGCCTCAGCCTGAATCAGGATGTGGCGGACGTTCACGGTGTTGTAATGGTTGTCGTCACGGGAGAGGAACACCACCACATAGCAGCCGCTTGCATCGGGGGAAACGGTGATGTCGCCTGCCTTGCGGGACGCATCGCGCATCCAGTCGGCGGCGGGGACGCTGCTGCCCTGAACATGGGTCTGCTCGCTGGCGGTCGCCTCCTGGGCCTCGGCGGCCTCGATCAGATTGGCGGTGTAGTCGGTGCCGTCAGCCTTTTTGTAGGCATCGGCGATGGCGCTGGCCTTCTCGGCCGCGGCCGCGACGGTCTCATCCGTCACGTCGGAGCTGGTGTTGCCGTCGGCATCGGTGGTCTCCACGCGCTCGGCGGAGATGTAGCTGTAGGCGTAGTCAAAGTAGTCATGCTCGCCCGCGTAGCTCTGATACTTTTCCTCGATCTGCTCGTCGGTGTAGGTGAAGCTGTCAAGCAGCGCCTGACCGGCCTTGCTGGCAAGCAGGGACTCCTCATAGGCTTTGCGGACCAGCTTCTGGTTGACGCCGTTGCCGTAGTTCGCGGCCAGCATGTTGTCGCCGCTTGCATAGCCGTAGGACGTGGCCTGCTCCTCGAGGCCTTCAAAGGAGGCGTCGATCTGCGCCTTGTCGTCGGCATCCAGGGTGATGCCGTTATCGGCGGCGTACTGACCCAGGACGGTGGCATGGATCATGTCATTCTTGGCAGCGTCCAGGAAGTAGTCCTTCCAGGTGCCGCCCTCCAGCATGGGGCATTCCTGCTTTTCGAGGCCGCGGATGCCGTTGGAGGTATCCAAGCCGAAGAGGCTGGCGTAGCTGCCGTACTGATTTGCAAAGGTATAGTACTGGTTTGCGTAGCGGTAGCTCACGTCTGCGGCGGTGTAGTTCTTGCTGCCCACGGAGAACGCCGTGGTCTTGTACATGATGCCGGAGTTGAGCAGGAGCACTGACACCACCACCAGCACGACGGCAATGGTACCGAGGGTCCAGCGCAGATTGCTCTTTTTCTTCTCCTGGGCTTCCTTCTCCTGGGCAAGGGTCTTCTTGTCAGTACCCGCCGCGCGGGCAGCCTGACGGTTTTTCTTTTCAGTCGATGCACTCATGGCTTATCTCATCCTTTGCGTTTGATACATATTATGATAAGGGGCAATTTTGCAGACTCAGGTATTATAGCGCAACACGGACTGCGTTTCAAGTAAAATTCCATCCAGTTTGCGATTTTTTCATATTTTGAAGTTTTCGCGCATAGGATAGGCTTATGTGCAATCATGAGGGAGGGAAAGAAAATGGACATTGACGATCTGATTTTCGGAGACTACGATCCCGGTCCGAGTGACCGATAAAATACGGAGAGCGGAACCGCTCTCCGTATTTTATCGGTATAGCCTTTTGCCTCAATTCTGGGCTCTCATGGACAGGAAGGCGTTGATGAAGCCGTCCAGATCTCCGTTCATGACGTTGTCGATGTTGCCGTTTTCGTAGTCGGTGCGGTGATCCTTCACCAGCTGATAGGGCATGAAGACATAGGAGCGGATCTGACTGCCCCATTCGATCTTCATCTGTACGCCCTTGATGTCGCTGATCTTTTCCAGGTGCTCGCGCTCCTTGATCTCGGCAAGGCGCGCGCGCAGCATGTTCTTGCAGTTTTCGAGGTTCTGGAAATGGCTGCGCTCCACCTGGCTCGATACCACGATGCCCGTCGGGATATGCGTCAGGCGCACGGCCGAGGAGGTCTTGTTGACCTTCTGTCCGCCCGCGCCGGAGGAGCGGTACACGTCCATCTTGATGTCCTCGTCTCTGAGCTCGATCTCGTTGTCGTTGGCGATCTCGGGCATGACCTCGACGGCTGCAAAGGAGGTGTGGCGGCGGCCTGCGGCGTCAAAGGGGGACACGCGCACAAGGCGATGGATGCCGTGCTCGCTCTTCAGAAAGCCGTAGGCGTTCTCGCCCTCGATCATGATGGTGGCGCTCTTGATGCCCGCCTCGTCGCCGTCGAGGTAGTCCATGACCTTCACCTTGTAGCCGTGACGGTCGGCCCACATGTTGTACATGCGGTAGAGCATGGAGGCCCAGTCCTGCGCTTCGGTGCCGCCGGCACCGGCGTGGAAGGTGAGGATGGCGTTGTTGGCGTCATACTCGCCGGTCAGGAGCGTGGACAGGCGCGTGGACTCCACCTTCTGCGTGTACTCCTCAAACTCCTGCTGGAGCTCGGGCAGCATGGAATCGTCGTTTTCCTCGATCGCCATCTCGCAGATGGTCATCATATCGTCCCAGGAGGCGCACAGGCGGTCAAAGTTTTCCACCTTGTCCTTGAGGTTTTTCAGGCGCTTCTGCACCTGCTGAGACTTCTCCACATCGTTCCAGAAGCCGTCGCGGGCGCTGGCGGCTTCCAGCTCCTCGATCTCCTTCTGGGCGGCTTCGAGTCTGAGCGCGGTGCGCAGGACCTCCAGCTCCGGCTTGCAGTTATTGAGCTTTACTTTGTATTCTTCAAATTCCAGCATGTTTTCAAACCACTTTCGTTCAAATTGTCATTTTGAATCCGCATTTTTATATTATACACAAAAAGCATGCGCTTGTAAATCGTTTTTTATTTCGTTTTGAAGTCATAGAAAATAGTCAAAAGTTCTTCCAATTTAGACGATTGGGTGTTATAATAAATGCAGTGTGTTTACTAATTGATACCCGATCAGTCTGTGCGGGCGTCAGCGACGCACATGCGAGAAAAGCGATACGGAGGAAAAAGATAACATGATCTCACACGGCAAGGAAATCAAGGTCTTCACCGGAAACTCCAACCCCGCTCTGGCTGAAGCCATTGCCTCGGAGCTGTACAGAAGCCTCGGCAACGCGAATGTCACTCAGTTTGCCGACGGAGAGTGTTCCGTCTCTGTGTTTGAGCCGGTGCGCGGCAAGGACGTGTTCATTGTCCAGTCGACCTGCAACCATGTCAACGACAACCTCATGGAGCTTCTGATTATGATCGACGCCATGCGCAGAGCCTCTGCCGGGCGCATCACCGCCGTCATCCCCTATTTCGGCTATGCCCGTCAGGACCGCAAGGCCAAGAGCCGCGATCCCATCTCCGCAAAGCTCGTCGCCAATCTGATTACCGCCGCCGGCGCTGACCGCGTCCTGACCATGGACCTGCACGCCGCGCAGATCCAGGGCTTTTTTGATATCCCCGTGGATAACCTCCAGGGCGGGCACCTGTTTGTCAAGCACTACGTCAACAAGTTCGGCAAGGGCAACGAGGAGGTCATGGTCGTCTCCCCCGACGTGGGCAGCACCGCCCGCGCCCGCACCTTCTCCATGAAGCTCGGCGTCAACATGGCCATCGTGGACAAGCGCCGTGAGCGCGCCAACCAGTCCGAGGTCATGAACATCATCGGCGATGTGTCCGGCAAGACCTGTATCCTGCTCGACGACATTGTGGATACGGCCGGTTCCCTCTGCGGCGCGGCCAAGGCCATCATGGAGATCGGCGGAGCCAAGGAGGTCTATGCCTGCGCGACCCACGGCGTACTCTCCGGCCCGGCCCTCGACCGCATCAACTCCAGCTGCATCAAGGAGCTGCTGCTGCTCGACACCATCCCCTACCCCGCCAATCGCGCCAAGTGCGACAAGATTCAGTACCTGTCCACTGCGCCCGTCTTCGCCGAGGCCATCCGCCGCATCTACGAAGAGGTCTCCATCTCCAGCATCTTCGACTGATTTTATACAATGTTCCTGAAATCAAGCGGTCCCGTCTCCTGGCTCATCGTTTTTCTCGGCAATCCCGGTCCGAAGTATGAATGCACGCGCCACAACGCGGGCTTCATGACCGCCGATGCCATGGCGAAAAAGCTGGGAGTGAGCATCAACAAGCTGCGCTTCAAGGCTCTCACCGCCTCCGCCGAGATTAACGGCGAGAAGGTGCTGCTGATGAAGCCGCAGACCTTTATGAATCTCTCGGGCGAGGCTGTTGGGGAGGCCGCGCGCTTTTACAAGGTCCCGCCCGAGCATGTGATCGTCGTGTCCGATGAGGTGAGCCTGCCCCTCGGCAAGCTGCGTGTGCGCCCGAAGGGCTCCGCCGGCGGTCACAACGGCCTCAAGAGCATCATCGCCCATCTCGGCAGCGACGCCTTCCCGCGCATACGTCTCGGCGTCGGCGCGCCGCCCCATCCCGATTACGACATGGCCGACTGGGTTTTGTCCGTGTTTCGCAATCAGGACCTGGAGGATATGCTCTCCGTCTCGGACAGAGCGGCGGAGGCCGTCATCACCTACATCACAGATGGCCCGGAGCGTGCCATGAATCGCTTCAATTGACCCCGCAAAAAACAAACAGTCAATTGCGAACAGAACGCGAAGGCAAGTCTTGAGGGTCGAAGGCAATTCAAATCGTTTTTGACGGAGCTTTGCTTCGGCAAAAACACCTTAAGCCGAGCTTAGCGAGGCCTCGTGTCGACCAAGCACGGTGTGTCACGCACCTCCGTGTGCGATAAACACGAGTACTTCAATTGCGAGCCCTGCTCGCAATTGACACAAATTTGAGGAGGCTGCCCATGAAGAAAAAACTTGTCGCAATGCTTCTGGCAGGCGGACAGGGTTCCCGTCTGTACGCCCTGACCCAGAGCGTCGCCAAACCCAGCGTGCCTTTCGGAGGCAAATACAGAATCATTGACTTTCCCCTTTCCAACTGCGCAAACTCCGGTATTGACACCGTCGGTGTTCTGACCCAGTACCGCCCCCTGCAGCTCAACAGCTACATCGGCAGCGGCCAGCCCTGGGATCTGGACGTAAACGACGGCGGCGTCTTCATTCTTCCGCCCTACCAGTCTGCGGGCGAGAAGGGCTCCTGGTTCACCGGCACGGCCAACGCCATTTACCAGAACCTGTCCTTCATTGAAGAATATGACCCGGAAAACGTTCTCATCCTTTCCGGTGACCAGATTTATAAGATGGACTATGCCGACATGCTGCGCGAGCATCTGGAGCACGACGCCGCCTGCACTATCTCGGTCCTGTCCGTCACGCTGGAGGAGGCCACCCGCTTCGGCATCATGAATATCGGCCCGGACGGCTATGTGGAGGAGTTTGAGGAGAAGCCCAAGCATCCCAAGAGCACCCTTGCCTCCATGGGCATTTACATCTTCAACTGGAAGAAGCTGCGCGAGTACCTGATTGCCGACGAGAACGACCCCAACTCCAACAAGGACTTCGGCAAGAACATTATCCCCAGCATGCTCGGAAACGGCGAGAAGCTCTGGCCTTATCGCTTCAAAGGCTACTGGGCCGATGTCGGCACCATCTCCAGTCTGTGGGAGTCCAATATGGATATGCTCACTCCGCAGTTGATCGACCTGTACGATCCCGAATGGCCCATCAGCGCGAGAAGCCCCATCTGCCCGCCTCACCAGGTCGGTGCCCACGCTGAGATCCTGCACTCCATCGTCACCGAGGGCTGCGAGATCGACGGTATTGTGGATAACTCCGTTCTGTCTCCCTCCGTGCGCATCGGTGTCGGCGCGAATATCAAGTATTCCGTTCTGATGCCCGGCGTCGTAGTGGAGGCCGGCGCCTCCGTTGAGTACGCAATCATCGGCGAAAACGCCGTCATCCATGCCGGCGCAAAGGTCGGCGGCTCCCCCGCCCCCGGCGAGGAGAAGAGCATCACCACCATCGGCCCCGATCTTGAGATCCCCGCGGGCTCCACGGTCAAGGTCGGCGCCATGATCAGCAGCGTAGAGGAGGTTTAAGCCATGAAGGATTTCCACGGTCTTATTTTCGCTTACTACACCGACGCGAGACTGCGTGAGCTCGTCAGCATGCGCACCGCCGCGTCCCTGCCCTTCTGCGGCAGATACAGAGTCATCGACTTCTCCCTCTCCGCCATGCGCAATGCCGGCATCGTCGATGTGGGCGTCATCATGCAGCGCGATTACCAGTCCCTGCTCGACCACCTGGGCGGCGGCAAGGCCTGGGATATGGCCCGCCGTACCGGCGGCCTCAGAATGCTGCCCCCCTTCGGCCTGCCCGAGTACCACCGCGGCAACTACGCCGGCACGATGGAGGCTCTGATCGCTGTCAGCTCCTACATCAAGGACGTCAATGCCAAGTACTTTGTGCTGATGCTCGGCGATATGTGCGCCAACATCGACTTGACCGAGCCCATGGAGCAGCACCGCAAGTCCGGCTCTCCCATCACCGCCATCTGCACCGACCGCGCCGATGCCGAGGGCTTCCGCATGACCTACCTCACCGATGAAAACGGCAAGGCCTGCCAGATCCTCGTCGACGCCGTCAACGAGAAGGAAGGCGTCCTGAGCCTTGAGGCCTACATCATCAACAAAGAAACTCTCCTTGAGCTGATGGAAACCAGCCGCAAGCAGAGCCTGCACCGCTTCCACAAGGACACCCTTGACACCTGGCTCAAGGAAGGCGGCAAGATGGACATTTACGTCCACCACGGCTACACCGCCCTCATCCGCAGCGTGGACAGCTACTACAAGGCCAACATGGACATGCTCAACAGCGACATCCGCCACGAGCTGTTCCCGGCCGACCGTCCCGTCTTCACCAAGGCGCGCGAGGAGGTCAGCACCTACTACGGTGTCGGCTCCTACTCCCGCAACTCCCTGGTGGCCGACAACTGCATCATCGACGGCTCCATCGAAAACTGCATCGTCTTCTCCGGCGCGCGTATCGCCTCGGGCGCCAAGCTCAAAAACTGCATTGTGATGAACGACTGCATCGTGGAAGCCGGCTGCTCGCTCGACCACTGCATCATCGACAAGGACTGCAGCTTCTCCGCCGGCACCGTGCTCAACGGCAACGAGCGCCTGCCCCTCATCGTTCCGAAGGGCTCCAATATCTAAGCTTTACCCGGCACATACCCGGTGCGCCGGAAACACCGGCGCGCCGGGCTGCCGCTGTCTGATCAAAGGCCCGCTCCGCGGGCCCTTGCTCAGGCGGCAGCAACTACTGCGGGAGGGCCGTGCCCTCCACTGCCTCACGCATTCGTCTATGCGCCGCGGCTTGGGTATACTGCGGCACAGGCATTGTATATGCCTTATTGATGAAAGCCGCCAGGTACGTACTCGTCCAACATTCTCCCGTAAAGGAAGGTATTTTCATGAAGAGTCAAATTTCCCGCGAAGAAATGCGCAGCGCCATCGAGGATAAGCTCTGCGCCCAGTTCAGTGTCTCCAGCAAGGACGCGACCGATACGCAGATCTTCGAGGCCACCGCCATCGTCATCCGTGAGCTGATGAGCAGGCTCCTTGCCGCGCAGAAGCCCATCCGGGGTGAGAAGGAAGTCCACTACATGTCCATGGAGTTTCTCATGGGCCGCAGCCTGATGAAGAACGCCTACAACCTGGGCCTGGTCGACGCCATCATCGGCGCGCTCAACGACATGGACCGCAGTGCTGTGGATATTTTTGAGGAAGAGCCCGATGCCGGTCTCGGCAACGGCGGTCTCGGCCGTCTCGCCGCCTGCTACATGGATTCCATGACCACCGAGGGGCTGCCCGCCACCGGCTATTCCATCTGCTACGAGCTGGGCATTTTCAAGCAGAAGTTTGAAAACGGCAAGCAGGTCGAGGTCTCAGACAACTGGCGCACCGCCGCCGAGAGCTGGCTCATCCCCCGCTATGAGGATATGGTCGAGGTTCGCTTCGGCGGACAGCTCTCCCCCCGCTGGGACAAATACGGCCACTACCACGCCGAGCATACCGGCTATACGCCTGTGTACGCCCTGCCCCGCGATATGCTGATCGTCGGCTACGAGGGCAAGGATGTCAACACCCTGCGCCTCTGGGACGCCAAGAGCGCCAAGTCCCTGGACATGTACCTCTTCTCCGAGGGCCAGTATGTCAAGAGCCTGACCGAGCGCATCGACGCCGAGGTCATCACCAAGGTCCTCTACCCCGCCGATGACCACATCGAAGGCAAGCTCCTGCGTCTGAGACAGCAGTACTTCTTTGTCTCCGCCTCCGCCCAGGACATCGTCCGCAAGCACATCCAGAAGTGGGGCGATATCCGCACCTTCTCCCAGCACCATGTCATCCAGATCAACGACACCCACCCCACCATGATCATCCCCGAGCTCATGCGTATCTTCATGGACGAGTACGGCCTCGGCTGGGACGAAGCCTGGGACATCGTCAGACTCAGCGTCGCCTACACCAACCACACCGTCATGAGCGAAGCTCTTGAGAAATGGCCGCAGGATCTGATCCAGCAGCTGCTGCCGCGTCTTTGGGAGATCATGTGCGAGATCAACCGCCGCTGGTGCGACTATCTCGCAGTCAAGTTCGGCACCGGCGACAAGCTGGGCCGTAACCTCATCATCCGCGACGGTCAGGTACATATGGCCAATTTGTGCCTTGCCTCCTGCTATATGGTCAACGGTGTGTCCCGTCTGCACGGCGACATTCTGAAAAACGACCTCTTCCACGACATCTACACCATCCGTCCCGAGCGCTTCACCCATGTCACCAACGGCATTGACCACCGCCGCTGGCTGGGCCAGATCAACCCCGGCCTGCACGACCTGATCGTCGAGCTGCTGGGCGACGAGGAATATCTGCTCAAGCCGGAGCTTCTGCAGAAGCTCGCCATGTATGAGACCAACGAGCGGGTCCGCGAAGACCTGAACGACATCAAGTACGCCAACAAGCTGCGCCTTGCAAGCTACGCCAAGCGCTATGACGACTTCGTCCTCAATCCCAATGCCGTGATGGATGTCCAGATCAAGCGTCTGCACGAGTACAAGCGCCAGCTGCTGTGCGCGATGAATATTGTCGCCCTGCAGATGCGCCTGCACGATAATCCCAACATGGACTTTGTGCCGCGCAGCTATGTCTTCGGAGCGAAGGCCGCGGCGGGCTACAAGCTTGCCAAGCGCATCATCGAGCTCATCCTGAGCTTGGCAAACGACATCAACAACGACCCCGTCTGCACGGATAAGCTGCAGGTCTACTTTGTGGAAAACTACCGCGTTACCGCCGCCGAGGCCATTGTCCCCGCCGCCCAGGTGTCCGAGCAGATCTCCACCGCGGGCAAGGAGGCCTCCGGCACCGGCTGCATGAAGCTCATGATGAACGGCGCTGTCACCATCGGCACCCTCGACGGCGCGAACGTCGAGATGTACGACCGCCTGAGCGACAAGAACATGTTCCTCTTCGGCCTGACCACCGAGGATATCGCCAAGTGGCGCGCAGGCGGCTATGACCCCAACGGCATCGTCAACAACGATCCCGAGCTCCAGCGTGTCACCGCCCGCATTATGCATGGCTTCTCTGACGGCAAGAGCTACTCCGATGTCATCTCCAGCCTGCTCTACGGCGGCGACCCCTACATGGTCATTGCCGACTTCCGCAGCTACGCCGACACCCAGGAGCGCCTGTACAAGTGCATCTCCGATCCGTCCGAGATGGGCAGGCTTTCTCTCATGAACATCGCCAAGAGCGGTTACTTCGCCGCCGACCGCGCCATCGACGAGTACGCCAGGAATATATGGCACATCAAATAAAAACCAAAAAAGACGCCGCCGTTGTCATCGGCGGCGTCAATATGGATATCTGGGGCAGGCCCACAGGGGCGCTGGCAATGCACGACTCCACGCCCGGCACCGTGCGCATGACGCCGGGCGGCGTGGGGCGCAACATCGCCCACGATCTGCGCCTGCTGGGGATGGAGGTCACCTTCGTCTCTGCCATGGGGGATGACCTCATCGGACAGGCCCTGATGGAGTCCTGTACAACGCTGGGCTTCAACATGCAGCACACGCTGGTGCAGAAGGGCGGGCACAGCTCCACCTATCTCTTTGTCACCGAGGCCGGCGGCGATATGTGCGCCGCCATCAACGACATGGACATCTGCTCCCAACTCAGCCCCGCCTTCTTTGAGCCGCTGCTGCCGAAGCTGCGCGACTACGGCGCGATAGTGCTGGACGCAAATCTGCCGGCTGAATCGGTCCAGTGGCTGTGCAATCATTCACGGCTGCCGCTGTATGCCGACACGGTCTCCGCCGCCAAGGCCGAGCGCTTCCGCCCCCATCTCAAGCGCCTGCGGGCTGTAAAGTCCAACGCTTTGGAGGCGTCCGTGCTCACCGGCGAAAAGGACCCGGAAAGCGCCGCGAAGAGACTGGCAAGGCTCTGTCCGGGCCGGGTGTTTGTCACCCTCGGCGCCGACGGCATCCTCGCAGCTGAACGCGACAGGCTGCTCCACTTCCCTGCCTATGAGACCGAAGTCGTCAACACCACCGGCGCGGGCGACGCGGCTGCCGCCGCCATCGTCTGGGCCGATCTCCGGGGCTACGATCTCCAGGCCTGCGCACAGCTGGCCCAGCTGGCGGGCAGCATCACCTGCCGCAGCACTTACGCCAACAACCCGGACCTTGCGACACTGCCGCAACTGACTTGATAAAAAAGGGGCTGTGAAAAAGGTCCCCTTCATCAAGAACACAGTAATATCAACACCGTAGGGGCCGACGCCCTCGGCGGCCCGGCAGAGAGAATCCTGAATAAC
>CADBYZ010000036.1:0-12190 GCA_902799075.1 Oscillospiraceae bacterium | reverse complement strand
GCCGGGGGCTTTCTGCTTTATTTTTGGACTGTACCGCTCGGGCCGCCGGGGGCGTCGGCCCCTACACTGTCAATTGACTTTTTTCACAGCCCCTTTTTTATTGCGCACTCACGATGTACTCGTTGACGTAGTTGACGCCCTTGAAGGTCTTGCCGTAGAGGGCGAGGAATTCCTCGAAGCACAGGCCGTTATCCATGATGTACTTTGCGGCCTCCTTGCCCACATAGCGGTAATGCCCGGGGTAACAGGCCATGCCGTATACCTCCGCCTTGTCGGCTGGATAGCGGACAATGAAGCCGTACTCGGCACAGTGCTCGTCCATCCACTTGCACACCGGGGTGCCCGCTACGGTCTCGTCGTGGACGTTGGTGTAGTTCCAGTCGGCTTCATAGATCGACTCATCCGTGATGTCGAAGGCAAGGCCGGTGGAATGCTCGCTGCACCCGGCGGCAAAGCCGTGTTTGGCCGCCTCATAGGAGGCGCCGGGGAGGAAATGATTGTACTCATAATCATATTCCCCGTACTTGAACATCTCCTGCTCATACCAGTGGGTGGTGTACTCCCAGTTGCGGTAGGCAACGCACACATAGACCTCAAAGCCCTGCGCGCGGGCGGCGCTCAAAAAGTCGATGGTCTCCTGGGTACAGCGCTTGTCCATGTACTGGCCTTCCAGGTTGCCCACACGCGGATGGTAGCGGCCAACACCGCAGTGGGGTCCGGCATAGAGAAATTCCCAGCTGTTGATGTCGATGTCCGGCAGGGGCGGCAGCACGATTGCGGCAGGGGTCGGCTCAGGGGTCGGCGTCGGGACAGGGGTGGGAGCCGGTGTCGGCTCGGGCTCCTGCGCGGGGGGCGGGTTCTCCGCGAGCTGACCGGCTTGCGCTCTCTCCGAGGCCGGGATGGCCTTATGCTCCTCCTTCTTTGCGCAGCCCGCCATAAAAAGCAGGCAGGCCAACACGAGCAGGACACATAGTTTTTTCATTCTCATACGCTTGCGCTGTCTCCAAACTGCTGCCAGAATTCCTCAAGCGTGAGGTGGTTATCCATGATGTAGCGCGCCGCGTCCTGGCCCACATAGCGGAAGTGCCAGCTTTCTCCCATGACGCCGGTCACGTCGGACTTGTCGCTGGGGAAGCGCCAGATAAAGCCGTAGTCGGCGCAGTTTTCCCGCAGCCAGACGAGGGTCGGGATGTCGTCCAGAGAGCTGTTCTTGGTGGGCTGATAGTAGTCGGTGATGTCGCAGCTCAGGCCGGTCTGGTGCTCGCTGCACCCGGCGGGCATGGTGATATAGTGGCCGTTGGAGTCCTTGCCGTCGGTGATGCCGTTATTCTGGCAGACACGGGTGAAATTCGCCGCCTGATCGGAATAGCTGCGATAGCCGGAGGACAGATAGACCGGCAGGCCCGCCGCCTTGCAGGCCAGGGCCATGTCCATCAGCGGCTGGGCGATGCGCGCGTCCACCGCAATGCGGTTGGGGTTGTAGGAGGTCTGAAAATCCGTCTCGTCGGCGGTCATGTTGAGGTAGACCAGGTTCTCCGGCTCGTATTGGTCGATGGAGTGATCGCCGTTGACAAGCATGTATTGCCACTCGCTCAGATCAAAGCGAAGCGGCTGCTCGGTCGGGACGGTCTCAACCACCGGCTGCTCTGCCGGGGCCGGGGCAGCAGCGGGCTGCTCGGTCGGCGCGGGGGCGTACTCCATCTGGATGGGCGCCTCGGGCTCCTGGTTCATGACGACGCCCTGCTCGAAGCCCTCCGGGTGCAGTCCGGTGGCGGGGCCCCAGGCTTCTACATCGGCGCTGTGCCAGTGGGTCTGCTCATACCGGTAGGCATAGAAGCCAAAAGCGATCAGGGCAAGGATGGCGACAATGATTCTTCCGACTCGGTTTTTCATGCTGTCCTCCCATGTTTGCTGCGCCACAGGGGCATAGCAAACGACACGATTATCTAATATAGTATCTTACCATCTTCCCCCGTTATGGTCAACTGGTTTTTACTCCCCGGCGGCCTTTCTTTTGGCGGCTTCCTCTTCCTCGAGCTGACGGTAGGCCACCTTGCCGACGAGGGTCTTGGGCAGGCTCTCGCGAAATTCCAGCTCCTTCGGCATGGCGTATTTCGCGATGTGCTTGGCGGCATAGTCCATGATGGCCTTGCGCGTCTCCTCGCTGGGCTCCACGCCGGGCTTGAGCGTGACAAAGACCTTGGGCCGGTGCATGCGGTAGGGGTCGGGCACGCCGATCACACAGCTCATCTGCACCAGCTCGTTTGCGTCAAAGATATTCTCGAGCTGGGCGGGGTAGATATTGTAGCCGGAGGAGATGATCATGCGCTTGGAGCGGCCGCGGAAGTAGATGAAGCCCTCCTCATCCATATAGCCGAGGTCGCCGGTGTAGACCCAGCTAAGGCCGTCGGCGTGGCGGCGCAGGGTCTGGGCGGTCTCCTCGGGGTGCTTGATGTACTCCTTCATGACCGTGGGCCCGGCAAGCAGGATCTCACCCTCCTCGCCGTAAGGCAGCTCCTCGTCCGTATTGGGCTTGACGATCTTGATATAGGTATCCGGGAAGGGGATGCCGATGCTGCCCTCCTTGGCCTTGGTGATGGGGGTCAGGCAGCAGGCGGTGACGGTCTCGGTGGTGCCGTAGCCCTCGCGCACCTGCACGACGGCCTTGTGGTCGTAGAGAAACTTGTCGAACTTTTTCTTGAGCTCCACGGACAGGGAGTCCCCGCCGGAGAACACGCCCTTGAGGCAGCTCAGGTCGGCTTTTTCCATGTTCGGAAACCGCAGCAGCGCCTCGTACAGCGTCGGCACGCCCGCGATGAAGTTGCAGCGATACTTGGTGATAAGCTTGGAATAGCTCTCGGCGGTAAAGCGCGGGACCAGGATGCATCTGCCGCCCTGCGCGAGCATCGAGTGGATGCACACGCCGAGGCCGAAGCCGTGGAAGAGCGGCATGGCGGAGAGCATCTTGTCCCCCGGGCGGAACATAGGGTTCGTGGCGATGATCTGGGCCGAGAGGGCGTTGAAGTTCAGGTTTGTGAGCAGGATACCCTTGGTGGTGCCGGTGGTGCCGCCGGAATAGAGAATGGCGGCGGGATCGTCGGCCCCGCGCTTGACCTTGTAGTTCCAGAAGCATGCCTTGCCGAGGCGCATGAACTCATCCCACATGATGACCGGCGCGTCCTCGGGGATCTTCTTGATCTTGCGCCCCTCGGTGAGCATGTAGCCCACGCGCAGGGGTTTCGACAGGGCGTCGCGGATGCGGGCGATAACAATGTTGACCACACAGGTATTTCCCCGGATGGCCTCGAATTTGTGGTAAAACTGGTCGAGGGTCACGACCGTGACGCTCTCGGACTCATTGATGTAAAACTCCAGCTCCTTTTCGCTGGACAGGGGGTGGACCATGTTGGCCACCGCGCCGATCATGTTCACGGCGTAGAACATGTAGATAGCCTGTGGGCAGTTCGGCATGGCGATGGTGACGCGGTCGTTCTGGCGCACGCCGATGGTGCGAAGGCTGCGGGCACATTTTTCGATGTTCGCCACCATCTCCTTGTAGGTGGTGGACTTGCCCATGAAGTCAAAGGCGACGTTTGTGGGATAGAGGCGGGCGTTGTTCTCCAGCATCTCCACCATGGAGCCCTGGAAATAGTCCATATTGGCAGGCACGTCGCCCATACTCTTAAGCCACGGGCGCTTTGCGGTAATTTCCATATGTATGTCCTTCTTTTATTAATAATCGACGGGAGTGTCAAACGGCTGCTCCAAGATCTCCGGGTTTTCCAGGATCTTATGCAGCAGGCGCACGGTGCCGGCGTAATAGAAGCCGTCGCCGATGCGCTCGTCGAGGGTAAGCCCCAGGGAGATGACCGGGCGGACCTCGCAGGTCCCGTCCTCATGCCATTCGGGGGCCAGATGCTTCTTGCCGATCATGCCGAAGAAGGAGTTGGTGCCCCAGTTGTTGAGGTGATGATAGCCGCTGTCCAGGCCGATGGAGCCGACATTCGTCAGGAAGATGGAGGAATAGTTGGGGTCTGCCTTGATGAGATCATAGGGAACCTTGCCCTTGCGGTCGAGGGCAAAGAGGATGTCCACGATGATGTGCAGCAGCCAGCGCGGCAGCTTCAGCAGCTTTGTCATCATGTCGGTGGAGTTATCGAGCACGTCCTCCCGGCGGCACTGGTGGATCTCCTCCATGATGGAGGTGTGCAGGGTGTCGATGGTGTCCTTCTCGCCGTATTTCTTGTAGGCAAGTCCCTCCTCGGACTTGTCCTCAAACTTCTTCTTGACCACAAAAGAGACGGAGATGTGGTCGCGCATGTACAGGCGGTTGCCGGAGATGAAGCGGTTCATGCGCGGGCGCAGGACAAAGCACTTGACCATCGCGGCAAGAAAGATGTGGAAGTAAGTATATTTGTCCTCCGTCAGCCCCTCATTCTTTTTGGCGAGGTAGGTATCCAGCGGGCGGCAGTCGATATCGACATTGATATGCGCTTCATTGTCGGCGCGGTTCGGCATGAGGTAGGCCATAAACTGCCCGAGGGCCGGAGCCTCGTCACGCAGCCAGTAGCCGTCAAAGCGGTCGCCGCTCTTTTTTGGTCTCTGTTCCATGTGTTTTCCTCTTTTTAATCAAGGGTAATACCGCACAATGCGGCAAGAGCAAATTTCGAGAAAATTTAGGTTCTGATGATGGCACTTTTTCGCAGATGTACTTAAGTGAGCGTCCAAATCTTTGATTTGGGCAACGCGAACTTATGCATGCGAACGAAGTGAGTCGTATTGTGTACCTCAAGAAATAGTGACAGAATCAGGGCACAAATTTTCCGGAAGATGCCGCAGACGTATTGTGCGGTGTTGCCCAAGTTCTTTCCTGCCACAGTATAAATCCTGCAAGGGCTATTTGCAACAAAATCCTCAAGTATTTTTATCTTCTGCACTTTTTCGGCAGTATTTTCATACGTTAGGCTCCGCCGACGCTTGCAAGGCGCTGTGCTTTGGTGTATCATAACAAAAATGAAAGATGAGGCGGAGGCTTTGCTATGACCTGTTTTATAAGACTGGACGATGCGTGCGAGAAGATGAACATTCCAAACTGGGGGCGAATGGAGGCCCTGCTTGACCGCTATGGCATCGCCCCGCTCGTGGGCATCATCCCCCACTGTGAGGACCCGGATATGGCGGATTACCCGGTCGATCCCTTGTTCTGGGACGAGACGGTCCCCCGCTGGGTCGAAAAGGGCTGGGTGCTCGCGCTGCACGGGTGGAACCATGTGTGCACCACCCGTGAGGGCGGGCTGAACCCGGCACAGAAGCGCTCGGAGTTTGCGGGCGTCCCGCTCGAGACGCAGAAGCAGAAGATCACGGACGGCGTGAAGGTTTTCCGGGAGCACGGCTTCGAGCCTGCGGTCTTCTTCGCGCCATCCCACACCTTTGACGAAAACACACTGGAGGCGCTGAAAGCGTGCAGTGACATCCGCATCATCTCCGACACCATTGCCTCAAAGCCCTATACCCGATATGGCTTCACCTTTATTCCCCTGCAGTCCGGCGTGGTGCGCAAACTGCCCTTTGATACCGTCACCTTCTGTTATCACCCGAGCCTGATGCAGGAGGCTGATTTTGCCCGGCTCGAGGCATTTCTCGAAGAGAACCATTCTCATTTCAAAAGCTTTGCGGCAAAGCCCAGCACCAGCAGACGCACACTATATGATGATCTCATGCGCACGCTGTACCACATCAAGTGGAGCCGGAGGTAAGAAATGTTTGACTATGTATGCCGTCAGGCGCTGACCGGTGTTGAGCTACTGAGTACTTTTTCCGACCGGGTGCCGCGCGCGCGGGACATTGAGTCCATCGCGCCGCTGTTCTGGGCCGACCACTGCCTCGAGTGCAGTCCCCCGGCCTGCTATGCTTCCTGCGAGATGTTCGAAGCAGACGAGATCGGCCGGTGCAGGCGCGTGGATTATATGGAGCTCGGGGCTGTCCCCGGCTTTGACTTTCCGGTGGCCCATCTGCGCTTTCGCAAGTGGGCAAAGCTGCGCTGCCCGTACAACACCTTGCGCTGTCTTCCTCCACAGGCGTTTCTGGATGACTACAGCCGCCATGAGGCGGCGCTGAGGCTGACCCGCAAGACCGACGCAGCATCAAAACTCACGCCGAAGAAATACCGTTATCCCCTCTCGCGCGTCTTACACCACCGCTACATCCGCAGGTTCTGGCCGGTCGACAGGCATGTCGTTTCGGGAAAGGAGCTTTGCCTTGCCTTTTACGCCCCCGCCGGCGGCGGGCGGCTGATCCTCGACGCCCACGACTTTGACGATCTGCTCCTGACACGCCATGACTTTACGGTCAGGCAGGGACTGAATCTCTGGCACATCCCGGCAGGCGAGCTTACACGTGCCGGAAAGCCCATCCTCGCGCTGGAGCTCTACCCGGCGGACAACGCCCTGCCGGAGCTCTACATGCTGCTGTCTGATCTTGTGAGCTTCAGGCCCGATTCTCCGTTTTTCAAAAAACCCGCGAAGAAGGTCAAGTGCGTGGCGTGGGATCTGGACAACACGGTCTGGGACGGCATCCTCGGCGAGGACGGGCCGGACGGCGTGACGCTCCGCCCCGCCGCTGCCGAAGCCATCCGAAAGCTCGACGAGCGCGGCATCCTCAACACCGTGTGCAGCAAGAACGACGAGGCGCTTGCCAAAGCGGCGCTGGAAAATTTCGGCCTGTGGGACTATTTTCTCTATCCGAAAATCAACTGGCTGCCGAAGAGCGGCAATCTTGCCGAGATTGCGAAGCTCCTGAATATCAACCTTGACACCTTCGCCTTCGTGGACGACTCCGCCTTCGAGCGCGCGGAGGTGGGCGAAAGCCTCCTCTGCGTGCGCGTCTATGCGGACAGCGCAGCGGAAAGCCTTCTCAGCCTCCCGGAATTTGACGTACCGGTCACGGAGGATTCCAGAAAACGCCGTGCCTTCTACATGGCGGAGGCAAAACGCCAGGACGCGTTTACCGAATCCGACAGCGGAGACTATAAATCCTTCATTCTCTCCTGCGGCTTTGTGATCGACGTGGCCCCCTGCAAAGCGCAGCAGGACATTGAACGCTGCCATGAGCTTCTGATGCGCACCAATCAGCTCAATGCCTCCACCAACCGCATCCCGATGGATGAATTTCAGGCTATCGCGGCAGACCCGCACAAGCTCGTTCTGCGTGTCAAATGCGGCGACCGCTACGGCGAATACGGCACGGTGGGCTGTCTGATCCTCGATACGCGTGGGGAGACGCTTCTGTGCACGGACTTCGTGATTTCCTGCCGGGTAGCAAAGAAGAAGGTGGAGAGCGCTGTTATCATGTTCCTGATGCAAAAATACGGCAAGTCCATAGACATTGTCTACCGGCCTTCTGAACGAAACCATGTGCTCAGGGAGGAGTTTCTATCCATCGGCGCGGAGTACGACGCACAAAATGCCCTCATGCGCTTTACTTCCGGCACGATCCGGGACTATGACTGGGCGACGGTGAAGGAGGACAGCGCAGAATGAGCAACGCAAAAAGCACCGCCCGGGATATGACGAACGGCCCCATCTTAAAACAGCTCGTCGCCTTCGCCCTGCCGCTGATGCTGGGCAATGTGTTCCAGATGCTCTACAACACGGTGGACTCGGTCATCGTCGGAAATTTTGTCAGCAAGCAGGCCCTGGCCGCCATCGGCTCCACCACCGTGATCGTGAACATGCTGGTGTTCTTCTTCAACGGCTTTTCTATCGGCGCGGCGGTAGTCATCGGGCGTTACTTCGGCGCGCGAAACATGGAGAAGCTGCATGTGGCTGTGGAGACCACCATGGCCGCGACCTTCGTTCTCAGCCTGTTTTTCACCCTGCTGGGGGTGGGGCTGGTCAAGCCCATGCTGCTCATCATGCGCACGCCCGAGGACGTATTCGCCGACGCCACATTATATCTGCGCATCTACTTCGGCGGCATCTCGGGGCTGCTGATCTACAACATGGGCAGCGGCATCCTGCGCGCGGTGGGCGACTCGACGCGGCCGCTGTACTTTCTGGTGTTTACGAGCATCCTGAACATTCTTCTGGATCTCTTCTTTGTACTGGTCCTCAAATCCGGGATCGCGGGTGCGGCCATTGCCACGATCCTGTCCCAGTTTGTGTCGGCGGCGCTGATCCTCGTGCTGCTTACGCGCTCGAAGGACATCTACCGCCTGAGCTGGCGGGAACTCCGTATCGACTTCCCTGTTCTGGGCAGCATTTTCTCCGTCGGCATGCCCGCCGCCATTCAGTCCGTTTTGACGGCCTTTTCCAACATTTTTGTCCAGGGCTATATCAATGTCTTCGGCTCGGACGTGATGGCAGGCTGGAGCACCTACAACAAGCTCGACCAGTTTATCATGCTGCCGATGCAGAGCATGGCCCTGGCGGCCACCACCTTTGTCAGCCAGAACGCCGGTGCGGGCAATGACCGGCGCAGCGATCAGGGCACGGTCGCAGCTCTCGGCGTGAGCCTTGGGATCACCGGCGTCATTGCGGCGCTGCTCTTTATCTTCGCCCCGGCCTCGGTGCGGCTCTTCTCTCCGGACGAAGCTGTCATCCGCTACGGCGTGCTCTTTATCCGGACCAATGTGTTTTTCCTGCTTTTCAACTGCGTAAACCATGTCCTGGCCGCCGCCCTGCGCGGGCGCGGCGATTCCCGCGGCCCCATGATCATCATGCTCTCCACCTTTGTTGTGCTTCGGCAGATCTACCTTTTTGTCGTCACGCGTTATATCGCGAACACCCCGCGTATTGTCGGCTTTGGCTACCCGGTGGGCTGGATGGCCTGCTGTGCGGTGGAGCTTGCATACGTCTACTACATGCGCCGCCGTCGTCCTGCCTCCGCGGCGGTACGGAACAATATCGAATAAAGTTTTTCCCGAAAACAGACGAACACGGCGGCCACCGTTTCAAACGATGGCCGCCGTGTTCTGTATGTAGTTTGTGCCGGAAATTACTTCTTGGCCAGATACTTGCGCACGTCGAGCGCAACCGCGACGACGATGACGACGCCCTGGACAATATAGTTGTAGTACGGGTTGACGCCCAGGAACTGGAGGACGATCTTCAGCAGCTCAAACACGAGAACGCCGACGAGAACGCCGCTGACAGTACCGATACCGCCGGTGGTGGAAACGCCGCCAATGGTGCAGGCCGCGATGGCTTCGAGCTCGTAGCCCATGCCCATGGAGGTGGAGGCGCCGCCGGTCTTGCCGGCCAGCAGCCAGCCCGCGATGGCGTACATGATGCCCGCGGTGGTGTAGATGAGCATGAGGGTCTTGGTGGTGTTGACGCCGGAGACCTCAGCCGCGACTTCGTTGCCGCCGATGGCGTACATGTACTTGCCGTGGCGCATCTTGTTGTACAGGAACCAGAAAATCACGCCGAACAGGGCCGCCACGAACAGCAGATACGGCAGATGGAAGCCGTTGGAGTTACCGATACGACCGTTGATGAGGTCGATGAAGCTCTTCTGGAAGCCGCCGATGGGCTGTGCGTCGGTGGCGACGAGGCAGAGACCGTAGACGATGGTCTGGGTGCCCAGGGTAGTGATGAAGGGGGGAACCTTCAGCAGGGTGATGATGGCGCCGTTGAGCAGGCCCAGCAGAGCGCCGATGATCACAACGATCAGCAGCACTACGAACATGTTCATCTGGGGCAGGCTGGTGAGTCTGCCGGAGTAGTCGCCGCGCTGGATCAGGATACCGGCAAGGCAGGCGGCCAGACCGACCTGACGGCCAGCGGACAGGTCAGTGCCCTTGGTAATGAGGCAGCCGGAGACGCCGAGCGCGATGAGGAAGCGGACGGCGGTGTTGCTCATGAGGTTGCCGAAGTTTTTCCAGGAGAAGAAGTTGTCCTTGGTGAAGCCGACGATGATCGCGACGATGACCAGCATCACGACGATCGGGTTGGACTTGACATAATTTAAGAATTTCTTGCCGAAATTGTCTTTCTTGTTCATATCCCATCCTCCGATTATTCAAACTGCGTGGCAAGCGCCATGATATTTTCCTGATTGGCCTCCTTGCCGTCGATAAAGCCGGTAATGCGGCCGTCGCACATGACCATGATCCGGTCGGACATGCCGATCAGCTCACCCATTTCGGAGGAGATCATGATGATGCTCTTCCCCTGCTTGGCAAGGTCCGCGATAATGCAGTAGATCTCGTACTTGGCGCCGACGTCGATGCCGCGGGTAGGCTCGTCCAGGATCAGGACATCCGGGTCGTTGGCAAGCCAGCGGCCGATCAGCACCTTCTGCTGGTTGCCGCCGGACAGCGACTGGATCAGCGTCTTGCCGGAAGGCGTCTTGATGTTCATCTTCTTGCGGTTTTCCTCAACCAGCTCGTCGATCTTCTTCGTGTTGAGCATGAAGCCGTAGTCGATGTACTTGTTCAGGGATGCCACCGAGATGTTGTCCGCCACGCTCAGCACGCCCATGATGCCGCTGCCGCGGCGGTCCTCGGTGAGCATCGCGATGCCCTGGTCAATGGCGTCCTTCGGGCGGGTGATCTTGAGCTCCTTGCCCTGATAGTGGATCGTACCGGAGGTGTGGGAGCGGGTGCCGAACAGGCCCTCCATGAGCTCTGTGCGCTGCGCGCCGACCAGACCTGCGACGCCCAGGATCTCGCCCTTGCGGACGTTGAAGCTGCAGTGGCGGAAGCTGCGGGGGTTGATGGAGGTGAAGTCCTCCACCTCGAATACCACATCACCGGGGACGTTCTCGCGCTTGGGATAGAGGTTTGTAAGCTCGCGGCCCACCATCTTGGTGATGATGAAGTCGGTGGTCAGGTCCTTGGCCTCCCAGGTGCCGATGTACTGGCCGTCGCGCATGATGGTGACTTCATCGCTGATGCGCAGGATCTCGTCCATCTTGTGGGAGATGTAGACGATCGCAACGCCCTCCTTCTTGAGGTCTTCCACGATGCGGAACAGTGCCTCGACCTCGTTCTGGGTCAGGGAGGAGGTAGGCTCGTCCAGGATCAGGACGCGGCAGTTGCCGGCCACAGCCTTGGCAATCTCCACGGACTGCATCTGGGAGACGGTCAGGGTGCCAAGCTTCTGCTTCGGGTCAAAGTCCATGCGGACACGCTTTAGGAGCTTTGCGGTGTCCTCATACATTTTGTCGTGGTCCACGACGGGGATAAAGCCGAGCGCCTTCTTCATCGGATAGCGCCCAAGGAAAATGTTTTCGCCGATGGTTCTCGCGGGGATGGGCTGGAGCTCCTGGTGTACCATCGAAATACCCTTGTCCCAGGCTTCCAGCGGGTCGGATATGACGGTCTTCTGGCCGTCGATATAAATGTCACCTTCGTCCATCTTGTAGATGCCGAACATGCATTTCATCAAAGTCGATTTACCGGCGCCGTTCTCGCCCATCAAGGCGTGGACCGTACCGGGCCGCAGCTTGAGCTGCGCATGATCAAGAGCCTTGACGCCGGGGAAGGATTTACATACACCGCGCATTTCCAGCACGTATTCTGACATAGGCCAAGCCTCCATTTTCTCTAATACTGTTTTTCAATAAAACGCCCTGTTCTATTGAAAAGGTATCGCGCAAAGGCGCGCTGCCCGTGCTGCGCCCTTGGGTACGGCACGGCTCATACGGTCTCCTGCCTGCTTCTGGCGCTGTAAAACAGCATCGCGGCGTTTTCGGGGAGACCGGTAGAATCCAGTGGCACCGCGTTTTTCGGCGCTGCCGGGAGGAACCGCAAAAATGCGGAATGATTCAGAAAACGGGTGAGCCTAAAGGCCCACCCGTTCAAGGTTTCAAACGGGGAATACATTGCCGGGAAGGGAATCAGGCGGCGTCGGAGGTGACCTTCACGTAGTCGACCCAGTAGTAGTTGTTGATGGGCTGGCCGGCGAGCGCGGCGACCGTCACGTCGACAGCGGCGTGGGACTGGCCGACAGCGTCGTTCAGAACGGTACCGGTCATGGTGCCCTCGTTGACCATCTCAACGCACTCCTCGAGTGCGTCAACACCGACAAGGTAGATGTCCTTGCCGACAGTGCGGCCCGCCGCGGTGATAGCGGTGGCAGCGCCAAGCGCCATGGCGTCGTTGTTGCAGAAGACGACCTCGACCTTATCGCCGAACTTGGCAAGGTCGTTGGCGCAGATCTCCTGGCCCTTCGCCTGCGCCCAGTTG
>CADBYZ010000035.1 GCA_902799075.1 Oscillospiraceae bacterium | reverse complement strand
GTGTACATCCCCCTCGGCGGCAACCGGGTGAAACGCGCCCGCTTCGTGCTGAACCTGTTGACGGTGTGGGCGCTGACCGGCCTGTGGCACGGCGCGTCCTGGAATTTTGTGCTCTGGGGTCTGTATTACGGCGTGCTGCTGCTGATTGAAAAACTGGTGATCGGAAAGCGTATCGAGCGCGTGCCGCCGCTTCTGCGCTGGGCCGTAACCTTTGCCATTGTGAATGTGGGCTGGGTGCTCTTCAACATCACGGACATGCATGTGCTGCTCGCAAAGCTTTTCGGCATGTTCGTCTACGCGCCCACGGACTGGCGCGCTCTGCTGTCGCTGGACGCGTCGGTATGCTCCAAGGCGCTTTTCCTGCCCTTTGCGCTGCTTTTCTCCTTCCCGATCGTGAAAAAATCAGCGGCAACGGAAAAGGGCCTGCGCCTGATCGCCGTAAACGGCGTACATCTTGTTTTGTTTGTTGTGTGCATCATGTTTATTATCAGTTCTTCGTTTACGCCGTTTGTTTATTTCAATTTCTGATATCATGAATCCCCTGCCGGACGGCAGGGGATTTCGTTATTTTATGTCGTTGTCCGTCGGCGGGTCCGCCTCGTTTTCCGGGCTCTTCTCGCTGTCTTCGGCTTTGGGTCTGCGGTTGAAGAGCAGAACCCAGCCGGCCACACCCAGCACAAGACCGAGCATCAGGCCCGTGTTCATGTTATTTATGAGCTTGCCGATCACCGTCCCGATGGCGATGCCGATCACGATGGCAAGGCTCAGGCCCTTTGTACCGGTGTATTGCTTCGGCGGCTTGTTGTTTTGTTCCATGCCGGTTCCTTTCTTATGTAAATAGTATTATGTCGTTGATTTTGCGTTTACTATATTATGTTAATCTTTTTCTTGTCTATTGCTTTATGTTAATTCTTTTATGTAAATCAATAGACTGTCTTCAGCTTCTCCGCTTTGACATGGTAGCGGCGGCAGAAGGCGTCGATATCCTCCTGCGTGCGAATGAGCATCAGCTCCTGCAGCTTGCCGGTGGCCTTCTCCCGCATGCAGGCCACCTTCTCCCCGGTGCAGATACTTGAACGGATCACAGGCTCGTATAATTCAGGATCAAAAGCGGTAGTCTCCGGCTCCGGCTGATGTCTTTTGAAAAGTCCCATGGCAGTAGTCCTCCAATCGTTTCCATAATTTTATTTACATATTTTCATTTTCATAAAGTGGTTTTCATATTATCATTTACATAATTATAGTTTGATGTAGTACGGGCATATGTCCTCGTAGTGTCCGTCCTTCATGCGAAAGCCGCCGGGGATCACACCGAGCTGGGTAAAGCCCAGCTTTTCATACAGCCTGCGGGCGCGGGTGTTCGTGGCGACGACGGCATTGAACTGCAAAACACGGTAGCCGAATTTGGGTGCGGTGGCAATACAGTCGCGCACCAGTTTTTCCCCGATGCGCAGGCCGCGGCTTTCGGAGGACACCGCATAGCTTGCGTTGGAGATGTGCCCGCATCGCCCCACGTTGTTCGGGTGCAGGATATACAGGCCGAGGATCTTCCCGTCGCTCTGCCGCACGGCGACGGCGCTGCGGGACTGCGAAGCGAAGAAGGCGCGGGCCTCGTCAAGACTCAGGCTCTCCTCCTGCGGGAAGGCGATCCCCTCCTCCACGACCTCGTTCCATATTGCAGTCATGGCCGGCAGGTCGGCTTCTGTATAAGCTCTTACAGTGATTTCTTCCATTGATGTGTTCCCCTTTATTTACTTAATTCTATTAACATAATTTTGTTAACTCAATCTGCTTCGCTGTCCCACTTGCGAAAGTCCATCCCGTAATCCGGACGAACGGACGTGAGATACGCCGTATAGAGATTGGCACTGCGGTCAAAGAGGGCCGTGATCTCCCCGGTCGGGTCGAAGTCCGCGGCAGCGCTCATGTCGCCGGAGAAGTAGGCGCGGTTGAGCTTGACAATGTATTCCGTCATGCGCTCGACCTCCTCCGGTGAGTACGCAAACAGGGACAAGGTCTCGGCGGTATTTTCCCGGTTGCGGCCGTCAAAGAAGTCCGCGGCATAGGTTTGGAAATCCAGAAGGTCCTTCTCCGTTCTACCCTGCGCTTTTGCCCAGGCGGAAACATCCATCTCCCTTGTCTCATAACGCAGGGTGTCGCCCGTGACCTTTAGAACGCCGTACTGGCAGGGCGACACGGACAGGGCGGAGGTGGCGATCTCGGTCAAGCCATCCTCCGTTTTCCAATGCTGGCAGTGCAGGTGTCCGCTCAGATAGAGTGTGACGCCGTATTCCCTGAAAAGCGCGGCGAGCTTTTCCGCGTTTTGGATCACATAGCCCGCGCGGAACATGGTGAGCTGGAAGATGTTCTGGTGTCCGGCTGTGAGCAGTTTCATTCCCGCGTCCCGGGCGTCCTTCAGCTGTGCCCCGACCCAGGCGAGGGTCTTGTCCGAAATGCCGCAGGGATCGTGTCGGGTGTTGAAGTCCAGCATCAAAAGCCGCGTATCCTCGTTCAGGGCTGCGACGTAGCTGAGAGAGTCTGTGTCAATGCTCAGCGCCTCATCAAAGCCGAAGTCGGCATAGATGCGGCGGAAGTCCTCTGCCGTTGCGGAAGCCACACGGGTAAAGCTCTCGCCGGAGAAGGAGGCCGCGCTGGGGTTATCCAGGTCGTGGTTGCCGGGCAGGACGTATATCCGAAGGCCCTGTTCCTCCGCGGCGTGCAGCTTTGCGGCCAGGGCCGTGTGGCTCAGGAGAGCTCCGTTGAAGGTGAGGTCGCCTGTCAGCAGCAGCGCCTCTGGCTTTTGCGCGATGGCTTCCGCAAGAAAAGCGTCGATGATCTCCTCGCTGCAGCGCATGAGCTTGCCGTCGGAGTTTTCGGTGAGGGCAGTGAAGTAAGCGCCGTGATCGGTGAGCCCCGGCGCGATAAAGTGCGGGTCTGTCGCAGTGAGCAAGATATTCCCTTCCTCCGCACGGGCTGTGCGCGGCAGCACGGTACACAGAAGGAGCAGTGTCAGACAGAAGGACAACAGCTTTTTCATTTCCCTCACCTCTTTCTGCCTACCATAATAATAGATTCTTTGGAAATTTGCAATCTGTAAAGCTTTCTGTTATAATGCAGAATCATTCCGCGAAAACTGGAGGCCCGCTCATGCATCCCATCGCCCATTTCAAGACCATCACCCGTCACCGCAATCTGGTGTGCAAATACTGCTTCCGGCTGGGGCTCTACTCCCAGGGCCTTAAGCACGATCTGAGCAAGTATTCCCCGGCGGAGTTCATCAGCGGCGCGAAATACTACCAGGGCAACCGCAGCCCCAACGACGCCGAGCGCAAGGAAACCGGCGTGTCGCTGGCGTGGCTGCACCACAAGGGGCGCAACCGTCACCATCTGGAATACTGGGTGGACTACGTCATCAACCCCGACGGCAGCGTGGGCTACGGCGGGAACAAAATGCCGCTGCGCTTTGTGGCGGAGATGTTCTGTGACCGCATCGCGGCAAGCCGGATCTACCTGGGCGACAAGTACACCGACGCCGCGCCGTATGAATATTATGTAAACTCAAAAGGCGTCATCATGATCCACCCCGAGACCGGGGCGGAGCTGGAAAAGATGCTGCGCGTACTCAGAGACGAGGGCGAGGACGCCGCTTTTGCCTATGTGCGCAAAAGGCTGAAAGAAGACAAGCAGCATAAAAGATAACATTTGAGGGACGTCCTCGCGGACGCCCCTCAAATGTGTAGACACCCCCCAAAGTTTGTCATTCCGAGGCCAGTTCGCAAACTGGCCGTGGGAATCCGTTCTCCGGTACAATGTCAGATAATATGTGGCTTTCGGGGAATACGGATTGCCACACCAGTGCTGCGGCACTGGTTCGCAATGACAGGAACCGACTTCTTCTACAGTCTGAGGGACGCCCGTACGGGCGTCCCTCATATCATTTCTGTAAGTTTTTAATTCTTTCCACCGCGTCCTTTTTAAGAGCCGCGATATCGACCTTGCCGGTGGCGAGAAGGGGCAGCTGCTCGTATGCGAGGAAAAAGGACGGCACCTTGTAGCGGGCAAGCCGCGCGGAGAGAGCCGCCCGGGCCGTTTCCTCGTCAAAGCTTTTGCCGGGGGCGCAGACCACGCAGGCGCAGACCTCCTCGCCGAAGAAGTCGCTCGGCACGCCGATGACCTTGGCGTTGGCGACGCTCTCCAGCTCGGTCAGGGCATACTCGATCTCGCCGGGCATCACGTTCTCTCCCCCGCGCAGAATGAGCTCCTTGTACCGGCCCAGCAGGCGCAGATAGCCCTCCTCGTCCAGATGGCCCCGGTCGCCGGTGTGGAGCCAGCCTTCCGCGTCGATGGCCTGATCGTCAAGGCCGATGCGGTAATAGCCGCCCATGAGGCTGTAGCCCTGGACCAGGATCTCGCCGTCCGTACCTGCGGGACATTCCCTGCCGGTGTCGCGGTTTATGATCTTGATGCGGATATCCGGCCAGGGCTTTCCGACGGTGTACATGACATGCTCGTCCGTGTCCTCGTAATCGGTGATGCTGACCGGGGCCATCTCGCTCAGGCCGTAGGAGGAGAGAAAGTGGTTCTGCGGCATGGCGGCCTGGAAGCGCTCCATCTGCGCGCGGGTGGCGGCGGCGGCGGAGATGATGGTGCAGCGCAGGCTGGAAAGCTTCTCCGGCGCAAAGCTCTTGTTGTTGATGAGCGCAATGAGCATGGACGGCACCGAGTGGAAGACCGTGCACTGCTCGCGGCTGATGAGCTCCAGGATCGTATCCGTGCGGATATCCTTCGGCAGATACAGGGTGGCGTCCGCGCACGCTCCGGCAAAGAGTCCGGCAACCAAACCGAAGATGTGGAACATTGGCAGGATGAGACAGATCTTGTCCGCATCCGTCAGGTGCTGGTTCCCGGCGCTGCCGTAGGATGCGTTCAGCACACCGTAGGATGACAGCAGGACCCCCTTGGGCGTGCCGGTATAGCCGGAGGTAAAGATCATGACGGCGGGATCGTCCGCCCGGACAGGGGCAAGCGGATAGCTGACAGGTTCCCCCTGCCGCGTGCGATAGTCCACGGCGCTGCGGATGGAATAGAAGCGCGTGAGCCTTCCGCCGGAGGCAGCTTCGATCTTTTCCAGAAACATCCGCTCGTCCTTCATCTCCGCGATCTCGCCGTAGCAGAGGAAGTCCGCGTCGCCGCCCATCGCAGCGGACGCGATCTCGGACGCCTTGAGGCTCGGGTTTATGAGCGCGGCGACAGCGCCCAGCTTCTGCACGGCATAAAAGGCATAGATCCAGTTGGCGGAGTTTCTGCCGCAGATGGCGACATGGCTGCCCTTGCGCACGCCGAGGCGCGCAAGATCGGATGCGATCACATCCGCGCAGGCGTCGATCTCCCGCCAGGTGTGCTCCCCCGCCTCGCTCACGACGGCAACACGGTCACCCATGGCGTAGCGCTTGGTGGCGAGAAAATCCCGGAAGCTCAGGCGCTTGTACTCCGGGCCCGGCTCCGCCGCCGCCTGAACTTCAAAAAAGTCCACGAAGCCGCTGGTACGAAGCGTCCCCATGACCTTCGGGCAGACATTGACAAGCCGCATCATCCCCGCGGTAAAGCGTCTGCGGGCAATCAAGAGCTCACGAAGGCCCCGGAGGGTCACATCGTTGAGGGCAGAGCAGTCCACGGTGATGACCTCCGCGTCATTGGGGATGGCGGCAAAAGTCGTGCGGGCATTGTCCGCGCTGTCCGGGTCGAGTCTGCCGCTCAGGTACACGCGCCATGAGCGGGCAGCAAGTTGTTCCATTCTGATTTTCAAAGCAGTTCCTCCTTATTGTGCAATCAGGTCTATGACCACGAACTCGGAAAACGTGCCGGTTTTGAAGGGGATGGCCCATCCGGAGATGCCGGAGGTCACGACGAAGCTTGTATCACTGCGCTTTGAGGCGCCGTAGATGGCGTCGTTTGCGCCCATGAGCAGGCTGATCTGCCCCGCCGGAAAGATGTGCCCGCCATGGGTGTGGCCGCACAGGACGAGGTCGGCGCCCGCCGCGGCCTCGTCGTCAAAGTCGTTGGGCTGGTGGTCGAGGACGACGGTATATTTTGTCCCGTCAAGTCCGGCCATAAGCGCGTCGATGGGGGCGCGTGTGCGGTCCGAGCGGTCGCGCCGCCCGACGAGGTACAGGCTGTCGTCCAGCAGGACGCTCTCGTCCGTGAGGATGGCGACACCGTTTTTCTCAAGCTCCGCGCGCAGCTCCTGCGAGTCGAAATTGCGGTACTTGTAATAGCCGTTGTCGTGGTTGCCATAGACGAAGAAGACGCCGAAGGCGGTTTTGAGCTCCCCCAGCGCTTTGCAGGCTTCGATCATGTCGGCCCGGTCGCTGTCGTCGTCCACGAAGTCGCCCACGATGACCACCGCGTCGGGGTTCAGCGCCTGGACGCGCTGCATCTCGCGGGTAAAGGTCTCGCCCGTCTGGGTGATGCCAAAGTGGGAATCTGCGATCTCCACGATGCGGTAATCGCGCTTGAGGGATTTTGCGGTCTCGAAGCGGTAATCCGTTTGGGAAACATGGTGGCCGTTATACCAGCCGATGCTGAGATACACAATGGTCAACAGGATCGCGGCAGCGCCCTCGATGTCATAGGGGATGCTGATTTTCCCGAGTTTCCGAATAAGGAAGAAAACAAACCCGCACAGCAGAAATGCCGCCATCAGATGCAGCAGCACCACAAAGAGCGTCGTCACGTTGAAGCGAAGCCAGAACACGCCCGTGAGCAAAAGCGGAAGCAGCGCGACGAACCAGGCCAGCACCCGGCTTTTTTCGTCAAGCGCCCTGATAAACGAAAAGCTGTGAAAGCGCGTCAGCAGATAGACAAAGGACGCCAGCGCCGTAAGCCCCAGCACCAGCATGATGACGACCCACATCAGATATTCCCTCTCCCCGAAAAACACACGCGGCTTTGACAACAGACCACACCTCGAATGTTTGTGAAATAGCAGTTTTGTTATTATAGCATGTTTGCGGGGATTGTTCAATCGTTTTGGAAGCCGAAACCGCAGTTTTATGTATTGCTCACGTTTCGTGAATGTGATATACTAAAAGTTAGTATTATGTCATGAAGATAGGAGGTCGAACCATGCCGGAAAGCGGCGGGCAGGCTTATGGAATATTATCCCGTTGTTGTGCAGGCGGTGGCAGGACCCGGGAAAACCGTCTACGCCTATTTCTCCGACGGTCAGATCAAACAGTATGATATGGCCCCGGCAATCGAACACGGCGGTGTGTTCGCCCCGCTCAAGGATGCCGATTTCTTCGTGCAAAGACTGACAGTGCTCAATGACACGGTGGCTTGGGATGTAAGCGGGCATTATGACCCGCGAAGCTGCATCGACATTGACCCGTTCGAGGTATATGCGGCGGAATCTGTGTCCGACCCGCTGATGGGTTGAATCGCTTAACAATAAAAAGGATCTTTCTCGGATGACTTCAGTCTTTATGAGAAAGGTCCTTTTATTTACATAATCCGTTTCACATAACTGTATTATCCATTCTTTCTCACAGACTCTCGGTGCTTGAGTTTTCCGAACTCTTTGGCGATCAAGACTACTGCGGCGGCAATAAACGCTGTAATAAGCACAAATACAAGCGCCGACTTTACAAGCTGCTCCGCGCTCATATCGTAAAGCACGCGCTCTTCGCCCTGGCCTCATGTTTTGTATATTATACTGTGCGAGGACCTGATGCAAGAGAAGCGCGACCCCTTCCACCGCTGAAGCGGTCCCCCTCCCCCACTTCGCCGCATGCGCAGCTGGGGGAGGCAAGAGAAACACGGGAACATTTTTGTCATGATTCAGTCTTACACTTTGTCTCCGTCTTAAAAATAATTCCATTATATCGACAAAAACCAGCAAAATCCGCTTGTCAGGAGGGCTGGCTTATGATAAAATAATTTGGTACTTTGGGTTGTTATGTAAATGGCTTGACACAAAATAACAGTTGAAGGTGTAGAAGTGAAGAAAAAAGACAACATTGACGAAATAGATCAAGTGAATCAGCTGTCCGAGAGGAAAAAGAAAAAGCTGATCCGCCATCTCAAGGCGCGGCGCTTCTGGGACAGGCTCGCCGGCTTCATCATCGTGTTTGTGATCGTGCTGTGCAGCGGCCTGCTGGGGCTGGAGTATGTGATTCTGAAGGGCCCCTCCCCCGCGCTGCGCGATCTGTTCATCAGCACGATGGACGAGACGCGGCGCTTCCGCTCCATGCCGCAGATCTTCATGACGGCGGATGAGCTCAACGCCATCCGTACCCGCAAAAAGATGGAGACCGACATCGCCACCGATAAAAACCTCATCACAGTTGCCGCCAACCAGGAGCGCACCGTCACCCAGATCGGCAGCGCCAGCAGCACAAACAGTGCCGCCGATCCCTACGGTCTGGTGGATGAGGACGGCGACGGCATCATCTTCAAGGAGGTCAAGGGCAACGGCTATCTTGGCTATATGACCGTGATACTCGACCCCAAGCGCGTGTTCGTCGGCATGCCCGACAGCTACGGCGGCGTGGGCCTCACGCTCGAGCAGATGTGCCAGAAGTACGGCGCCATCGGCGGCATCAACGCCGGCGGCTTCAAGGATGACGGCGGCGGCGGCCTCGGCGGTATGCCGGAGGGGCTGACCATTGTCGACGGCGTTTGCTACAACCGGGACATGGATGTGACCGAGGGCTTTGCCGGGCTTGACAAGGACGGCATTTTGCACGTGGGCTTTTATTCCTACGAGGACTGCGTGGCCAATGACATCGTGCACGCGGTCTCCTTCGGCCCCATCCTCATCTCGAACGGGGAGCCCACCCCGCCCGAATACCTGACCTCCAGCGTCAATCCCCGCACCGCCATCGCACAGCGCGCCGACGGCGCGATCATCATGCTGGTCATCGACGGCCGCCAGGTGCACTCCATCGGCGCAACCTATCAGGACATGGTTGACCTGCTGTTAAGCTACGGCGCGGTCAACGCCTGCAACATGGACGGCGGCTCCTCCACGGTCATGTACTACGAAGGCCGCTATGTCAACAGCTGCTCGGCCGAGGGCGGCAACCCGCGTCCCCTTCCCAACGCATTTTTGTTCAAATAAGTAAGGAATTTCGTTTATGGCAAAAAAGAAAAGGCGTCTCGGGAGAGTGCTGTATACGCTCTTCCTGGCCCTGTGGGCGGCGCTGCTGTGCTGCGCCGTGTATTACGGTCTCGATAAAGTCTGGACCTACGCCGAGGCTTACGAGGCCTCCCGCCCAAACCACACGATGGACGCGTATGTAGCCGATCTCAGCCGCAACCTCTGGGACGAGGGGATCGCGGATACGATCAAGGCCATGCCCCATGAGGTCCAGTCCGATGAGGAGGTCGGCGAGCGCGTGCGCGAGATGCTCGCCGACGGCATCAGCTACTCCCGCAAGAGCGGCGGAGGCGCGGGCCGCGCGATCTACTCCCTGCGCTGCCGCGGCAACGAGATCGGCACCGTCACCATCGCCGAGGCGGAGGATTTTGAGCCGCCCTTCGACATGAGCCGCTTTCCCTGGACCCTGCTCCCGTGGAGCATCAAGCCCTGGCATGTGGAGAGCGAGACCTTTGACTTCGGCGGGCTTTACAGCTCGGTGGAAATCGTGATCCCACGCACCTTCCGTGTTCTGCTCAACGGCGTGCAGCTCGGGGCCGAGCATGTGGTGGAGACCGGCATCCCCTTCGACGTGCTGAAAAACTACTATGAGCGTTACGACGGTCTGCCCACCAAGCTGCGCTACCGCTTTGACAACATCATCGGCAGCATCGACCCTGTGATCCTCGATGAGGACGGCGAGGTGTTTATCGTCGATCCCACGCGGGACGACGCACAGTTTATCAAGCCCTGCTCCCCCGAAAAGCTGGAGCGCCTTGCCCAGTTCACGGCGGGCTTTGTGGAGCGCTACCTGCGCTATACCTCCGGCGTGGTGGACCCGACCTACGGCTACCAGCGGCTCCAGCCCTACCTGCTCCCGGGCGGCGATCTGGACAAGCGCATGCACGACGCGCTCGACGGCCTGCACTGGGCCCACACCTCGTCGATCAATGTGGAGTCGGCAACGCTCAACGGCGCGCTCGCCCTGGGAGACAACTATTATATTCTGGACATTACCTCCATCGCCACGACCTACACCAACGGCAAGGGCGAGTCGGAGAATGTCAGCAATATGCGCGTGATCGCCCGCGAGAGAAACGACGATATCCGGGCGATTTTTTTGGAGCTTTATTGATCTATAGAATCCGCCTTTGGGCAGGAGAGAGAGGAAAGAGAGATGGCCGGAAAAAGCACACGCAGGCGTGGCCTGCTCGGTAAATTCATCTATACGCTGGTGCTGCTGGCGTTCGGGGCTTTCCTGACCCTGACGGCCTACACCTGGCTCGAACGGGTATACGACTATGCCGAACAGTATGAGCTGTCGCGCCCGCAGAAGGCTGTGGACGCCTATCTGGAGACGCTCAACCGCGACAAGTGGAACGACGGCATGGAACGCGCCGTGCAGGCCATGCCGCACGAGACCCAGAGCGACGCGGAGATCAAAGCCTTCGTGCAGGGCAGACTGGGCAGCGGCGTCAGCGCCGTGCGCAAAAGCGGCGTCAACGATTCCGGCACTCTCAGCTACAGCCTGCGCTGCGACGGCCGGGAGATCGGCACCATGACCATTGTCGAGGACCAGAACTACCGCGGCAAGGTGAACCTGGACGAGATGCCCTGGCCGCTTGTCAGCCGCTTCCTGCCCGGCATTCTGGAATGGGGCCTCAAGCCCTGGGTGCTCTATTCCGACAGCTTCGATTTCTCCAACCTCTATAACTCCTTTGAGATCACGGTGCCCAGTACATACACGGTCTTCCTCAACGGCACCCAGCTCGGCGAGGAGTATATCGTGGCACGGGACATTCACTACGACGTGTACGAGGATTACTACTACGATCTGCCCACGCTGCCCACCAAGGTCACCTACCGCTTTGACAACGTCATCGGCGATGTGGAGGCCGAGATCCGCGATGAGGACGGCAATCCCTTCACCATCGACCCGAGCAAGGGCGATATCCAGTTCATCAAGCCTGTGGATGAGGAGACCCAGCAGCGGCTTGTCAACCTCATGCAGCCCTTTACGGAAAAGTACCTGCTCTTCCGCTCCGGCGCCACCGACGGTCTGACTGCGCTGAACAATCTCAAGCCCTACATCGTCCCCGGCTCCGACATTGAAAAACGCGCGCAGGATGCCCTGGACGGTCTGAGCTGGGCGCACACCTCTTCCTTCAAGCTCACCGATTTTCAGTTCAACGGCGTGCTGCCGCTGGCCAACAACTGCTATGTATGCGGCGTCACCGCCACGACAGACACCTATACCTACGGCAAGGGTGAGGTCACCGATATCATCCCGCTCAGCGTCATTGTCTACGACGACGGAAGCACGACGCTGGCATTCAAAGTGAATTAACGGAGGATTGTCCGTGGATCAATCAAAGCAATTGGATTGCCGGGCGTGCATGGCCATTGTGCTGCCGTCGCTCGATCCGGACAAAAAGTTTATCAGTGTCATCGAAAGCCTTCTCCGGGAAGGCTTTCGGCACCTTGTGATCGTCAACGACGGGAGCAAGGCGGAAAACCGCCATTTCTTTGACGAGGCAGCACAAAAGCCCGGCTGCACGGTGCTGACCCACGAGGTCAACCGCGGCAAGGGTCGGGCGCTCAAGACCGCCTTCGGCTATGTGCGGGAGAAGCTCCCGGAGCTGCGCGGTGTCATCACCATCGACGGCGACGGGCAGCACCTGACAAAGGACATCATCGCCTGCGGACAGCGGATGCTGGAGAATGACGACAAGGTAGTGCTCGGCTGCCGGGATTTCAGCCAGCCCGGCGTACCGCCCCGCTCGGTGGCGGGCAACCGGACCACCTCCCGCTTTTTCCGGATCCTGTTCGGGATCCACCTCTCCGACACCCAGACGGGTCTTCGCGCCATTCCGGCGAAGTACCTCAAGACCTTCTGCGACATCGAGGGTGAGCGCTTTGAGTACGAGACCAATATGCTGCTGTATATGAAGCGCCTCGGCATCGGCTTTCTCGAGCAGCCCATCACCACCGTCTACGACCCCGACGACTACAGCTCGCACTATAACGCGGTGAAGGACTCCTGGCGCATTACCAAGGTGATGCTGCGCTTTCTCATTACGGGCTCCGGCTTTCGCTATCTGGTGAGCTCGTTTCTGTCTTTTCTGCTGGATAACGGGCTTTACCACCTGCTGTTCTCCCTGTTTCTCGGAAGCATGGCAAAGGAGGCGGCATCCGCCGCGGCTCAGGCTGTCGCGCGTGTGCTCTCGTCGCTGTTCAACTTCACGCTGAACGACCGCTTTGTGTTTCAGAACAAGACGGACCACGGCAAAGCCTTTGTCAAGTATTACTGCCTGTGCATCCCGCAGACGCTCATCTCCATGGTGTGCCTGACCTCGCTTGTCAGGGCGCTGGAGATCTCTTCCCCGGGTCTTGCAACCTTTGTGAAGATCGTGGTGGAGACGGCGCTGTTTTTCATCAGCTATTTCATCCAGAAAAAATGGGTGTTTAAGAAAAAATGAACAGGAAAGAGGCTGTGAAAAAAGTCAATTGACAGTGTAGGGGCCGACGCCCTCGGCGGCCCGTGTGGAACAGCTCAAAAACACGCAGAAATCCCCGGCGAAAACGCACAAATGTTGCGAATTTGCCGGGGATACGTGTAATTATTGAGTTTCCTCTGCCGGGCCGCCGAGGGCGTCGGCCCCTACGTTACTGATATTTCTGTGTTCTTGATGCGGGGGACTTTTTCACATCCCTTTTGCTTTATGAAAAGAGTTTTTCGATATACGCATTCGTGTGCCGCGTCAGCGCGTCGAAGTCCATATACGGCTTATAGACCGCTTCCAGTTTATCGTGCAGGGCCTTCGCCTCGCGCAGTTCGTCCATGGCCTGCGCCAGGGCGCGGTCGCTCTGCAGGTGCTCCCCTTGGGGTACTCTGACCGCGGCGGGAGCACGCATGAGAGCGATCCCCTCCTCCGGCAGCAGCACGGCCTCCAGCTGTTCGGGCCGCAGCGGACGCGGGCAGAGGATCAGGCGCTCCGCCTTTCTCTCCGCCATTTTGGCCGCCCGTTCCAGAACCGCATGGCCGCGCAGGTAATAAATTTGTTTACATAATGAGTTTACTGTCTTTTTCATGTGCAGCACACCCCGGCAGGAGATGGCTGAGAGGAAGCGCCGCTGTTTCAGGCACTCCCCTCCCCTGTCGGGCAGGGCGTCCAGGATCGCGCGCACGCGCTGTACTTCCTCCTGTGAGACTGCCGCATCGTACAGTTCTTCTGCCTTTTCCAGTGCGGCAGCGGCTGCAAGGTGCTCGTATGCGGTCTTGTAAAGCGCTTTGTACTCCCGGTTCAGGGCCTGCGCTCTGGCACGGTCCCGCTCATGCAGCGGCAGGCGGCAGAATTGTCCGAGGTTGACATAATCCGAGTCCGCACCGAACAACCCCGGCTCCCGGACGTGAGGCGCGGTGCCGTCCACCCAGGCCCGGCCCAGCGCGGGAATGAGCAGGCCGTCGAGAGAATCCGGGTCGCCGGAGCACGGGATGCTCTCGGTGTCCAGGCCGTGCTCCTGGGCTGCACGGCGAATGCGCTTCATGAAGCCGGACTTGCCGGTCCCCGGCCCGCCCTTGATGATATGCAAAAACGCCGACGCACCCGGGAAGCCGTCATAGAGCGAATAAAAGCCCTGCCCGGAGTTTGCAGCGAGAAAAAAAGTCTGATCCAAGGTATTTCCCCCTTCCTGCCTTATTGTATGCAGGAAGAGGCTCGGCGACACAAAAAACCGCCTTCCGAAGAAGGCGGCTTTTGATGATATGTTTGCTTTACTTTTTATTGCCGAACAGGCCGCGGATGATGGAGCTGGTGCTGTTGCGCATGGCGGAGCTGAGTGCATTTCTCGCGGCACGCTTGGCGATGGTCTGGGCGTTGGTGGTCTTGCCGCCGGTGGCCGCGTTGATGATGTTGGTGGACAGGGCTCCCATCACGGAGGACGCGGCGGTGGTCACCGCCTGCTGGGCGATGCGTTTCTTCTTGGCGGCCTCGCGCTCGGCTTCCTTCTGGGCCGCGAGGGCCTCCTTCTCCGCTGCCTTGATGGCGGCGGCCTCTTCCTTCAGACGCTGCTTCTCGGCGGCAGCGGCGGCGCGGATGCGCTCACGCTCGGCAGCAGCCTCTTCCTTCAGGCGCTGCTTCTCGGCCTCAGCCTCGGCCTTGAGGCGGGCGGCCTCCTCGGCGGCGGCAATGGCGGCCTCGGCCCGCTGCTTTTCAAGCTCGACAGCGGCGCGGGTGAGGATCTCATAGGCGGACTCGCGGTCCACGCCCTCGCGGTACTTCTCGTCCAGCTCGTCGGCGTAGATAATGCGCTTGACCTCTTCCTCGCCGGCAGCGCCCATTAGGCTCTGAGGCGGGAGGATGCTGGCGCGCTCGACCAGACCGGGGATACCGGACTCATCAAGGAAGCTCACCAGCGCCTCGCCGACGCCGAGCTCCATGATGGCCTCCTCGGTTTTGAAGGCGGGATTGGCGCGGAAGGCTCTGGCCGCGGCGCGGACGGCCTTCATCTCGTCCGGGGTGTAGGCGCGCAGGGCGTGCTGCACACGGTTGGAGAGCTGGGCCAGCACATCGCCGGGGATATCGCTCGGGCTCTGGGTGATGAAGTAGACGCCCACGCCCTTGGAGCGGATCAGCTTGACCACCTGGACGATTTTCTGCAGCAGGGCCTTGGGCATATCGCTGAAGAGGAAATGCGCCTCGTCGAAGAAGAAAATCATCTTGGGCTTGTCGAGGTCGCCCACCTCGGGCAGCTTCTCGAACAGCTCGGAGAGCATCCAGAGCAGGAAGGTCGCGTAGACCGTGGGGCTCTGGATAAGCTTCTGGCTGGAGAGGATGTTGATGTAGCCGCGGCCGTTTACATCGGTGGCCATCCAGTCGCTGATGTCAAGCTCCGGCTCGCCGAAGAACATCTCGCCGCCCTCCTGCTCAAAGGCGAGCAGAGCGCGCTGAATGGCGCCGATGCTGGCGGCGGAGACATTGCCGTACTCCACGGTGAACTCAGCCCGGTTCTCGCCCACGAACTGGAGCATGGAGCGCAGGTCCTTGAGGTCGAGGAGCAGCAGGCCGTTATCGTCGGCAACCTTGAAGACGATATTGAGAACACCGGTCTGGATCTCGGTCAGTCCCAGGAGCCTTGCCAGCAGCACGGGGCCCATGGAGCTCACGGTCACGCGCACGGGGTGGCCGATCTCACCGAAGATGTCCCAGAAGCGGGTGGGATAACCGTGGAAAGAGAAGTCCTCGATGCCGAAGCGGGCAATGCGCGCCTGCATGTCGGCGCTGTCCCTGCCGGGCTTGCACATGCCGGTCAGGTCGCCCTTGATGTCCGCGAGGAAGACCGGGACGCCCATCTCGGAGAAGGATTCTGCCATGACCTTCATGGTGATGGTCTTGCCGGTGCCGGTCGCGCCCGCGATCAGGCCGTGACGGTTTGCCATGTTCGGGAGCAGGAACAGCCGCTTGTCCGACTGCGCCATCCAGATTTTATTGTCTGTAAACATGTATCTGTCCTCCTGTTGTTTTTTAGAGTTTCATGTATATTTATGATACCACAGTCTTACGCGCGGCACAACAAAAAATACGCTGTTTTTCATTCAAAATTTTGAAAAAGTTGCCTCTCAGCCTCTTCTCCCCTGTTGTGTTTCCGTTCAGTTTATGGTATTCTGATAAAAACAAAAGCGCCGAAGAAAGAGAGGACGCCGTCTTGAAGGATCGTGTCAAATCCGCCGTCATACTGGTCGCCGTCACGGCGGTCTGTATGCCCTGGGCCATCACTCGCATACTTTATTTTGCCGTTGCGGGGGGGCTTTGCGCCTATGAATACAGCAAGAACGTGGAAAAGCTCAACGCAAGGTGCACACTGTGGGTAATGATCGTGTATCTGACTGCGCAGGCGGTACTGGCTTATCTGCACATGGGCCTGTTCCTGTATGTGGTATGCTTCATCTTCTGTCTGTATCTGTCGCTGTTTTCCGGGGTGCTCCACAAGGAGGTGTCCGGCATCGGGGCGCTGTATACCCTGGCGGGCATGAACTATCCCTGCGTGCTTTTCGGTATCATCCTCGTCATCAGCGTGAGCGACATCTGGTGGCAGACCCTGCTGACCGCCTGTCTTGCCACCTGGATCTGCGACAGCGCGGCGCTCTTCGGCGGCATGCGCTTCGGCAGGCATAAGCTGGCACCGTTGGTCAGCCCGAAGAAGACGGTGGAGGGAGCCCTCTGCGGGCTGCTCTCGTCGATTCTGTCCGGGCTGCTGGCTTACTGGATCCTCGGTATGTCCACGCCCGTGTCCCTGCGGCTGTGCCTGCTGACGGCGTTTCTGGCCTGCGTCATGGGACAGATCGGCGATCTGGCGGAATCTCTTCTCAAGCGCATGATCGGCGTAAAGGATTTCTCCAACCTCATCCCCGGTCACGGCGGTGTCTTCGACCGGGCCGACAGCCTGCTGTTCTCGATCCCAACGGTGTATCTGTGCTTCCTTGTAAACGGGATATAATATCACCTCAGCCGCCCCTCCCGGGGCGGCTTTTTTCGGCCGGAGTTCGCCATACTCGCTTGATTTCAAAAGACTTTGACATGCTATTGCATTCGCTCTTTTCCGGTGATATAGTTATGTAAATCAAAAAATGTGAAATTTTCCCTTTTGAAAAGGAAGACGAGGTTCGGGAGGGGGTGCGGAATGAACGTATGGTTAATTGTATTAATAGGCTGTGCCGTCTTGTTCGCTGTGATCGCTTTCTTCCTGATAAAAGAAATCAGGCGGCCGCAGCACGGAGGCACGGAGGCGACGCCGACGCAAAAAGCCTCTGCCGATGAGGGGAACTTGCAGTCTGAGGAAAAGTCCGCCGCAGCGCAGGAGAGCCCGGTCACGGTGCCTGTGCCCCCGGTTCCGGATGAGCTGCCGACCTTCGTTTTCCCGGAGACGATCCCGGCCTTTCAGGAAAAGCGCTGCTGCATCTGCAACCATGAGCTCGGCTGGAGGCATGCCGTACTGTATCGCGCCGATACGGGCGCCGAGGCGCGGATCGACTATGACTGCGCGTGCAGGCTCAACACCATCGTCAAAGGCACGGAACGCCGGGAGATCGCCGTCGCGGCGCGCAGCATCATGTCGCGCCTCGATGATGTGGACCCGATGGTCGCGGCTTACCTGACAAGATACATAAAGCTTGCGGCACAGCGTCTGCGCGAGGGAAACGATGAGCAATAACCCCAGGCACGCATCACACGGAACGTTTTTGCGGGAGAGCTATGATGATTTGTCCCAACTGCAAACGAGATAATACAGAAAACACCAGCTGGTGCTGTTACTGCGGGGCACGCTTTGAAAAGCCGCCGGCCAGGTCTTCACGCCTCGGCGCACCTGCCGTGCCTGTGTCTCGGCCTCAGAGAGCGCGGCCTGCGGAGACTCCCCGCCCCGAAAGGCGCGCTGCCCCCGACAGGGAGGCACCTCACAGCAAAAAACACGGGCCTGTTTTCCTCTGGTTTCTGGTGATCCTGTCGCTGCTTGTGATAGGCGTTTTTGTATGCGCGGTCTTCGTGCCCTCCTTTTCGGACACGCTGATGGAAAAGCTGCCGCTGGGAGAGAAAGGCGGCTCGGCCGCGCCGACCTCGCCTGTCGAAGAGCGCCAGGCAAATGAGCCGGACCCTTACACGCTGCCGGCAGAATCCGCGGCGGACGGTTTGGCAAATCAGAATGTCGGCACCGGGCAGGCCGATCCCAATTCCTGGAGCGATGCCTACCGGGCCTATGTTCTCGACCGGGATGCGGTCTTTGATGGTGTCGTCTCAACGGTGATCGGCGAGAAGACCTACACAATGGATGGGCTGCAGTACTTCAAAAGTGACTACAGTGAGCCGCGGTTCAGCCTTTATGACCTGGATCGCAGCGGTCCTCCGGAGCTTGTCAGCTTCAACGGCGCAGCCTCCATGGCAGGCGGCGTTGACTATGTCTTCACCTTTGAACAGGGCCGGGTGCGTCCTTTGGGCAGAATCGGTTTCCGCGCCTGTCAGCTCTATGTCGTTGACGATCCGGCCTATCCGGGACTTTTCTGCACCGACGGCAATAACGGCCTTGTGAAGACCGAATACTACACCCTGCAAAACGGCAGCATCGGCACACAGGAGCTGAGCCGTCCGAGCGACGCGATCCGGACGCTCCCCTTCCGCACCGTCGACGAGATCCGGGCCATGGGCTGGGATGAATTTGTCCGTTCGATGTTGAACGTCGGGACCGAAGCGGCCTCCGCTTCCCTTCCGCAGCAGCAGACGGCGCAGCCCGCCGAGCAGAGCGGAACCGTCATCCCTGTCGAACCCGGTGTTCAGTATGCCGCCAACATCTTTTTATCCAACTTCTCCGAGCAGCACGCCTTCGAGAGAAACGGCTTCGACGCAGATCACTATGACGTGGGAGAGCTGTCTGCCTTTGCGTATCTCTACTGCGTGATCAACCGGCATGACGCCCTGAGCGTGGAGCGTATTCAGCTGCCGTCGCAGGATATGGAGCACGCCTACTTTACCTTCACGCTGGATACGGTCAACGATATCCTCTATCGCCATTTCGGCATCATGCTCCGGGACGATGAGCTGCGGCAGCAGGCGTGGAATGAGCAGTTTTTCTATGTCGAAGGGAAGTTTTATATCATTGCGTCCAGCGGCGAGGCGTATAACCGCCTGACGGTGGTAAGGCAGATCGAGCAGCTGCCGGACGGGAATTTCCGCCTGCTTTTTGATATTTACCGCGAGGATATCCAATTATACCGCCAGGAAAACGACGCTGTGAACGACAGTTATTATTACCTCACCTCCTCCGCCGCCGAGGCCAACCCGAACTTCACGCGGGAATCCTCCGGCACGGCGATCGTCCGGCCTTATGTCCACGACGGGGTCCCGACCATGCAGCTGATCCGCTACAGCATCGGATAAGCTGCCACAAAAACACCCGCCCGCGGTTATTCACCGTCGGGCGGGTGTTTCCTGTTTTACGTATCAGTGTTTGTTTACCTTGTCCTTGAATACCTTGGCGGCCTTGAACACGGGGGTGTTGCTGGCGGCGATGTTGATCGTCTTGCCGTTTGCGGGGTTGCGGCCCTGGCGGGCGTCACGGTGCTTGCAGGAGAAGGTGCCGAAGCCGAGGATCGCGACAGGGTCATGCGCAGCGAGAGAATCCATGATGTTGTTGAGAACGCTGTTCACAACAGCCGCTGCCTGCTTCTGGGTCAGTTCGTTTTCTGCTGCGACTTTCTTGATCAATTCTGTTTTGTTCATTATATAACTCTCCTTTTTATAAATGAAAAGGTGTTTACAGTCGAATTATAGCAGAGTATGTATGATTGGTAAAGAGAAATCTTTACCAATCTTATGCTTTTTCTCAAAAACAGCTTCTGCGCGGTATTCAGGAGTTTAAGAAAATCGTTTTGGAGAGAACGATGTGATAAACTTCAAGACCTACTCCAAGTCCTTCAAGAATAAAGCACGTCTGGAGAATCCGGTGGAAAACTGGGCTGTTTTCAAGTACGTGCATGAGCCGATCATCGACCGAGCATCTTTTGAGCACGTGCAGAAGCTGATTGGGAATACCAGACGCAGGGCTCCCAAGCCTGAAAACGGTGAAAAGAACATGTTTTCCGATCTTCTCTACTGAGCTGACTGCGGCAAGAAGCTGTGGTACGGAACCAATGCCCGCAACAAGAACATCCATTTCTTCAGCTGCTCCAATTACGAGAAAGACTACCGCGGCAGGAAATCGTGAAGCTGGAACTGCGGCAGATCGGGGAATGCATGAGAGCAGACGAGGAAGGTTTCGCTGAACTGCTGGCACAGAAAACGCAAAAGGACACGCTGGCGGAGAAGAAGCAGCTCGAAGCTGAACTGCAAAAGACGATTGCCCGAAATGAGACCGTTTTGAAGCTATATAAGAAGGTCTATGAGGACAACGCCGCCGGCAAGGTCACAGATGAGTTTTTCATGCAACTGAGCCACAGGTACGAGGTGGAGCGTATGGAGCTCAAGAGCAAGATCGCCGGCCTGCGCAGGCAGCTTGCTGAGATGGGCGCCCGCGAGCTTGGCAGAGATTGTTTTCTCGCAGCAGTACGGAAGTTCATGAAGATGGAAACCTTGACCGCTCCGCTGCTGCGGGAGCTGATCGACCGGATCGACGTGTATGAGACCGAAGGCACAGGCAGAAACCGCACCCAGCGTGTGGTGATCCATTACCGGTTCGTGGGATATATCGTCCTCCCGGATAATGTGTTCACGCAAAACTACAGAGCCGACACCCGGCAGGGCGTGAGCGTGGAGTATCTCCGCAGCCCTGTCACCGCATAAGCAAAAGGAGCAGGCATCCTGCCCGCTCCGTACATAAAAGAAAAACGAATATGCCGATGGATAAAAAAGAATTCGAGTGTCCATAACCCAAATCCGTTATGAACACTCGAAATGGTACGGCTGACGGGATTCGAACCCACGACCTCCAGAGTCGGAGTCTGGCACTCTATCCAGCTGAGCTACAGCCGCATCTATGGCCCGTATTTACAACGAACGTGGATTCTGGTATAATATCCTTGTCCGCCGCTTACGGGAACGGACTGTATTATAGCAAACTTTCCAGCCGATGGCAAGTGCGTTTTGCACTTTACCGCGGAAATCTTTTCGACATCAAAGGGGATTCCCTATGAAAAAGCTTGGAACGTTCAAAAAAATGGTGCTCCTGTGCCTGTGTCTGTGCATGCTGCTGCCATTGGCAGGCTGTGGGGAAGCAAAGATGGCGCAGCGGCAGGTCTTCGCCATGGATACCATCATGACGCTCACCGCATACGGGCGCAATGCCGAGCGCGGCCTGACCGCTGCCCAGGGCGTCATTCAGTCCATGAACGACATGCTTGACCCCGACATTGAGACCAGCACCACCTATGCCATCAACCACGCAAACGGCAGCAACGTCTCCGTCTCGGGACAGGTGGCAAATATGCTCTCCACCGCGCAAACCGTCTTTAAGCAGAGCGGCGGCGCGCTGGACCTCACCATCTACCCCGTCATCCAGAAATGGGGCTTTGACAGCGGGCGATACTATGTGCCGACAGACGAGGAGCTGTGGGAGGACCTTGTGCGCCGCGGCTTTGACAAGATGGTACTCACAAGCTTTCCGAGCTCCGGCTCCTACGCGGTGTCCTTCCCGGCCGGGACCGCCATCAGCTTCGGCGCGGTGGCCAAGGGCTGCGCCGCCGACAACGCTATCAGCGCTATGCGCAACGTAGGCGTGAAGAGCGGTATCGTCTCCCTCGGCGGTAATGTCCAGACCCTGGGTCTCAAGCCCGACGGCTCGTTCTGGAACGTCGCCGTTCAGGACCCGAACAACACCGCAAGCTATGTGGGCGTGCTGTCTGTGGGCCAAACCGCTGTAGTCACCTCCGGCACCTACCAGCGCTTTTTCATTCAGAACGGCAAGACCTATCACCACCTCATCAACCCCGAATCCGGCAGGCCCATCAACAACACCCTCAAGTCCGTCACTATTGTGACCGAGGATGGGACCCTGGCCGACTGCCTGTCCACCGCCATGTTCGTGCTGGGACAGAGCAAGGCGCTCAACTACTGGCGGCAGTACGGCGGCTTTGACATGGTGCTGGTCAATACCGACAACGAGGTCATCTGCACCAAGGGACTGATCGAAAAATTCACCCTGACCAACAACAGTTATACCCTTCGCTACGTGGAGTAAGCAACGATGAGCGATCTGAATACCGATGTACGCTACATCAAGGGCATAGGAGAGAAAAAGGCGCAGGCGCTCAATAAGCTCGGCGTCTTTTCTCTGCGTGACCTTGTTTCTTTTTTCCCCAGGAAATATGAGGACCGCAGCGAGATCAAACCCATCGCCCTCACCTGCGAGGGCGAGAGCGTATGCGTAGAGGCTATGGTCGCCGACACCCCGCGTCTTACCCGCGTGCGCCGCGGCCTCGACCTCGTGAAGCTGCGCGCCGTGGACGACAGCGGTGTGCTGGACATCACCTACTTCAATCAGCCCTACGCCAGGGACAATCTGCACCGCGGCGAGAGCTACGTCTTCTACGGAAAGATTGAGGCCAATGGGCCCCGCCGCAGCATGGTCAATCCCGTGGCCGAGAAGGCGGACGGCGAGCGCAAGGTCACGGGGCGCATCGTCCCGGTGTACCGCGTAGCCCAGGGGCTGAGCCAGCGGCTGATGCAGCAGGCGGTCCGCCAGGGGCTGGACGCCTGCCTCAATGAACTGCCGGATATCCTGCCCCATGCGGTGCGGGAGCGAAACCAGCTTGCGCAGACGGCTTACGCTTTTGAGAACATCCACTTTCCCAAGGACTTCGAGGCGCTGGAGCTTGCACGGAGGCGGCTCATTTTCGAGGAGCTGTTCGTCCTGGCCTGCGCGCTGGGCCGCATGCGCGGAGAGCGCTCGCGGGAAAGCGGCATACGCATGGCAAAGGGAGACCCGGAACGCTTCTGGGCAGCTCTCCCCTTCTCCCCCACCGGCGCACAGAGACGCGCGGTAGCGGAGGCAATCAGCGACATGGACTCCGGCGCTGTCATGAACCGGCTGGTGCAGGGCGATGTGGGCAGCGGCAAAACGCTGGTCGCGGCGGCGCTTGTATGGCACTGTGCCAAAAACGGCTATATGTCCGCCTTTATGGCACCGACGGAGATCCTGGCCGACCAGCATTACCACACGCTCACGGAGCTCTTGGCACCGCTGGGGCTGCGGGTAGGCAAGCTCACCGGCGCAATGACAGCAAAGGAAAAGCGCGTTGTGCGGGAACAGCTCAAGGCCGGGCAGCTCGACCTTGTCATCGGCACCCACGCCCTGTTCAGCGCGGATGTGGAATACGAAAGACTGGGTCTTGTCGTCACGGACGAGCAGCACCGCTTCGGCGTCGGGCAGCGCTCGGCACTGATCGGCAAGGGGCAAAAACCGCACGTGCTGGTCATGTCGGCAACGCCCATCCCGCGCACCCTGGCCCTCATCATCTACGGCGACCTCGACGTCTCCATCATCGACGAGCTGCCGCCGGGAAGGCAGAAGGTGGACACCTTCGCGGTGGACGAGAGCTATCGCGCCCGCCTCAACGGCTTTATACGCAAGCTTGTGGGCGAGGGCAGGCAGGTCTTTGTGGTCTGCCCCATGGTGGAGGAAAACGACGACTTGCCCCAGAAGCTCAAGAGCGCGGAGGAGCATGCGCAGCAATTGCAGAAGGAATTTCCCGACCTGCGCGTGGCCTGCGTGCACGGCAAGATGAAGCCGAAGGACAAGGAGGCTGTCATGGCCTCCATGGTGGCGGGGGAGACGGATATTTTAGTTGCTACGACAGTTATTGAAGTCGGTGTGGATGTCCCGAACGCGGCGCTCATCATCGTGGAGAACGCCGAGCGCTTCGGTTTAAGTCAGCTCCACCAGCTGCGCGGGCGCGTGGGGCGCGGGCAGCACAAGAGCTGGTGCATCCTTGTCTCCGACAACGACGGGGAGGAAAACCGCGCTCGCCTCGGTATCATGACCAAGACCAACGACGGCTTCAAAATTTCCGAAGAAGACCTGCGCCTGCGCGGGCCGGGCGACTTTTTCGGATCGCGGCAGCACGGTCTGCCGGAGATGCACGTCGCCGATCTCGGTGCGGATGTGAACGTGCTGCAAAAGGCCCAGCAGGAGGCGACGCTGCTGCTGGCAAACGATCCCGCCCTCGCCTCCCCGGAGCACAAAGCTTTGCGTGAGAGTGTGGATCGGCTGCTGAGCGTGAACGCCGACAGCTTCAATTAGTTATGTGTACTAATTTATGTAATTCTTTTTACGTAAACTATATTGTGTAAATTTGATTATGAAATTGATATTACGTTAACCTTCCACAGACAGGAGGACATGTTATGCAGACACTCATTGAGCTGTATGATGAACGACCGCTCGAAAACGTTTTGGGGGTAGAGGTGTTCCGCCCGGAGCAGGTGGTTTATGTCTGTCCGGACGACTTTCATAATGAGAAGCGTGTCCGCGCAAAGCTGGACGCCTATTTCAAGCACCGCGGTCTTTCGCCGATGCTGTTTTTTGCCCGTGCAAGCGTCTACGAAACCGAGAGTATGCTGGAGCTCTTTCGCGGCATCGTTGAGCAGTACCCGGACTGCGCCCTGGACATCACCGGCGGTACGGACGCGGTGCTCTTCGCGGCCGGTCTTCTGTGCGCGGAGGCAGAGATCCCGGTCTTTACATATTCCCGCCGCCGGAACTGCTTCTATGATATCCGCGGCGCAGCCTTTGCCGAAGCCCTGCCCTGCAATGTGCAGTATACGGTGGAGGACTGCTTCATGATGGCCGGCGGCTCCATGCGTCCCGGCAGAGTCGACAACGCTATTCTTTTCAAATACCTTGATGACGTGAAGCCCTTTTTCGAGCTTTACCTTGCACACCGCCGGGGCTGGACACGCACCGTCAACTTTATGCAGCGCATCTCCCCCACCCGTGCCGACGGGACCTCCAGTCTGGAGGTCCACGGCGACTACCGTGTGAAGGGTGAACGCGGTTCCAGGATCGAAGCCCCGGTCGATGCCCTGAGGGCCATGGAAAAGATCGGTTTTCTGCAAAACCTTGAGATCGTGCCGGATGAGAGCGTGTCCTTCCGTTTCCGCGATGGACAGGTCCGTGCCTGGCTGCGGGATGTGGGGAGCGTGCTGGAGCTCTATGTCTACAAGGCTTGTCTCGACACGGGGCTGTTCCATGACGTGCGAACCAGCGCTGTGGTGGACTGGGAAGCGGATGGCGGCAGCAAGGCGGTCAGCAACGAGCTGGATGTGATGTGTACCCGCAGCGTGGTCCCGGTATTCATCAGCTGCAAAACCTGTGACGTGAAAACCGAAGCCCTCAACGAGCTTGCCATCCTGCGCGACCGCTTCGGCGGCAAGATGGCGCGTGCCGCCATCGTCACCGCGGAACGCGGCGGGTCCGCTATGCGAAACCGCGCCTCTGAGCTCGGCATCACGGTCATCGACCTGTATGACCTGACAGAAGGCCGGATCGACAAACGGCTGAAGAATCTGATGCAGGATATCAAATAACAGACATATCAAAATTACGTCAATTAAATTATGTAACCTGTATTATGGAAAGGGCTGTCTCAAAACTCCGTGTCATCTGAGCGAAGCGAAGAATCTTTTCCGAAGATTATAAGAAACCATCAAAAGAAAGATCCTTCGTCACTTCGCTCCTCAGGATGACAAAGCGGGAACAGTTTTGAGACAGCCCCTTTGTCTGTTATCTTATATTCGTGTCATCCCGTTTCCTCACACAGAGGGAGGTGAGCGCTGCGGCCTCCCTGAAAGCAGACAGTGAAAAGCCCTGAATGCCGTGCATTGCAGACATTCAGGGCTCTTTTATTATACCGGCTGACCGGCGAGCAGCGCCTCCACCTGGGCACGCTTTTCGTAAAGAACGCAGCCGCCCTCGTGGTCGTCGAGCAGGATGTCGCCGCTTCTGAGAGCTGTGAACAGCGGGGAGTGCAGCGCCTCACGCAGGGAGCTGTTTTTGACGTTCACATCCGAATAGGGTGAGAAGGGGCAGGGCTCCGCGCCGCCATGGGAGTTGATGTGGAAAAAGCCGCGCCCGGCCGCAACGCAGCCGCCCGAGCTCTTCTCGTCGCCGGGGAAGGATATGTAGACCATCTCCGGGTGCTCGGCACGCAGTCTCTCGATCTCGTCGCGCAGATATTCGCGCTCTGCATCGCCGGGGGCAAGCTCTCTGCTCTCGTCGGTTACGGGCACAAATTCCACGAAAACCACGACCTTGCAACCACGGTCCGACAGCTTTTTAAGAAAAGCGTCGGAGCTGACCTCCCTGATGTTCTGCGTCGTCACCGTGACGGAAGCGCCGAAGATCAGGCCGCGGCGCTTAAACTCATCCATGCTGCGGATGAGGCTGTCGTACACACCCTTGCCGCGGCGAGCGTCGGTGATCTCCTTCTCCCCCTCGATGCTCATGATGGGGATCAGGTTGCGGCAGCGGTCGAAAAGCTCGAAGTAGCGCTTGTCGATAAAGGTGCCGTTGGTGAAGATGGGGAACAGGATATTGGGCTTTTTCCCGGCGGCCTCGATAATGTCCCGGCGGAGCATCGGCTCACCGCCCGCAAGCAGGATGAAGCTGATGCCAAGCTCATCGGCCTCGTCAAAGATCCGAAGCCATTCGGCATCCGTGAGCTGCTCGACAGGAACTGCGTCCACGGTGGCGTTGTTGCAGCGGGAGTAGCAGCCCGCACAGTGCAGATTGCACTGGCTGGTGATGCTGGCGATCAGAAAAGGCGGAATGTGTTCGCCTCTGTCTTCCGCCTCCCGGCGCTTCTTGGAGGCAGCCACACTGGCCGCGGCGAATTTCAGCATGAAGGCACTCTCCCTGGGGTCCTTGAAGGTGGCCTTCAGGGCGTCGGCTACGACGTTTTCCACACCCTTTGTCATGTATGCCTGTATGTCAAAGCTTTCATCGATCCGGCTCATTGCGCGATCCCCCCTGTTCAGCAATGGAAGCAGCGTTTGTGCCACGCGGGAGCTTCGGGCATTTCAATGCCGGTAAGGCAGGCGGCGATGACACGGCAGTGGATGATCAGGAACACGCCGCAGCAGACGGCGAGACAGCGAATGATGGCATTCATGATTTTTTTGACAGTGTACATGACAGTTGACTTCCTTTCAGCAAGCGTTCATTTCACGTAATTCAATTTAGCTCTTTTCAATTGTGTTCAATTGATATTTCTATTATACACAACATCAGAAGGTTGTCAACTCCCAAAAGCGGTTTTTTGTTGTCAACACTTCTTTTGCCGAAGAGGGCAGAGAATTTGTGCCTGGCTTCACATCGTGTTTGATTTTCTTTTCCCTCGGTTCCCCGTTTCAGCGGGAAATGATATGCGCCCCGCGTACTGATTATACGCAGGGCGTGGTTTTCTGTTTCGTTAAGCCAGATGCTTTTCCAGCAGGACGAGCTGCACACCCGGGATGCCGTTGAAGACGGTGGGCACGGTGCCGAGCTCCCTGTAGCCGAGCTTTGCGTAGAGGCATCTTGCGGCGCGGTTTCTCGCGTTGGTGTCCATGCGAAGCTCCAGGCAGCCATGAGCGCGGGCATGGTCCTCATAGTACCGCACGAACGCGCTGCCGAAGCCCTTTCCGGATGCCGACGGTGAGATGACCAGCGTGTGCAGGACGCAGACCTCATCAGGGGAAGCCGGGTACTCCCAGGCCGCGCCCTCGTATACGTCCACCTGGAACTGATTGATGACGGCGGCGCCGATGAGCTTTCCGTCCTCGATCATGACGAAAAGCTCATCCCGCGCGATTGCCGCCTCGGCTGTCGCCCGTACGGGATAGATGCCTCTCAGCCAGCCGGTGGTGATGCTCCCCCGCTCCTCGGCGTCGTGGATCCCATCGTACAGGGCCTCCACGGCGTCAAGGTCTTCGGCTGTCGCTTTGCGTATCATGGCTTAAATCTTCTCAAAAGCCTGCTTGAGGTCGGCGATGATATCCTCGGGGTTTTCCAGGCCCACGGAGAAGCGGATAAGCCCCGGGGCGATGTTCGCGGCCTCCAGCTCCTCCTCGGTGTAGGGGGAGTGGGTCATGGAGCCCGGATGCTCAATAAGGGTCTCGGCCGCGCCGAGGGAGACGGCGAGGGTGGCGACCTTTACGCTGTCGGCAACGACCGCCGCCTTCGCACGCCCGCCCTTGACAACGAAGCTGACCATGCCGCCGTACATGCCGTGCATCTGCTTTTTGGCGATCTCGTGGCCTTCGTGCTCCTCAAGGCCGGGATAATAGACCTTCTCCACCTTGTCACAGGTCTTGAGATACTGTGCCACTTTCATGGCGCTGTCGCAGTGGCGCTGCATGCGGATCTCCAGCGTCTTGAGGCCGCGGGCCACGAGGTAGGCTTCGTTTGCGGGCATGAAGGCACCGGTCATGTCCTTGATGCCGATGAGGCGGATGTTGTTGATAGTCTCCGCGTCGCTGACGACGACACCGGCCAGCAGGTCGCCGTGGCCGTTGATGTACTTCGTGGCAGAGTGAACGACGATGTCCGCGCCCAGCTCCAGCGGGCGCTGGATGTAGGGAGAGCAGAAGGTGTTGTCGCAGATGACCTTGATGGCGGGGTTATAGTCGTGGGCGATCTTCGCGGTCTTTTCAATATCGGTGATCTTGAGGTTGGGGTTTGCCGGGGTCTCGAGGTAGACGATACGGGTCTTGTCGTTGAGGGCCGCGCGAAGCTCGTCCTCATTGGTCATCTCGATGAAGTGCACCTTGACGCCGAAGCGGCTCAGGTGGTGCTCAAAAAACTCGAAGGTGCAGCCGTAGAGGGTCTTGTCGGCGACGATCTCCTCCCCTGCCGAGATGCAGGTCCAGATCGTGGCGGTGATGGCGCCCATGCCGGAGACAGTGATAAGCCCGGCCTCGCCGCCCTCGAGCTTTGCAAGCGTCTCCTCCACGGCGGTGCAGGTGGGGTTGCCGAGACGGGCATAAATATAGCCAGGCTCCTCCAGCGCGAAACGCGCCGCGCCCTGGGCAGTGGAATCGAAAATAAAGGTGGATGAATTATAGATCGGCGTGATCAGCGCGCCGTTTGTGTCCTTGATGCTGTGGCCGTGAATGGCCGTCGTGGTGAAGCCGTGGTTTTCCTTGCTCATGCTGTGTTCCTCCGTTTTGCCCGGTCAATGCTGTTCAGGCATAAAAATTAAATTGACTTGTATATTTTACTTATTTCACCGAAATCTGTCAATAAAAACCTGATAATCTTTCACAGACAGAAAAAACAGGGGCCGCGAGAAATCGCAGCTCCTGTTTTGGGTTTTGGTCACGCTTATTCGCCGAGATAAGCGGCGCTGAGGGTATCATCCGCCAGCAGCTCCTTGCCGGTGCCGCTGCGCACCACAAGGCCGGTCTGCATGATGTAGGCGTGGTCGGAAATCTGCAGGGCCTTGTTCGCGTTCTGCTCGATAAGCAGAATGGAAATGCCCTCCTTGTTCAGCCCCTTGATTGCCTCGAACATCTGTGTAACGATCACGGGCGCAAGGCCGAGGGACGGCTCGTCAAACATCATGAGCTTGGGCTTTGCCATGATGCCGCGGGCGATGGCAAGCATCTGCTGCTCGCCGCCGGACAGGAGGCCGCCGTACTGCTTCTCGCGCTCCTTGAGGCGGGGGAACATGGCGTAGACGCGCTCAAAGTCCTTTTTTATCCCGTCGGCATCCTTGCGGTTGCCCGCGCCGACACGAAGGTTTTCCTCCACCGTGAGCTTGGCGAAGATCTGCCGGGCCTCCGGGACCTGAACAAGTCCCGCCTCCACGATCTCATAGGGCTTGTTGGAGATGGGCTTGCCGTCAAATTCGATGTCGCCCTCTACACGCTTCATGACAGCGGAGATGCACTTTAAAAGTGTGGACTTTCCCGCGCCGTTTGCGCCGAGGACGGAGACGATCTCCCCCTCCTCCACCTGCAATGACACGCCGCGCAGAGCATGAATGCCGCCGTAGGCCGCTTTCAGGTTTTCAACTTTCAACAATACAGCCATTATTCAGTCCCTCCCAGATAGGCGCGGATGACCTCCGGATTGCTCTTGACCTCGGCGGGGGTGCCGACGGCCAGGGTCTTGCCGAAGTTCAGCACCGTGCAGTAGTCACAGAGGTTGGAGACGACATCCATGTGGTGCTCGATCATGAGGATGGTGATCTTGAAGCGGCTGCGGATCTCCTGTACGAAATCGACCAGTTCCATGGATTCGTCCGCGTTCATGCCGGCCGCCGGCTCGTCCAAAAGCAGGAGCTTGGGCTCGAGCGCCATGGCACGGGCGATCTCCAGCTTGCGCTGATGGCCGTAAGGCAGAGCGCTTGCCCGCTCGTTTGCCTTGTCCTGCAGGCCCACGATCTCAAGTAAGTGCATGGCCTTGTCCTGCAGGTGCTGCTCGCGGCGCCTGTAGTTCTTGTTGTGGAAGATGGCCTCCGCAAGATTGTAGGTCGCGTCCATGCCGCTTGCGATGATGACATTATCCATGACCGAGAGGTTTGAAAACAGGCGGATATTCTGGAAGGTGCGGCCGATGCCGAGCTGTGCGACCCTGTGGGGCGAGGAGCCGGTGATATCATAGCCGCGGAAGAGGATCTTGCCGGCGTCGGGGGCGTAGATGCCGGTGATATTGTTGAAGATGGTGGTCTTGCCGGCGCCGTTCGGGCCGATGAGGCCGTGGATCTGGCCCTGCTCGATCTTGACGGAGAAGTTGTCGATGGCATGCACGCCGCCGAAGTGCTTCTCCACATTCTGCATCTCCAGCACCGGGTCGCGGTTTTCCATGACAGAAATCCTGTAGCCCAGCATCGTGACCCTGTCTTCGAGTTCAGCTACTCTTTTTTCAAGATCTTCCATTACGCTTCCTCCTTTCCGGCCTTCGCCTTGCCGCCGAAGAGCTTCTTGAACCAGGCGATCGTGCGCTTGAGCGAGAATTCCTTATAGCCGTAGAGGCCGTTGGGACGGAACATGATGATCAGCACGACGGCAAAGCCGTAGATCAGCATGCGGTAGTTGGAGAGGGAGCGGAACACCTCCGGCAGGAGGGTGACGAGCATGGCGCCGAGCACCGAGCCGGTGAGTGACCCGAGACCGCCGATAACGGTGGTGGTGATGAGCTCGATGGACTTGTTGAGCGCGAAGTTCGTGGGCACGATGTACATCATGTAGCCCGCGTACAGGGCGCCCGCCCAGCCCGCGTAAACCGCGGAGAAGGTGAAGCTCAGCCTCTTGTAGCGGAAGGCGTTGATGCCGACCGCCTCGGCCGCCAGTTCGTTTTCACGGATGGAGGTGAGGTTTCGCCCGTACTTGGAGTGGATGAAGCGCCAGGCGATGAAAAACGCGAGGATCGCGCAGATCACGGCAAAGAGCATGCTGGAATAATTCGGGATGCCGGGGAAGCCCGCCGAGCCGCCGGTGAGCTTTTTGAAGTAGTTAAACAGGACGCGCACGCATTCGCCGAAGCCCAGGCAGGTAATCAGGAAGTAGTCGCCCTTGAGCTTGAGTGTGAGCGAGCCGAGCAGAAAGGCGATGAAGCCCGCGAAGGCCGCGCCGATGATCATGGCGATGAGGAAGTTGACATTATGGCGCACGATCAAAATGGCGGCGGTGTACGCGCCGATGGCCATGAAGCCGGCGTTTCCGAAGGAGAAGAGGCGGGTAAAGCCGGTCAGCACCGCCATGCCGAGGATGGCGATGATGTTGATGCACAAAAGCACCACGACACCCTGTATGTAGGAATTGATATGCAGGAAGGAGCAGATGCCGGTGTTGATGTTGTTGAAAAATTCAATCATACAGCCGCACCCCCCTTATGCCTTATCCTGGACATCCACGCCGAACAGGCCGCTGGGCTTGACGAGCAGCAGCACGATCAGCAGAGCGAAGGAGAAGAAGTCGCGCAGGCTGGAGCTGATATAGCCGGAGACGAAGGTCTCCAGCACACCCAGCAGCAGAGAGCCGACGATGGCGCCGGGCACGCTGCCGAGACCGCCGACCACGGAGGCCACGAACGCCTTCAGGCCGATGTTGCCCATGGTGGGAAAGACATTGTACTTCATACCGTAGAGGATGCCGGCTACGCCCGCGAGGGAGCCTGCCAGCAGGAACACGGAGGCAATGGAACGGTCCACACGCACGCCGAGAACGCGGGCGGCGTTTGCGTTGCAGGCGATGGCGCGCACGTTCAGGCCGAACTTGGTCTTGTTGATGAGGTACATAAGGAAGACGAGGATCACCGCTGTGAGCACCAGGCTGATCAGGTCCAGAACGCCGAGGTAGGCGCCCGCGATCTCAATGGTGTTGACGGGGAGTTTAAACTTGAAGGAGCGGTACTGGCCGGTGAAGACCAGGTTTGCGACCTGCTGGAAGATCGTGGACATGCCCATGGCGCCGATCATCAGGAACATGTTCGGTGCACCGGTGCTGCGGATATGCCGATAGACCACCTTTTCGCAGAAAAAGCTGATCAGTGCCGCGCCGCACACGCCGAGAACAGCCGCGATCAGAAACGGCACGCCCACCATGTTGGCAAACACGATCGCCACATAGGCGCCGAGCATGGCAAATTCGCCGTGGGCCCAGTTGGAGAAGTCCAGCAAGCTGTAGATCAGGGAATACCCGGTGGCGAGCAGCGCGTAGATGCCGCCGATGGAGATTCCCGTAATAAGCTGTTGCAAGAACATATGTTTACTCTCCTATTACAAACTCTCTAATTTGAGAGGGGGAGGAGCAAGTCCTCCCCCTCTGTCTGGGAATTGCGTAATGTTATGCTTTCAGCGGATGATCAGCCGGTAACAGCCTCGACGGTCTTGATGGGAACCTTCACATGCGCGCCGTCGTTGGTCTGGAACTCGAAGACTTCGCAGGCCATGACGGGGTTGTGGGTCTCGGCGTTCATGACGAGCTGGCCGATCAGGCCGTTGTAGACATCGGTGGCCTCGAGGGCATCACGGATCGCGGTGGGATCGGCAGAGCCGGCACGTTCGATAGCGTCGGCGATCCAGTACACGCCGTCACGGCCGAACAGGCACTCGGTCTCGAGGGTGCCGCCGTACTTGGCAACGATCTTCTCGCCGAACTCGCGGGCCTCGGGCATGGCAAAGCCGATACGGCTGACGAACTGGCATCCGTCGAGCGCGCCCTGGGCTTCCTCAGCAAGCTGGTCGGAGTCCCAGCCGTCGTGGCCGAGGAGCATGCACTTGATGTCCATCTCGCGGGCCTGCTTGGCAAAGGTCGCGTTCATGGCATAGTCGTTCATAACGACGAAGATGACCTCGGGATCGGCTCTCTTGATTTTGGCGAGCTGAGCGCGGAACTCACGGTCGCCGCTCTGGCACTGCTCCTTGGCGACGAGCTCACCGCCGTTGGCAAGGAAAGCGTCCTCGATGAACTGGCCGACAGCCTCGGAGTTGGTGTCGCCGTTGATGGTGAACAGAGCGCCCTTGGTAAAGCCAAGGTCCTTGGTGGCATAGGTGCCGACAACGGTGCCGATGTAGGCATCCAGGAAGCACATACGGAAGGAGTAGGGATGCAGCTTGCCCTGCTCGTCGATGGTGACGAGCTCATTGGAGGCGGCGGTGCCGATGATGGGAACCTTCAGCTCGTCGGCAACGGAGGCCATCGGGATATTGCAGGAAGAGAAGTTGGTGCCGATCTCGGCGACGATGCCGTTATCGGTGATGAGCTTGCGCAGGGCGTTGACGGAGTCAGCGGAGTCGCCCTTGCCGTCCATGGGGACGAGCTCAAGCTTCTTGCCGCCCAGCACGCCGCCGGCGGCGTTGATCTCTTCGATCGCTTCCAGCGCGCCGAACTTGCCGGCGTTGCCCCACAGGGCCGTGCCCTGGGAGAGGTCACCGATGTAGCCGATCTTGATGGTGTCTTCTTCGGCATAGGCCATGCC
>CADBYZ010000034.1 GCA_902799075.1 Oscillospiraceae bacterium | reverse complement strand
CGGAAGTTCTTTTCCATGGTTTTGGCCTGCTCCTCGCCGCCGCACAGAAGGCGCAGGTTGATGACGTCCCCTTCCCCGTCGGACATGGCGAGGGTGACAAAACAGCCGCCCTGTTCGTTTTCGTGGCCGGTTTTGATCATGGCCTCGCGGCGCAGGCGGTCCCGCTCGGGCTTGAGGAGCTTGTCGGCGCGGCTGCGGACGGAAAAGGGGATGTCGGTCTCCACGACCTCCACGTTGCGCGCGCCCTTGTCGGTGATCTGAAAGCCCTCTTCGCTCTCCGCGATGAGGCCGTTGTCGATGAGGTCCGCCAGGCAGTCGGAGTATTCAAAGTAGTCGAAGCCGTCGTCGCAGCCGCGGCAGAGATCGCCCAGCACGTTCGGGTCGACCACGCCCGGCAGGCGGCGCAGGACATAGAGGATCAGGATCTTGATATCCAGCTCCTCATGAATGAAACCGAGATGATCCATAGAGCGCACCCCCTTCGGAAATGACCTGTACATTATACATAAGAAAGGCGGGCATTTCAAGTGCGAAATGCCCGCCGATTTCCCTATACGCTTTTCAGGCGGCGCTGCCCGACGGGACGGCGACGAAGAGACCGGCGCCGAGGGCCTCGCCCTCGGTCTCGCCGCAGATACGGCAGGTGCGCGGGTGAGAGAAGGTAGCCTCCCCCCAGTCATGTCCGTGGGGCTCGATGGCCTCCTGCGCCTTCAATACCTCGCCGCAGACCGAACAGTGACTCCCCTCCGTGCAGCCGGGCTCCGTGCAGGTCGGCTCGACTGCGGGGACAATAACCTCCGTGTGGCCGAAAGGTTCAATGAGCTCCTGCGACTTCAATATCTCGCCGCAGACCGAGCAGTGCAGGCCCTCCGTGCAGCCGGGCTCCGTGCAGCTCGGCTCGACTGCGGGGACAATGACCTCCGTGTGGCCGAAAGGTTCAATGAGCTCCTGCGACTTCAATATCTCTCCGCAGACCGAGCAGTGCAGGCCCTCCGTGCAGCCGGGCTCCGTGCAGCTCGGCTCGACTGCGGGGACGATGACCTCCGTGTGGCCCAGAGGCGCGACGGCCTCCTGTGCCTTCAACACCTCACCGCAGACCTGACAGTGGCTCCCCTCGCTCAGACCCGTTTCGGTGCAGGTCGGGGCCAGCGCGGGATCGGTGACGGCGGTATGGCCCAGGGGCTCCCCTTCTGTCTTGCCGCATTTTGAACATCTGGCGGGCTCCGTACAGGTGGCGGGCTGCATATCGTGGCTAAGGCAGCAGCCGGACAGCAGCATCATCAGCAGCGTCACCATGGCAATCATCCAAACAAAGCGTTTCATGACAGCTTCTCCTTTCCGTGTTTTCCGAATCTTATGATATCAGAATAACACAAAAGCGCCGTTTCGTAAAGGGCGATCCTTCACAATCCGCCGAGCTGCGCATAGACTGTAGTGCAACTATCTTTTAGGAGGTATCTGTATGGCCGACAGAGTAACAAACGGGCCTGTGGAGAGCCCGGCATCCATTCGGGAAGCCGTATGTGTCAATACGCGGAAGATCTATGACAGCTGCCGCGACAAGGACTGCGTGGACGATCTGCGCGTCTACCCCACCGAGAGCTCCCAGGCCTACATAGAAAACGCCCTGAACATCCGCCCGAAAAGCGCAAGGCTTCTGAACGTCGATGTGAGCGTGGAGCCGGTGAGCTTCAACCGGGGCTACTACACCGTGGACTGCACCTATTTCTACCGCGTCACCGGCGAGACCTTCCCCGCCGGGCAGACCGTCACGGGACTTTGCGTGTTCGACAAGCGCGTCATGCTCTTCGGGAGCGTCGGCAACGTGCGCACCTTCTGCTCCGACGGAAGCCTCGTGGGGGCCGATCTGCCGACGGCGGTCGTGAGCGCGGTGGACCCCATCTGCCTTTACTGCAAGCTCGCCGACACCGAGACCGTCATCGCCACCGAGCTTGAGCACCGCAGCATCCCCGAGGGCATCCGCGCGGCTTTTGCCGAAAAGCTCGTCTTCAACGACACCGCCCGCCGCTGGTTTGCCACCGTGGGCCAGTTCAGCATCATCCGCCTCGAGCGCGACACCCAGCTCGTGGTCCCGGCCTACGACTACTGCCTGCCGGAGAAGGAGTCCCCCGTCACGGTCACGGACGATCCCTGCACCCTCTTCAGCCGCATCCACTTCCCCGTCGAGGAATTTTTCCCGCCCGACTCCATCAGCGAGAGCGAGGACTACCGCAGTCTCAAATAAGCGAGGCGCTGCACAAAGCGGGCAAATTACAGGCACAATTATTGTACGCTAAAACCGTGTCGATCGTAGGGGCCGACGCCCTCGGCGGCCCGTCAGTAAAATCTCAATAATTGCTTATGTCCCCGGCAAATTCGCCACATTTGTACGTTTTCGCCGGGGATTCCTGCATATTTGTAAGTTGCTCCGCGCGGGCCGCCGAGGGCGTCGGCCCCTACAGTGATATGTGAGTTTTCACGAAATACAAGGCTGTAAATCATATTCTTATGCTCTGCATAGGAAAACAAAGTATCGGTTGATCTGGGCTTTGTGTCATTTGTGGCCAGTCATGTATTATGTAAATCATTTTATGTCTATCAGTCCCGCGAAAAAAATGCGAAAAATTTCTTGCTGTACGTACATATGTACAGCAAGGTTGTCATAATAAGGCCAACGAAAAGACAAGGAGGCCTGAACAATGAGAGGGTATTTTACCGCAGGCGGATTTTACGGGCTGGTGGACGGCAGGTATATTCTTTTTGCCGGCGAGGCCGAATACTATGAATATGTACAAGATCGAGGGGAGGTCGCATGAACATGTCAGTATCCACACAGGCGCAGATGCTGGGCTTTACGGTAGCGGGAAAGCTCATGCCCAGAGAGGGAAAGGAGCCGCCCAGGCGGTGCCGCTACTACGAGGACGAGGCCGGGAACCTGTATATCGTGCGGCGCGGGATTTTGACCATTGTCGCCGCCAACGGAAAGGTCTATTGACCCGGAGGCGCGGACCGTGGTATGATGCCGCGGGGTGAGGAAGATGAAAGCAAATCAACGGGGAAAGCTTTTGCTTTTGCAGCGCTTTTTGGAGGAAAATACCGACGCGGAGCATCCGGCCACGATGGAGCAGATCCTGCAGTGGTTGGATACCAACGCCGCTGTCAGTGACCGCAGGACCGTCTATGAGGACCTTGCCTGGCTGCGCGACCAGGGGCTGGACATCCGATCCGTGCGCATGGGGCGCGGGATGGGGTATTACATAGGGAGCCGGGCCTTTGCCCTCTCCGAGCTCAAGCTGCTGGTGGACGCGGTGCAGTCGTCGAAGTTCATCACCGAGAGCAAGTCCATAAGCCTCATCGGGCGCATCGAGAAGCTCGGCAGCGTCCACCAGGCGCGGCAGCTGCGGCACCAGGTCTGGGTGCGCGGGCGCATCAAGACCATGAACGAGTCCGTCTTCGCAAACGTCGACCGCATCAGCGCCGCCATCGAGTCGAACAAACAGATCACGTTTCGCTACTTCACCTGGAACGTCAAGCGCGAGCGCGTCTTCCGCCGGGACGGGGCTCGCTATGAGGCCAGCCCCTGGGCGCTGCTGCTGGACAACGAGAATTACTATCTGCTCGCCCGGGAGGGCGGGACGATGAAGCACTTCCGTGTGGACAAGATGCTGGATATCCGCGTTGCGGAAAAGCCGCGCGAGGGCCGGGACGCCTTCGGCGCGCTCAACATGGCGGCCTACACGGACTCGCACTTCGGCATGTTCTCCGGCGAGATCGACCGCGTGAAGCTCTGCTTTCTAAACAGCCTCGCGGGCGTGGCCATCGACCAGTTCGGGCCCGACGCCATGCTGATCCCGTATGACGGGGATCACTTCACGGTCACGATCCGCACGGCGGTCAACGTCCAGTTCTTCGCCTGGCTTTCAGGCCTCGGCGACGGGGTGCGCATCCTGGAGCCGCAAAGCGCCATCGACGCGATGCGGGAGCATCTCGACAGTGTGAGAAGATTATATGGGGAGTGACAAAAAGCGCCAGGGCGTTTGCCCTGACGCTCTTTTTATATTTGTTTGTCTTCTATCAGCCCTCGGGGTTGACGGAAACGATACGGCCCTGGCCGTAGGGCTCCTCGTAGCCCGCGCCGACGGAACCGCTCAGGGTGCCGGTGATGTAGTCGATCAGCACCTGGTTATCCAGCTTGACCGCGTTCTGCAGGATCTTCGCGCCGTCATACATGGTGTAGCCGTCGCCGTTGTTGAGCAGTTGGTAGTCGACGGAGGCCAGCGTGTAGGTTTTGGCAGGGTCCAGATCCTCGCCGCCGACCTTGACGTTGCGCACGCGGCGCTCTATGGTCTCGTCGATATGGTCGAACATGACGTTGGTCTCATCTGACACGCAGGGGCTCGGGATGGAGGAATCATATTCAAAGGTCAGGCCCGCGACCTGGTTGAAGCCGCCGAACTCACCGGGCAGGGCATGCACGGACCATTCGAGAGCGTCCAGCACCTGCTGGCCGGTGACCTCGATCACGGTCAGGTTGTTGCCGAAGGGGTGGACCTTGAGGATGTCGTTGCGGGTGATGTCGCCCTTGTTGATGGCGGTGCGGATGCCGCCGCCGTTGACGAAGGCGATGTCGGCGCCGGACTGGTCGAGGTAGGCGTCGGCGCAGAGGTCGCCGAGGTTGGTTTCGGCGCGGCGGATGATGCGCACGGGCTTCTCGCCGTCCTTCATGGTCTCGGGATCATAGAAGCAGAGGTCGACCGCGCTGGTTGCAACGACCTCGGTGAGCTTCTGGTTGAGCTCTGCAGAGCCTTCATACACTGCCTCGGAGGCTGCGTTTTCAATGCCGAGCAGCGCGGAGAGGGAGGCGCTGCTGTCCCAGGTGTAAAGCTCGGAAGAGATCTTGCCGTCGCGGGTGATGTGCAGGACGCCGATCTCGGCAAGCTTGGTGCCGCAGGCGGAGCGGACGACATCGTTGCCGTCCTTGTCCTTCATGACGACCTGGTTGGTGTCGTGGCTGTGGCCGTCAAGCAAGGCGTCAATGCCGCTGCAGTGGGAGATCACGTCGCTGTACATCCAGGGGGCGCACTCGGTCTCGTCGCCCAGGTGGCCCATGACGATGACGTAATCGGCCCCTTCGGCGCGGGCGGCGTCCACGGACTGCTGCACGGCGTTATAGATGGCCTCGCCGGTCTCGTCCTGCATAAAGCCGTAAATGAAGTTTCCGTTTTCATCCATGAAGTACTTCGGGGTAGAGGAACGAAGGGTGTCGGGGGTGGTGACGCCGACGAAGGCGATCTTCATGCCGCCGATCTCTTTCATGAGCCAGGGCTCGAAGATCAGCTCGCCTTCCTTGTTGAAGTTGCAGCTGATGTAGGGGAAGTTTGCCTTCCCGGCAAGCTCCAGGAAGCGATCCACGCCGTAGTCGAACTCGTGGTTGCCGGGGATTGCCACGTCGTAGCCCATGACGTTCATGATGTCGATAATGGCCTCGCCGCGGGTCATGGTGCCGATGGCCTCGCCCTGGATGGAGTCGCCGTCATCGACGAGCAGGACATTGTAATTTTTGGAAAGGTTCTCCTTCACGGCGTAGAGTCCGGCGTAGCCCCAGCCCTGGTCGATGCCGCAGTGGATATCGCTGGTGAAGAGGATAACCAGATCGCGCTCCTCGGGCGCTGTCTCCGCCGAGGCCGTGCCGCCGAAGCCGACGAACAGCGACGCAAGAAGGCAGACCGCGAGGATCAGGGACAATACTTTCTTCATGTTGTTTCCTCCTGTTATTTTTAGTTTGTCCGTTTGAGAAAGGTATCTCACTGACATAATTTTACTATGCTTGACAGGCGGTGTCAAGGACGAACGGCCGGAAATGCATGGAAAAGCATGTCATCCTGAGCATGGCGACGCGCGGGGAACGCGCGGCGTTCCCCGCTTGTCCGGCGAAGGATCCTTCCCCGGTACATGCGGGAAGAGGAAGATCCTTCGCTTCGCTCAGGATGACAGTGCAGTTTTTATGTAAACAATATTACGTTTACTTCTTGAGGACGATGTCCACCTTGTCCTTGTAGATGGAGTTTGCGGGGATGACGCCGCGGACGCAGGAGGTGGGGTAGATGTTGGTATGACGGCCAACGACGGTGCCGGGGTTCAATACGCTGTTGCAGCCGACCTCCACGAAGTCGCCGAGCATGGCGCCGAACTTCTTGCGCCCGGTCTCGATGGGGCCGCCCGGGACCTTGACGGTGACGAGGGTCTTGTCGCTTTTCACGTTCGAGGTGATGGAGCCCGCGCCCATGTGGGCCTTGTAGCCGAGGACGCTGTCGCCCACGTAGTTATAATGCGGGGTCTGGACGTTGTCAAAGAGCACGACATTTTTAAGCTCCACGGAGTTTCCCACGACGGCGTTCTTGCCGACGATTGCGCTGCCGCGGATGAAGGCGCAGTGGCGGACCTCGGCGCCGTGGTCGATAATGCAGGGGGAGCCGAGCCAGGCCGACGGGAAGACCTTCGCGTCCTTTGCCACCCACACGCCCTCGGCGGGGTTATCGTATTCCTCGGGGTCGAGGGTGGGGCCGAGCTCCAGGATGAAGCCCTTGATCTCGTCGAGGACCTCCCAGGGGTAGGTCTTGCCCTCGAAGAGCTTTTTGGCGATCGTCTTGTCGAGATCGAGTAAATCCTTGATTTCTACCATTGTGCTTGCCTCCTTACTTGATGCGGATGAGCTTGCCCGCTCTGTCCATGGCGGCGATGATGGCGTCGACCTTCTCCTCGCAGAGCTCTTTGGTGGTGGCCTCGCTCATGACGCGAAGCAGCGGCTCGGTGCCGCTCTTGCGCAGCAGGACGCGGCCGTTTTCGCCCAGCTCCTCTTCCGCCTTCTTGACAGCTTCCTGCACCTCGGGGCAGGCAAGGGTCTCGTCCTTGTCGGTGACGATGACGTTTTTGAGCACCTGCGGATACATGGTCATGCCGGAGGCCAGCACGGACAGGGGCTGCTTGGTCTCGGTAACGGCCTCCATGACCTTGATGGCGGTCAAAAGCCCGTCGCCGGTGTTGGCGAGGCGGCCGAAGATGATGTGGCCGGACTGCTCGCCGCCCAGCAGATGACCGTTCTGGCGCATGTTCTCGGCCACGTACTTGTCGCCCACGGCGGTCTTCTCGTAGCCGATGCCGAGCTCGTCGAGGGCCTTGTACAGGCCCATGTTGCTCATGACGGTGGTGACGACCTTGGAGCTGCCGAAGGTGCCGCTCTCCTTCATGTACTTTGCGCACAGGTACATGATGTGGTCGCCGTTGACCTCATTGCCCTTCTCGTCGACGGCAAGGCAGCGGTCGGCGTCGCCGTCGAAGGCAAAGCCCAGGTCGAGCTTGTTGTCAACAACGTGCTTTCTGAGGTTATCCAGGTGGGTGGAGCCGCAGCCGACGTTGATGTTCAGACCGTCGGGGTGGTTTGCGATGACGTAAGTGTCCGCGCCGAGGGCGTCGAAGACGCTTTTCGCCATCTGCCAGGTACTGCCGTTGGCGCAGTCGAGGCCGATCCTGAAGCCCTTGTAGGAGCGGGTGGCAAGGGAGATGAGGTAGCCGATGTAGCGGTTGCGCCCGGCGGCGTAGTCCACCGTGCAGCCGATACCGTCGCGGGTGGCGTAGGGCAGGGCGCGGTCGGAGTCGAGGTATTCCTCAATGCCGTCCAGCACGCTCTCCTCCATCTTCTCGCCGTCGCCGTTCAAGAGCTTGATGCCGTTATCGTGGAAGGGGTTGTGGCTTGCGGAGATCATGATGCCGCAGTCAAAGTCGTCGGCGCGCGCGATGAACGAAACGCTCGGCGTGGAGGTGACGTGCAGCAGGTACGCGTCCGCGCCGGAGGCGGTGAGCCCCGCGCACAGCGCGTTTTCAAACATGTAGCTCGAGCGGCGCGTGTCCTTGCCGATGACGACCTTGGCCTTGTGGTCCTGTCCGTAGTACCAGCCGAGATACCGGCCGATGCGGAAGGCGTGGTCGACGGTCAGGTCCACGTTGGATTCGCCGCGGAAGCCGTCGGTACCGAAGTATTTACCCATTATGTATTCCTCCAAACTTTTGGATTAAAACGCAGCCGTGCGTATAAATATGTAGGGCCCGCGTTTTGCAGACAGATTACAGCTTCCCTGCCGCTTTCTCGTCCAGCAGCACCGTGACCTCCGGGGGGATCTGGAGATAGGCCGCGGGGATGTAGGGCGTGGTTTTGGCGTAGAGCATCTGGTAGACCGCTGCGGCCTTGTCCTCGCCGAAAGCGAGAAGCAGGATCTCCCGCGCCTTCGTCAGGTCGTGGATGCCCATGGTGACTGCGTACTCCGGCATGTCGGCCTCCGTAAAGCCGCGCTTGAGAAGCTGGCGCTTGGTGCGGTCGGTGAGCTTCTGGACGTGGGTGCGCGCTTCAAAGAGCGTGCCCGGCTCGTTGTAGCCGATGTGGCAGTCCTCCCCGATGCCGAGCACCGCAAGGTCGATGCCGCCCAAAGCGTCGATCAGGCGGTCGTATTCCTCCGGCGCGTCCGGGTCCGGGAAAAAGCAGTTTTCCGAGTTGAGGTCGGTCCTTTCGATCAGCCCTTCGGTGAGAGCATGGCGGCAGCTTTTGGATTCTTCCGCGCCGCACAGCTCGGTCACACAGAGTACGCGGGCCTCCTTCATGGATACACCCGCAAGAGATGCCCAGAGGGGCTTCATCGTCTCCCCGCAGGTGAGGGCCAGGACGCTGTCCGGCTTTGTATTTAACCTGTTTTGTATCGCTTTTACGGCGATTTCAACCAGATCATTGGTATTTTTACAGATTTCGGTTTTCATTATTTGGCACCTTTACTTTGCCCCGCGAGGGACAAACTATGCGTGAGGTGAAGTTATGGCGATCGTGATGATTCGTACCGCAATCATATACGCTGCCCTGCTGCTGGCCATGCGGCTGATGGGCAAGCGGCAGCTCGGAGAGATGGAGCTGTCGGAATTTGTCGTGGCCTCGCTGATTGCCGACCTTGCCGCCCACCCGCTGCAGGATGTGGGCATCCCCATGACGAACGGCCTCGTGCCGATCCTGACGCTTTTCTGCTTTGAGATCCTCATCGCAGGCATGAGCATGAAGAGCATACGCCTGCGCACGCTCCTCTTCGGCGGACCGAGCGTACTGGTGCGGCGGGGCGTCATCGACCAGAGGGAGATGCGCCGCAACCGCTTTACCGCCGACGAGCTCATGCAGGAGCTTCGCAAGCAGGGGCTTTTTGATCTGAGCCAGGTGGAATACGGCATCCTTGAAACCGACGGGCGCCTGAACGTGATCCCCTACCCCGCGCGCCTGCCCGCGACGGCGGAACAGATGGGGATAAAGACGGACGACGGGGGCTGCCCGCTCATCGTCATCAGCGAGGGGCGCACGATCGAGAAGAACCTGCGCGCTCTGGGGCGGGACGCCGCCTGGCTCAAAGAGGAGCTGAAGGAGAAGGGGCACGCAGACCCCAAAGGCGTCTATCTCATGACGGTCAATCAGAAGGGACAGAGCTATATTGCGGCAAAGGAGGCGGCGACATGAAGCGGGAGATCGGGGCCCTGGTGCTGCTGGGGCTTCTCATTGGGGCGTCCGTGTGGAACATCCGAAGGGCGGACGCGCTCATTGAGGAGATCAAGGAGCATGTGGCGCTGTCAGAAAAAGCGGTGAAGGCCGGCGACCCCAAGTACGCCGCCGAGCAGCTTGCGGCCGCCTTTCGCATCTGGGGCGCGGCGAAGAATTACACGCAGGCGGTCCTGCGCCACCCGGAGCTTGACGGCACGAGCGACGCCTTTTACGCCGCCATGCGGGAGCTGCGCGCCGGGGAAATGCGCGCGGTGCCCGCGGTGTATGAGCAGCTGCGCTACCATCTCGACAGTATTGCCGGGATGGAGAAGGTGACGTGGGGCACGGTGTTTTAAGTCGATTGGAAACACGGTTTCCAATCGAGCACTCGCGCTTATCGCACACGGCGGTGCGTGACACGCCGTGTTTGGTCGGCGCGAGGCCTCGCCAAGCAGGCTTGGATCGTCGCGCGCTTCCCGCGCGTCGCTATGCTCGGCTCAGGGTGTTTTTGAGGCGGCAAAGCTGCCTCAAAAACAAATTAAATTGTTGTACGGCGCTGCCGCTTACTTCCCTTCCAGGAGCTTTGTCAGCTCCTCCATAAAGGTGTTGATGTCCTTGAAGCTGCGGTAGACCGAGGCGAAGCGGACGTAGGCCACCTCGTCCACCTGCTTGAGGCGGGACATGACCATCTCGCCGATGCTGACAGTGCTGATCTCGCGCTCCAGATTGCTCTGCAGCTCCTGCTCGATATCGTCGGCAATGCCCTCAAGGGTAGCCAGGGACACCGGGCGCTTTTCGCAGGCGCGCACCATGCCGTTGATGAGCTTGACCTTGTCGAAGGACTGGCGGCTGCCGTCGCGCTTGACGACGACCAGGGGCAGGCGCTCGATGATCTCATAGGTGGTAAAACGCTTCTGGCAGGCCAGGCACTCGCGCCGGCGGCGGATGGTGGTGCTCTCCTCGGCGGGGCGGGAGTCGATGACCTTGCTCTCAGTATAACCGCAAAACGGACATTTCATGTTTTTCTCTCTCCCATGTCTGGCCGGACATACGGAAATCCAGCCGTAATTATATACAAGATTTTATGCATTTTCAAGTATTTTTCTGTAGCTTTACTCAGATTTTAGCATATTATACAAACAGGAACAGAGGAGGGTATGCCTCCTCTGTTCCTGTTTGTATCGTCTCAGAGGAGCCGGATGATTTCGCCCGACAGGGGGGCGGCGACGCCGCTGTGCACGCCGAGGCCCGCGACCGCGCAGTCCACGCTGTACTCACGCGCCTCGTCGCTGCGGTTGATGACGCACAGCCACACGCTGTTTTCCGCCGCTTCGCCGAACACGTCATGCCCGGCGGTGATATAGCGCAGGACAAGCAGCACCTCGCTGTCGGAGGCGAAGAAGGACGCCTTGCCGGTGGAGAGCGCGTCCGCGCCGCGGCGAAGAGAGCTCAGGCGGGCGTACCAGTCGTGCAGCTCCCGGTCCCCCTCCTTGAAGGGGGCGCGGTTGAAGGGATCGCTCACGCCCTCCATGCCCTGCTCGTCGCCGTAGTAGATGCTCGGTACGCCCGGAATGGCAAACTGGAGCGCCGCGCACATCTTCTCAAGCTTTTCCGCCCGCTCGAGGGCCTCCGCCGTGAAGGTCTGGGCGAGCTGATCCTCCCGGGACATGGTCCGCAGGTTCCACGGGCAGGCCAGCACCGTTTTCAGGCGCGGCACATCGTGGGAGCCCAGCAAGTTCATCAGCGCGTAGTAGAAGGGCCAGGGGTAGTTCATCTGCTGGCCGATCAGGAAATCGCGCAGCTGGTAGGCGTTGATGGTGTTGTGGGCGTAGTCCATGACCGCCGTGCGGAAGGGGTAGTTCATCGCGGAATCGAGCGCCGTGCCGAGGGCGTAGCGCCGTCTCGAGCCGTAGCTTTCCTTGATGACCGCGTCCTCCCAAACCTCGCCGATGATGGCGGCTTCGGGGTCATAGCCCTTGACGGAGGAGCGCATCTTCATGAGCACATCGTCCGGCAGCTCGTCGGCCACGTCGAGCCTCCAGCCGGAGGCGCCGCGTTTGAGCCAGAGCTTCATGATGCTGTCGTCGCCGGTGACGATGTATCTGAGGAAGCGCGGGTCATGCTCGTTGACCTCGGGCAGGGCCTCAAAGCCCCACCAGCAGCGGTACTCATCCGGGAAGCGCCGGAACTCGTACCAGGAATAATAGGGCGAGTCGGGCCCGCTGCACGCGCCCTGTCCGCCGTAGTGGCCGTAGCGGTCGAAGTAGATGCTGTCGTCGCCGGTGTGGGAGAACACGCCGTCGAGCATGATGCGGATGCCCTGCGCCTTCGCGGCCCGGCAGAGCTGCTCGAAGTCCTCCACCGTGCCGAGGATGGGGTCGGGCTTTGAGTAGTCCGAGGTGTCGTAGCGGTGGTTGGAGCGCGCCTCCACGATGGGATTCAGGTACAGGCAGCTGATGCCCAGCTCCTTGAGATAGGGAAGCTTCGCCTCGATGCCCTTGAAGGTCCCGCCGTAGAAATCGTCGGGGCTGTAGTTCTGCTCAAAGCTGCGCGGCAGGTGGCGCACCGGCTCGTCGAGACTTTTGTGCAGCTCGGGGATCTGGCCCAGGGCCTCGTGATAGGCGATGCCGCGCTCGGCGGTGCCGTCGTCGGAGAAGCCGAAGCGGTCCGGAAAGACCTGGTACATGATGCTGTGCCGAAACCACGCGGGTGTCTGGAACTCGGGGTCGTATACCGTGAGGCGGAAGCCGCCCTCGCGCCTGGGGCAAATGTGGCCGAGATAGCCCGTCTCGTCGGGGCACAGCCAGTGGGCGCTGCTCTCGGTCTCCACATAGAAGGCATACCAGAGGGCCATGGGCTCGGTGGCGACAGGGAGGTTTACATAATAAACGTCATCCTCCTGCTCCATCGACCAGCTGCTTTCAAAGTCGTCGCCCCAGACAACAAGCTCCGCCCGGCTGATCCGGCCGCCGCGGCAGCGGAAGGCCAGGCGCAGCTCCCAGCCCACGCGCACCGCGCCGTAGTGGCTGCGGTACTCCTTGAGACGGGTGTCGTGGATGAGGGCGGGCATCTGCTCCACCGTGCGGCGCAGGATGCTGACCACGTGGGCGGTGCGGGGCTGATAGGCCTTGATATACTGGGGCTGAATGCCCGAGCAGCTCAAGTCGTCGCAGCAGGCGGCGATAATGCGGTAGGCCTGCTCGAGCTTCATACCGCAGTCGTCCATCAGGATGCGCAGAAGCTCCGGCGCGGCCAAAGGCTGACCCTTGGCTTCAAAGACCTCGTTCAAGTGATCCAGGGTCAGGCCCCTGGCAAGGCAGTCGTGAATGGCGGCATAGACCGTGGCCGAGGCCTGGAAGTATGCCTGCATCAGGTCCGGGCAGAAGGGGGACTGGAGCAGGGCGCAGATCTGCACATCGCCGCCCGCGGGCACCCATTTCCCGTTTTCCAGCCGGGCCTGCACCTGGCGGCGGTTTTCATAGTGGATGGAGAGGGTATAGTCCTCGGTCCAGTCCTCGTGATAGCGTCCGCCGAAATAGACGGTATAGGTATTGTTATTCACAGCATCCATATGTAATGTCTCGCATATTCCGCGGCTGATTGCTCAAAGCCGAAGTTTTTCCGCATGGCCCGGCCGATGAGGCCGTCCATGATCTCCTTATCCTTGTAGCAGGCCATGGCCAGGCGCATGGCGTCGCGCATCTCCCAGGCGTCGAAGTTGGCGAAGGAGAAGCCGTCCCCCTCCTCGTGGAAGCGGTTATAGGGGATGACCGTGTCCTGCAGGCCGCCGGTCTCGCGCACGATGGGGACCGTGCCGTAGCGCATGGCGATCATCTGGCTCAGGCCGCAGGGCTCAAAGCGCGAGGGCATGAGGAAGAAGTCCCCCGCCGCGTACACCTGGTGGGAAAGCTCCTCCTTGTAGCCGATGTAGGAGCAGAGCTTGCCGGGATAGCGTTTCTCGGCGGCGGCCATGAATTTTTCAAAGCGCTCGTCCCCGGTGCCGAGGAGCATCAGCTGCATATCCTCGCGGCACATCATGTCGTCGAGCACGCAGGCCACGAGGTCAAAGCCCTTCTGCTCGGTCATGCGGGTGACCATGCAGAAAAGCGGCACGTCCTCCCGCTGCTCCAGGCCCATGCTCTTCTGGAGCCAGCGCTTGCAGGCGGCCTTGCCCGCGGCGTAGTCCTTAACGCCGTAATTCTGCCGGAGGTTTGGGTCGGTCTCGGGGTTAAAGAAGTCTCGGTCGATGCCGTTTAAGATCCCCGTAAGCACCGCGTGGCGGGCGTTCAGGATGCCCTCCAGGCCCTCGGCGTAATAGGGGGTCTTGATCTCGGAGGCGTAGCTGGGGCTTACGGTGTTGATCCTGTCGGCAAAGACGCAGCCCGCCTTGAGGTAGTCGGCGCAGCCGTGCAGCTCGATGAACTCCGGCGTGTAGTAGCAGGGGTCGACATTGAACATATCCTGCACGAAGCCGAAATCGAAGCGGCCCTGAAAGGCGATGTTGTGGATGGTCAGCAGGTACTTGACCCGGTCCTGGATGCCGCCGCGGTACTGGGTGTGGGCCAGCATCGGGAGCATGGCGGTGTGCCAGTCGTTGCAGTGGATCACGTCCGGCTGAAAGTCCAGCTTCGGCAGCGCCTCCAGCACGGCGCGGGTGAAATAGGAGTACTGCTCCCCTTCCATGTTCCCGCCGAGGTAGATTTCGCGGCCGAAGTAGTCCTCGTTGTCCACGAGGTAGACGGTCACGCCGTCCACGTTCAGGCGCTCGATGCCCACATAGGCGTTGCGCCAGCCGAGCCAGATGCGAAAATCCACCACATGCTCGGTCATTTCGTAGTATTTTTCCTTGATGCAGCGGTGGTAGGGCGTGATGACGCGCGCGTCCACCCCGAGCTTTCTGAGCGCCTTCGGCAGCGCGCCGACCACGTCGGCAAGCCCGCCGGTCTTGGAAAGCGGGGCGCACTCCGCCGCCGCCAGCAGGACCTTCGGCATTTCGGAAAGCCCGTGCGCCCCGAGCAGGGCGTTGAGATCATCCATCATATTATAATGGCCTCCTTTATGAGACTGTGTGTTTCGGTTCAGTGTATGCGGCAATGCCCTTCTCCTCGCTTTTGCCTTCCCCTTGAGGGGAAGGCAAGGGCGGGGTGTGCACTCAAGGGGAAGGCAGGGGGACGCGGCTTAACTGCCGTGCAAATCTTTCCAGTTCCGGACAGCAGAAAAACAGAGCGTTCCATAGTCTGGGGGGAACGCTCTGTATTGCTTTTCACTGGCTGTCGCGCCTTTTCTCCTCCTCTTCCTCGATGGCCTTCTGCCTGGCGTCGGCGCGCAGATAGATCACCACGCCGATGAGCGCGATGAGCGCGAGCACGCCGATGATGCCGAACAGGATCAGCTGGAAGCTGATGTTCGACGGCGTGGTTGTGCGGGGCGCGGGCGTGACGGGAAGCGTGGGCGTGGGCGTGGGGATGGGCGTCGGGGTCGCGGGGGTGACGATGCGCACCTCGGCCGCCTCGGAGTAGACCGCCTGGCTGCGCGCGCCGTCGCGGGTATTCCAGACGGCGACCCAGTAATAGGCGGTGCCGTCGGTCTGGTTGACGGTCCAGGAGGCGTCGTTTGCGCCGCTGATGGGCAGGGCCGCGCTGCGGTTGTTGGTGGCGGCGCTGTACCACTGATAGCTCAGGGCCCCGTTATTGGGCGAGGTCGCAATGACGCTGAGGGTGTAGCTGTCGCCGGGCATGAGCTGGGCGCTCTGGGGCTGGTAGCTGATGTTGGCCGTGCGCGCGCCGCTGTCGACGGGCATGTCGTTATTGCCCACGGAGGGGACCGAGGGCTGACCGGTCGGGAAATTGAACTGCGGGGTGGGGGTGGGCGTGGTCACGACCGCACGGTTGCGGACGGGGTTGCCCTGGGAATCGACAATGGTGATCTCGGCGCCCATGGATTCGGCGTGGCGGCTGCCGCTCCAGAACTGTGCCTCCACGCGCCAGCCGTCCATGCTCTGCGGGATGCCGGAGAGCGTCAGCGTCTCGGTGCCGAGGCCGCTCACCTGCAGGCCCGGGAAGACCTGGCTTGCCTCAGATGCCTGGACGGTGTTGGTGGTGTCGTTGGAGACGATGCGCCAGACGATGCGCTCGGCATTCTCGGCGCGGGCGACGAACTTGGCGGCGCCGCCGACCTCCACACGCTCCCCTGTCGGGCTCTTGGTGATGACCATGTCGCGGGAAACAGGCTGCTCGGTGACGGTGAAGCTGACGTTTGCGTAACTTGCACCCTCCTCGGTGAAGACCATGTACTCGGCAATGTAGGAGCCGGCCGTGTCGGGCACGCCGGTGATGTACACGCCGTCCGCGTCCCAGTACATCTCCACATCCGAGGGCAGGCCGCCGGAATAGGGCACGCAGTTGATGATGGGCAGGCTGCTGGAATAGAACTGTATCCAGCCCATTTCCACACCCACCGGATAACTGCCGATGTTCTCCGCCGAGGCGCACAGTCCCGGCAGCATGAGCGCGATGCACGCCGTCAGCACAAGGACAAGAAGGATTCTGTTTCTCGCTTTTTTCATCTCTATCAATCTCCGCTAAGCTGTCTGGTTGTCCATAATCGTTGTTTTTGACACGTTATGTTAATTATAGCACAGCCCATCTGCGCCTGCAAGCCCCGGAGGGAGAAAGTTTTTTTGTAAATATTTGAAAAACGGCCGGGTCCTCCCAGCCGTTTCTCTGTTTGTTTATTTCCCGCTGCTGCCGAGCTTGCCCGCGCCGCGCTCGGATGCGCGGGCGAGCACCTCTTCGGCGCTCACCGCCTGCACCTCGACGGGCAGGATCTCGCGCACATGAAACTGGCAGATCGCCTTCGCGTAGGGCACCAGCACACGATCCTCCAGGCGCTTCACCTCGCCCACTGCCTTGGTGATGTGCACCGGCACGGGGTTTCCGTTATAGACCGCGCAGAGCCATTCGCCGCGGTAGCCGCTGTCGATGACCCCGGCCTGGACGATGCCGCACCATTTGGTGTTGCTCCCCCGCTCCTCGAACTTCACGCCGAGGCTTGCGTCAAAGGCGCTGATGAGGCCCGTGGGCACAAGGCGGGTGGAGAAGGCGGGGATCACGAATTCCTCCTCGTCAAAGCAGGCGTAGAGGTCGTAGTCGGAATCCTCGTCCCGCTTCGAGGGGATTTTGGCGCCGGGGCGCAGCTTTGCAAACTGGATCGTGTACATGCTGACTCCTTTATTCCGGATGCTGGTAGTAGGTATCGAGGGCGTAGTTGCCGGGCGTGCCGGGGTTGAGGACCGTGTCCTCGACCGTATTGCCGTTGGAGTCAATGACCAGGCGGTGGGTAAGCGTGCGGTAGCCGGTGGAGAAATCGTCCTCAAAGCCCCAGGTCTCCACGTTGAACTTGATCTTGAAGCCCGGGCGGTCGGGATAGGCGGGGGCGATCACGCGGTCATAGTCGTGCTCCCAGTTGTAGCTGTTGTCAAACTCCACGGGCATGTAGTCCCACTCCTCGAGTGTGCCCCAGATCTCCACGTTGATGGTGCTCTCTTCATTGTTGAACTCTGCCACGATCTTGACGGGGTAGCTCTTGTTGTTGCGGAACTTGAAGTCGAGCACCTTGCCCTCGGCGGGGATGGTGACGGTGGCGTCGGTGCCGCGCTGCATGTAGCTGACCTTGAAGACATGGTTGTAGCGCTCCACGGTCTCGAGGAAGGCGAAGGCCGTGGCGGCGTAGAGGGTGCTGGAGATCTGACAGGCGCCGCCGCCGATCTCATCCTTCTCCGCGCCGTCGACATAGGCGGGGGCGGGTTTAAAGCCTGCCTCCTCGGTGCGCTCGCCCACGACCTCGTTATAGGAAAAGACCTCGCCGGGGTTGACGATGTAGCCGTCGATCTTCGAGGCGCACAGGGCCAGATTGGAGCGGCGGTTTTCGCCGGAGTTGGGGAACTTGGTCAGGCAGGCGCCCAAAAGATCATGGAAAAGCTGGCCGCGCAGGCTCTCGCCCGTGACCTGGGGCCGGGTGATCTCCAGCGGGATGACCACCGTGTCGCCGGGGTTTGCCGCGTCCCAGCGGGCGCGGGCGTCGTCTACGTCAAACGTGCAGCCCACGACCTCGTCGGCCACGGTATAGCTCACGTTGTCGATGTAGTAGGCGTCCCGGGGCTCCTTCCAGAGGGCCGTGTGGATGGCGTCGAAGTCCGGCGGGGTGATCCGGTTCACAAGGCGGTTGTAGTACATCTCGCTCTGGCCGAAGCGCAGGGCGGTGATGACGGTGTTGCGGAAATCCTCGCGGTCGAAGTTGAGCTGATTGCGGCCCTTGATGAAGGTGAGGGTCCCGGCGTCGGTATCAACGGTGTAGTCCTCGTCGCCCATGTTGCTCTGGACGCGGGCGACGCAGTCGTCGATCAGGCCGTCGAGGTATTCGATGTCGATGGGGCGGTCGATGCGCGTTATGTCAACCGGATGCTGGTAGACCTCCCAGGCGGTCTCAAGGTTTGTGATCATGTCCGCGTCATGGCCCACGGCGTAGGCGGCTTCCGCGAGGGATTCCACCGGGGTGGCCACGCCCGAGCGCACGGGATCGACCTGGAACTGCACGCCCCGGAAGGTTGTGACAGTGAGGGGGGTGGTCTCCCGGTCGCCCCAGCCGCGGGAGCGGAGCAGGGACTCGGTCTCCTCTCTGGTCAGGCCGCTGACGTTGAGGTCGCCCACATAGACATAGCTGACGTTCTGTTCGCTTTTGGATATGTAATAGCCCAGAAACAGCCCGCCCATGGCGATGATCACCGCGAAGGCAAGCACATAGACCAGAAAGGCCGCAAGTTTTCTCATAGGTTCCTCCTTCCCGGTCGCCGGGGCACGCGATCCGCCCGGCGCCGAGTTCGGCAGCTGTTATCAATCTTGTATATTATATAAAGATTGCGGCACAAAATCAACCATTTTCTTTTTGAAAGTGAAAAGTGAAAAGTGGAAAGTGGAAAGTGAAAAGTGGAAAGTGGAAAGTGAAAAGTGGAAAGTGGAAAGTGAAAAGTGGAAAGTGGACAGTGGAAAGTGAAAAGTGGAAAGTGGAAAGTGGAAAGTGGAAAGTGAAAAGTGAAAAGTGAAAAGTGGAAAGTGGAAAGTGAAGAGTGGAAAGTGGAAAGTGAAGAGTGGAAAGTGGAAAGTGTGGAGTTTGGAGTTGGCATAAAAAAAGCTGTCATCCTTCGCACAGGCAAAGAATGACAGGCTTTATTACTCCTCCTCGCGCATGGTGTCGAGCAGGCGGTGCAGGAGGGAGTAGAGCTCGATGGCGTCCTTGGGGTCAAGCCGGATGCAGGAGGCCATCTGCTGCGGGATGACCGCCGCGCGCTCCTTGAGAGCCTTCCCCTCTTCGGTGAGCGTGAGCAGGAGGTTTCGCTCGTCCTTTTCGTCCCGCCTGCGGGTGATGTAGCCCATGGCCTCGAGCTTCTTGAGCACCGGCGTGAGCGTGCCGGAGTCCAGAAACAGCCGCCGCCCGAGCCGGCGGGAGCTGACGCAGGGCGTCTCCCACAGGACCATCATGGCGATGTACTGGGTGTAGGTCAGGCCGATGTCGTCCAGGAAGGGGCGGTAGCGCTTGACCACCTCGCGCGCGCAGGCATAGAGCGGAAAGCATAGCTGGCTGTCGAGCAGCAGGGCGGTATCGGCTTGTGTGCGGTTTTCTGTTTCCATGGTTGTGATGCCTTTCCCGGTTGTGATTTCAAAAACGGCCCCCTTGCCTGAAGGGGGGGCTTACGCTCAGATCAGCTCGGCGATCTTTTCGCGCACGAGCTTCATGTCGGCGGTGGGCTCGAAGCGGGCCTTGATGTTGCCCTCGCGGTCGATGAGGAACTTGGTGAAGTTCCACTTGATGTTGCCGTTGTTCTTGTAGTCCTTGTCCATCTTCTTGGCAACGCCCGCCATCATGAGCGCCATGGGGCTCTTGCCGAAGCCCTCGAAGGTGGTGGCGGTGGTGAGGTACTTGTAGAGGGGGATGGCGTCGTCGCCGTTGACGTCGATCTTGGAAAACTGCGGGAAGGTGATGCCGAAGCGGCCCTGGCAGAAGCTGTGGATCTCCTCATCCTCGCCGGGGGCCTGGTTGCCGAACTGGTTGCAGGGGAAGTCCAGGATCTCAAGGCCCTTGTCGTGGAACTCGTCATAGATCTCCTGCATGGGGCCGTACTGGGGCGTGAAGCCGCAGGCGGTGGCGGTGTTGACGATGAGCAGGACCTTGCCGGCGTAGTCCTTCAGTGCGACCTGGCTGCCGTCCTGGGCAGCAACGGTGAAATCATAAACGTTCATGTGTGTGCCTCCTTAATTAATTGCATTCAATTGATTTAACGTAACCGATTATACGCAATCAATTCCGATTTGTCAAGTGGGTCTGTGCATATTTTTTTAATCATTTGTAGCGTTACAATAGATGTGAGACTAAGGGATAGAAAAAAGCGGTTGAGTTTGTTAGAATGAAGCTACCACACAACACCACTAACAAAAGGAGCTC
>CADBYZ010000033.1 GCA_902799075.1 Oscillospiraceae bacterium | reverse complement strand
GCGTTGCAAGGATCGACATGTATCAAACGCTTGACACCATAAAAGTGGATACAGTCAATAAGAACGTTTATGAAATCGTGAGCGAAATACTGACGCTTTAATATCAACAAATTCCAATTTGTCGATATGTTCCTGCATGGGCGAACACCCAAGTGCCCAAAACGGTGGATATGTTCCTATCCGGGATTGGGCGAACAGGTATGAGGTATGTGCCAGTAATATCATTTCCTCGTGCCACGTCGAGACTGTAGTCTGGTTGTCCCAACAAAAACCTGATGATAGAATCTATGTGGAATTGGATCGTTCGGAGTTTGAAATCACTTGAACCGATATGGAAGGAAGCAATTCATAGATTAAATCGTACGTTTTGGAGAACTTTGGCCTCAAAGTCTCATCTGCAATCTCCGTTCCCCCAATCAGCGTGAACACCATCGTCTTGTCCTTGCCCACGGTCACATAGTCCATCAGGCTGCCCCAGAACATTTCGGCGAATTCCGAAAATGTCTCGGGCAGCCTTTCAAGTTTAGTAATGAACAGGCAAGGAAGGTATAGAAAAACCCAGCCGCTAACCTGCTCACGGTGAGCAAGGAAGCAAACTGGGTTTTTCAGCTACATCTTCTGAGGGTTCAGGCGCATTGGATCCAATGTATGTCTCTCAAAATTCTCTTAACATCTCTATGGATGCCATAGCTCGCCACAGAAGCGATGGCGCACAATGCGATGTCAAACATCCAAATCGCCGGGACACGATTTCCGAGGTCAGCGTCACGGTGGCGTCGCCGGTCATACCCAGTATGACAATGAACAGGAAGATCTGGCTGTCATTGGGGTTTGTCGCCACGATTTTGATGCCGGTCTTCTCGGTAAAGGTCTCCTCATTGACGCGGGAAGTGGTGCCGTAGACGTGCAGCTCGTTGTCGCCGATCTTCGCCTTGGCTTTGGCGAGCAGCTCATCCCAGCTTATGGACGCGGCCTCAGCGATCACCGACTGGACGTTTGTCTCGGCAGATGCGAAAGCCGGGAGCAACATGGTCATGCAGAGCATGAGTGTGAGTAAGAGCGTGATGGTTTTTTTATGAATTTTCCTCCTTTTATAATTTGCAGAGGTTTTATAATAAACAGGGTCCTTCCCTGTTCAATCCCATATCCCGGCTTTCTAAAGCGCTTTAGTTCCGCTTTATAAAGATCGGCGCGTTGAATTGCCGGTGAATCCTGATCTTGAAATCAACGCGCCGACGTGCTGTGTCGTATTTTCAATTTGGGCTTGGCAAGGTAGTGTTCCGGTGGAGTCGACGCCTTTTGGGCATGGCGAAGCAAAATAACTATGACATTCTCCGCCATCTCCATGCGCAACTGCGCAACGGTTGTGAGCTCCACCAACGACAGCTCGGATGCGTCGATCCCATCATAGCCGACAACGGACACCTGCTCCGGGATCTTGATTCCGGCTTCCCGCAAGGCCCCCATCGCGCCGATTGCCGGGGTATCCTTGACCGCGAACAGCGCTGTGAATTCCGTTCCCTCTGCGACAAGGTACCTTCCGAGCGCATAACCCGCTTTTGCCAGATCCTGTTCCCGGACTTCGCTGTGCAGAATCGACTCCTTCTTCCCCCGCTCCCGCATGGTTTGCTGGTAGACTGCGATTTTTCGGCTGTGGGAATTGGATGTCTTGCTGTCGCAGAGCATCACAATCTTTCTATGGCCCTGGTCGACAAGGTGCTTTAATGCAAGCTCTGTGCCTACAGTGCTGTCACAGCAGACATAGTTCACATCGTCCGGGCGCACATTCCCGCCCAGATATACCACGGGCACGGTGTTTTTTGTCATCCTCCGTATCACGTTGATGTTTTCCGACACCGGGACGACAATTATTCCCATTGCCATGGTGTCGATTAGATTCTGGATGCAGCGTTTCTCAATGCCGGGATCATTGTTTGTGTCATAAAGGATCAGGTTGAGGCCGTGCCTTCTGGCAACATCGCTCAGTGCCTTGAACATCTCCCCATAGATGGAGGAACTGTCCCGAATCACAACGCCGACATAGCTGGAGGTTTTTTTGCCAGGCTGCGCGCCATGATGTTCGGTGAATAGCCGAGATCCGCCGCAGCATCCTTTACCATCTGTTTGGTCTCAGGGCTGATATCCGGATAATCGTTGAGCGCTTTGGATACAGTAGATTCAGAAATGCCGAGTTCCTTTGCCAAGTTGGCCATCGTAACTGTTCTTCCCATTTCTAACTCCCATACGCAAGCGCTTTAGCTGTAGTGTATCACAACTTTTTTGAAAAGCGATCCTTTTTTTCGACATCCAGAAATCTTTTCTGTGAAAAGGCAGTCAGATACCTTGAAGTGGCATGTAGGAGGCGCGAATGGGTATATACTCGTTGCTTTCATAGATCGTGTTCAGCGCGTCGTTGGCCTCAACGACTTCATACAATGCCCTGTCATACTGGCTGCTGCGCTTGAAGCTGCGCTCGCTGGGATAACTCTTTTATGGATGATCGCCGTAACCCGCATGACCTCATCGGAAGCCTGCGCGTCGCAGCATGGTTTCGTACTCCCCGGGCGTATTGCAGTTGGAGAGCAGGGACGAATCCGACTCACAGGGAAGAGCTTTGACCCCGACGAGATCGAAGAGGCGCTTGACCGAGGAGTGCTCCCCTCTCAGGATTTTCCCGCACAGGGGGGCGAGGGCGCGGTCGTAGACGCCGATCAGCGGCTCTCTCTGACCGTCATGTTCCAGAATCGTGATCCCTTCTCGATGTTCCTGCATCAGCGCGAGTAGGGCGGACAGGGGGACCAGCGGCGCGTCCACGCTCAGCACCAGGCAAGCGTCCTCCTCGGCCGCGCAAAGCCCTGCGTGGATACCACTGAGGGGCCCTCGGTGGGGTACCATGTCCGGCACATAGCGTCCATCCTCGACAGGGCCGTCATAACCGGAGAGGAGGATGTCCCGGATTCCGAGCGAGCACAGCCGGCGTACCTGATGATCGATCATCCGCAAGTCGCCGAAGGGGAGCTCCGCCTTGCTCCGACCCATACGGGAGCTGTAGCCCCCCGCCAGCAGAATGGCAGAAAAACCGGCGCCCAGCCGTACGAAACGAAACAGATACTCCGCGAGGCCCTCTGTGTCGTCCAGACCATAGACCGGACAGTCCGGCGCTTCAAAGAGGCAGTCCGACACCAGGGCGAGGCGCGCAGAGGGATGGCAGACCGGTGCCTTGGACACAGCCGATCGCAGGATCTCAATCTTTGGCCAGGGAGAGTCCTTAAACCCCTCGAGCAGGATCAGCTCCGCATCAGGAAACTGTGCGATCAAAAAGTGCTCGTCCACCGCAGCGCGGCGCACAAGCTGAAAATTTTCCCCATCGAAGACGGCGGTGCCCACGGCGCCCGCCGTCAGGTGGCGGAAGCTGTCCGTCCCAGGTCGGTCCGGTTCAAAGCGGTGCCCATCATGTTTGACAGTTGCTACACGCAGCCCGCGTCGGGTCAGCGCCGGGAGCAGCTTTTCGATCAAACTTGTTTTCCCGGAATTTTTAATGCCCGAAACGGCAACGACACAGGCTCTCTTCTCCACGGCATTCCCTCCTTATTCCCTCTGCATGATACCACAGCGCGGGCAAGGATACAAGACGCTTCCCGAGCAAAGCTCCGCCGGTATGAATAGCCTTCCCGCGATGGTGAAATAGTTAAAAAGCATGTTTACAAACCCCGTTAGAGATGGTAGACTTCAGACAAATCCCCCATTCCGGAAAATGCTGTATGCCGAGAAAGGATGATCGTCCATGTCCCCTGTCACTTCTTTTCGAAAAGCGCGGGATCTCCTGGCCGCCGCGGTATGTCCCGTCTCAGCCGAGAGGCTCCCGCTTGCCGACTGTTCGGGACGCATCCTGGCGGAGGCGCTTGTCGCTGCGAGCGATGTGCCGCCCTTTGACCGTTCCCCTTTTGACGGCTATGTCCTGCGTGCGTCGGACAGCGCTGCCGCCTCGCAGGAGAATCCTGTGTCACTGCACATTCTGGAGGAAATTCCGGCATCCTGCGTGCCTCGCTATCCGATCACCGAGGGCACAGCCTCAAAAATTCTGACCGGGGCCCCGATCCCGGAGGGTGCGGATGCCGTGATCCCATTCGAGAAGACCACGTTTACGGAGAAGCGTGTGACGCTCTTTGCTCCGCTCAAACCCGGGACGAACATTGTCCGCACCGGGGAGGATATCCGCCGGGGAACACTGCTGGCCGACTGTGGGCAGCGCATCGATGCCGGGGTAATGGGCTGCCTCGCCGGGCAGAATGTGGAAGCCCCGCTTGTTTTTCGGCGCCCGCGCGTCGGCATTCTCTCCACCGGCAGCGAACTGGTGGAGCTGGGGCACGACCTGGCCCCCGGCAAGATCCGGGACACCAACCGCTACAGTATGGCCGCGGCGGTTGCCAGACTCGGCGCGGAACCTGTGCTGTTTCCCAGCGTTACGGATCAGGCGGAACGGATCGCGGAGGTGATGGTGCAAGCCCTGCAACAGTGCGACGCACTGATCACCACCGGCGGCGTCTCGGTCGGAGATTATGATCTTACACCCGCCGCTTTGGAGACCATCGGGGCCGAAATCCTGTTCCGCAAGGTGGATCTCAAGCCCGGCATGGCCTGTGCCTACGGCCTTCGCAAAGGGAAGATGATCTGTGGTCTCTCGGGCAACCCGGCCTCCTCCATCACAAACTTCTACGCCGTCGCACTCCCGGCCTTCCGCCGTCTGTGCGGCCTGCGCGACTACGAGACGCACGAGTTTCCCGTGATCCTGGCCGACCGCTTCGGGAAGCGCAGCCCCTCGAACCGCCTGCTGCGCGGCTTCATGGAGCTGGGCGATGGAACGGTGCGGATGCGCCTGTCTACAGGGCAGGGAAACGCCATGATCAGTGGCCTGATCGGCTGCAATATTGCGGCGCTGATCCCAGCGGGCAGCGATGCGATCGAGGCGGGCACGGTCCTGCAGGGCTTCCTGTTGAACCGCTAAAACCAAATACCAGAACACGAGCCGGTGACGAATGTCATCGGCTCGAAGCATGTTCTTTTTGGCAGAGAAAGACAGGAGACTGCGATAAAAGCGATCTCCCGTTTGGGTGCTTTTATAATATTCCCTAATAGAAATCTGACAGTCCTTCCGGCATCATTTGCGCCATACTTCGTTAGCCCCCTTGACCATATATATCCGTTATGCTCTGCGTGTGCTGCCTTGTCTGGCACAAATCCTGCTCGGAATGCCTTGTCACCTTTATAGTATTATATGGGTATCGGCTTAACTCAGCAAGGTACAAGATGTAGCGACAGCGCGTGAGAGCCTGGTAAATAGCAGACCAGGCTGAAATCTGCGATTGAATTGAAAGCAGAACTCATCCAGATAGGGCTGATAATCGCCACAGCTACCGTGATAAGTTCCCAATAAGAAGGACTTGAAGTTACCAATCGCAACGTGAACCCATTTGAGATCACCGATTTCGTATTTTGTGGCATCGACCGATACATTTTCCAACTTTGGATAACTCTTGTACCCATCACATTCTATCGTAGAACCAGGCGTAACACAGGAATTGACAACGTTTTGAAGTGTCGATGTCTTCACATCGGGAATAATCTGAAGCTTCAGGAAAAGAGGATGCTCATTTGCATCCTTTGATACGGCAACAGCCATTTTCTGACGATCTGTGCCGCGGCCACGTTTTTTACCATGTTTATACGCGCCCAAATAGGCTTCATCCATTTCGATGATGCCTTGCAGCATATAGTTTTGATCTCGGTCATGCATAGCACTGCGGATTCTCACGAGAAGATACCAAGCACTTTCGTAAGATAATTCAAGCTGCCGTGCCAGGCCCTTTGCAGAAATACCTCGTTTATCCGTGGCACAAAGATTAATAGCCCAAAACCAGATGGTAAGAGGCAAATGCGTATGATGCATCACTGTTCCGGCTGTCACGGAGGTTTGACGACGGCAGCCCCTGCACTGGCAAGCATGCCGAGATTTTAGGTAGTAGTAATTGAATGTTCCAAAATGTCAAATATCTATTATAAAGTCTAAACTTGAAACGCATATATTGTATTTCGCTGTTGAGAGATCGGAAAAGACGTGATATAATCCACAGGCAAAAAAGCGATATCATCACGGCTGCGGGATTAGCAGTCAGTCAGGAGCTGCACATATGATCGGACTCGGAACCATTATCAACAGCGTCGGCATTGTACTTGGCGGCGTCACCGGGCTGCTGTTCGGGCGCTTTCTGAAGGAGCGCTTTCAGGATACGCTCAACATGGCCTGCGGTATCAGTGTCCTGTTTATCGGTATCGCCGGTGCCATGGAGGGCATGCTTCACATTGAAGACGGCGCGCTGAGCGGCGGGCAGGCCCTGATGGTCGTGATCTGCCTTGCCGTCGGCGCGCTCATCGGAGAGGCCATCGACATCGAATCCCGGTTTGAAACATTCGGCGAATGGCTCAAGCGCAAGACGGGCAACGCGAAGGACAAAAACTTTGTGGACGGCTTTGTGACCGCATCCCTGACCGTCTCGATCGGTGCCATGGCGATCGTCGGGGCGATCCAGGACGGCATCAGCCACGACTGGTCCATCCTCGCCACGAAAGGCATCCTCGACTTTGTGATCATCCTGGTGATGACCTGCTCGCTCGGAAAGGGCTGCATGTTTTCCGCGATCCCGGTCTTCGTCTTTGAGGGCGCGATGACGCTGCTTGCCGCTTTGATCCGACCGTTCATGACGGAGGCGGCGCTTGCCAACCTCTCCCTCATCGGCTCGATCCTCATCTTCTGCGTCGGCCTCAACCTCGTCTGGGGAAAGAAGGTCCGCGTTGCCAATCTCCTGCCGTCCATCCTTCTTGCCGTGATCTGGGCTCTGGTATAAGCCCCGAATTATCATTTTCCCTTTGACAGCACAGCGTAAAGCCGTTACAATAGAAACATCAGAAATTCAGAAATATAATGGAGGGATTTCGATTGTCTGAGGCATTGAAAATCATTCAGGACCCGACCCTGACTTATAAACAGGAGCTCTTGGCGCTGGCAAGACTCGGCGAGAGCACCGACGATTCCCTGCGCTACTCCGACGCATACTATGAGGCCAAGAAAAAGGGCGCCCTGTGCGACTTGAACGAGGGCGTCATGCCCTACCGCCCGCGCTACATCTGCCCCGATTACGAGCTGCTTTTCAAGAAGGGCTGCAAGTTTTTGGAGCTCGAGCCGCCGAAGGATCTGCTGGAAGCGCTGAACGTGCTGGAGATTTTCTACTGCCACGTGCCGTCCATCACCTCCTTCCCTGTTTACCTCGGCGACCTTGACAAGCTGCTGGAGCCGTTTGTTGTGAAGGAGGACCGCGCCTTTGCCAAGAAGGTGCTGGGGCTGTTCCTGCGCAATATCGACCGCGTGCAGACTGACTCCTTCGTCCACGCTGACATCGGCCCCGAGGACAGCGTTACCGGCCGTCTGCTGCTGGAGCTTACCGAGGAGATGCAGCTTGCGGTGCCGAACCTGACGCTCAAATATGACCCCGAGAGGACCAGCGACGACTTTGCCCTGGCCTGCATCCGCTGCATGCTCAAGACCGCCAAGCCCTCCTTTGCAAACCACCGCATGTTTGTAAGCGAGTGGGGCGAGCGCTATGCCATCGCCTCCTGCTATAACGGTCTCTCGATCGCGGGCGGCGGCTTCACCCTTCCGCGCCTGCGCCTGTATGAGTGCGCCCTGGACGCAAAGAGCGTGGAGGACTTTCTGGAGCGGGAGCTGCCGCGCCACATTGACTTACAGCTTGAGTACATGGACAAGCGCGTGAAGTTCATTGTCGAGGAATCCAGCTTCTTCAAGACCAATTTCCTTGTCACCGAGGGCTTTGTCAAACAGGAAAACTTCACCGGCATGTTCGGCGTGGTGGGCCTTGCCGAGTGCTGCAATTATCTGCTGGGCATCACCGACAAAAAGCACGGCTTCGGCATGAACAGGGAGGCCACCGCGCTCGGCATCCGCATCATGGATTCAATCGACGCACGGGTCAAAGCCCACGAGGCCCCCTACTGTGACGCCTACGGCCACCGCTACCGCCTGCATGCCCAGGTCGGCATCGACACCGACGGCATGGACGATTCCCCAGGCACCCGCATCCCCATCGGTGTGGAGCCGACGATGCTCGAGCAACTGGAGGTCAATGAGAAGTTCCACCCCTACTTTCCCACCGGCACGGGCGACATTTTCAAATTTGAGGAGACCTGGCTCAAGACGCCGGATGCGATCCTCGCCATCATCAAGGGTTCTCTTGAGCGTGGCCTGCGCTACTTCTCCGGGTATCTGGAGAATAACGACGTGGTGCGCGTGACGGGCTATCTTGTCAAAAAGAGCGAGATCGAAAAGCTGCGCTCGAAGAAGCAGTCCCTCAACAATGTGACCGTTTTCGGCATGGGCGCGCAGGATGGCGGCCACGCGCTGGACCGCCGGGTACAGACCGATGCTGACCGCACCCGTTAACAAAATCATACCCTTTTCGAATGTGGACGGTCCGGGCAACCGGACCTCCATATTCTTTCAGGGCTGCCCCTTCAACTGTCTGTTCTGCCACAACCCGGAGACCATTCATCTCTGTCAAAACTGCGGCGCGTGTGTCAAAACCTGTCCGGTCGGCGCGCTGACGCAGGACGCGGAGGGTGCGGTACAATGGGATTCGTCCAGATGCGTCCAGTGCGACACCTGCATAAAGACCTGCCCGCATGACGCTTCGCCCAAGGTCCGGCAGATGACGGTGGAGGAAGTCCTGCGGGAGATACAGCGCTCGGCGCCCTATATTCAGGGGATCACCACCTCCGGCGGTGAATGCACGCAGCAGAACGAGTTTCTGATCGAGCTGTTCACCCGCGTCCACGCGCTGGGCAAAACTTGTCTCATCGACTCCAACGGCTCCTTTGACTTTGAGGCGGACTCGAGGGTGCTTGCGGTGTCCGAGGGCGTGATGCTGGATGTGAAGGCTGTGGAGCCCGGCTGGAGCGACACCTTGATCTCGTATCCGCGCGAGACGGTACTGAAAAACCTTGATTACCTGCTTCGTGTCGGCAAGCTCTACGAGGTGCGCACGATCCTTTTTCCAGGCCGCGACCGGGAGAATGAGGAGACCGTGCGCTATGTCGCCGCACATATACAGGATGGGTGCTTTTACAAGCTCATCCGTTATCGCCCCTTCGGCGTGCGGGAGCGCTATCAGAAGCTTCTGGGCGAGGACGAGACCGACGCGGAATACGCTGAGAGCTTTGCCCGCCTTGCCCGTGAGCTCGGCGCGAAAAAAGCCTATATAGTATGATTCATTCCGTTGGGAGGCATCCTTGTGATCGAATCTCTGAAATCCTATTTTCATCGTGTCGGAAAAAAGCGCGTGATCGCAAGCCTGCTCGGCAACCTGCTGGTTGCCGTCGGCATTGCCCTGTTCAAGCAGTCCGTACTGGGAAACGATCCCTACACGGGCATGAACATGGCGCTGGCCGAGCTGCTCGGCATTCGCTTCCCCCTTTTGCAGCTCGGTGTGAATCTGATCTTTTTCACGATCCAGCTGATTTGGGGCCGTCATCTAATTGGCTTCGGCACGATCATCAACGCGCTGCTCATCGGCTCACTGGTGGATTTCTTCTACAGGCTGTCCGTCTCCTGGTTCGGTCTGCCGACGGTTTTCGCCGTGAAGCTTCTGATTATGGCGATCGGCATGGTGATATGCAGCTTCGGCCTGTCCCTGTACCAGACCGCCGATCTGGGTGTGTCACCCTACGACGCGGCCTCACTTATCCTCGACAGGAAGCTTCCGCATATTCCCTACTTCTGGTGCCGCATTTTCACAGACGCGCTTTGCGCGCTGGTCTGCTGGCTTGCCGGCGGGATCATCGGCATCGGCACACTGATCACGGCTTTTGGCTTCGGCCCTGTGATCGACCTCTTCAACCGTGTTGTCCGGCCGCTGATGGCTGATAATAAGGCTTAAAGAACGACCTCCCATCCCTTTTTACCGGGATGGGAGGTCTGCTTTTCTATTACGCCCATGTGCCGTTTCGGAAAATGGGAACGGCGCTGCCGTCGGCGCGAATGCCGTCGATGGACAGATCGTCGCTGCCGACCATGAAGTCCACATGGATGATGGAATCGTTGATGCCGCGCTTCTGTGCCTCCTGGGTGGTGAGGCTGTCGCCATCGGGCAAAACCTCCTTGAAGCCCGCACCCAGCGCCACATGGCAGCAGGCGTTTTCGTCAAAGAGCGTCTCATAGAACAAAAAGCCGCACCGATTGACCGGGCTCTCCTTCGGCACCAGCGCCACCTCGCCCAGCATGTCGGCGCATTCGTCCATCTTGATCATTTTTTCCAGCAGCGTTTGGCCCTTCTCTGCCCTGCAGGAGACGGCGCGGCCGTTTTCAAAGCGGATGGAGAAGTTTTCGATAAGCTGGCTGTTCCAGGAAAGGGGCTTTGTGGAGACCAGAGTTCCTTCACAGCTGCTCGCCAGCGGTGAGGTAAAGATCTCCTCCGTCGGCATGTTGGGGATATAGCGCACGCCGTTGCGGTTATTGACCGCGGCAGCGCCGTCCCAGCGCGCGCCCGGGATCAGCTCGACGGTGAAGTCGGTGCCGTTTGTGCTCTTGTAGCGCAGCTGGCGGAAGTCCTGCGCGTTAAGCCAGGCGGCCTTCCGGGAGATGAAATCCGTGTGCACCTTCCACTTTTCAACAGGGTCGCTCACGCCGTCAATGCGTACGGTAGCAAGCACCGCGTCCCAAAGCTTCTCCACGGCGCGCTCCGGCGTCTCGTTCGGGAAGCACTTTTTGGCCCATTTTTCGGAGGGGATCGCCGCGATGGTCCACTGGTGGATGCCGTCGATCATGTCCCGGTAGGGCTTGAGTACCCGTGCGCGGCTCTGGCCGACGGCGGAAATCTTTTCCGGGGAAATGCCCGCCAGGGCGTCGGGGTCCTCAGACTCGATGTAAATGCGGCAGGGCAGGTCGACCGTCATCTGTTTTGCCTTCTCCTCCTCCCAGGGGAGCACCGTGGAGAGGGTTTCCAGATCGGCATAATGGAAATGCAGGCGGGAAATGCCGTCACTCTGCCATTCCAGGTTCACCTTCTTCGCCCCTGCAAGATAACATTCCTCGGCGATCATCTCCGCGAAGGCCGCCTGGTCCACCGCAACAAAGAGCAGCACCGTCTGTCCCGGCTGAACGTTTGCGCCGGAGCGCACGATCAGGCGCGCGTACTGCTTCAAGATATCCTGTGTGATCTTCATGCTGTAAGCTCCTTCTATTCTCACATTATTTCAAAAACTTTTTCAGGGCCTTCTCCGGCACCCGCGGAAAAAGCTTTGTCAGATGCTCCATCAGGCGCTCATAGGATTCCTCCGGGCTTCTGGCATATACCCTCTCTGTAAAGTCCGCGCCCATAAAGCGCTCCGGCGTATCGTACTGCGCCACGCCCCAGCCGCGTTTATTGCCGTGCCGGTCAATAGTATAGACGAAGTCGCTGATGATGACATAGCACTGCTCCTGCAGACGGGTAACGGATGTGTCAAAGCCCTTCGTCCCCTCCGTCTTCTGCCAGCGCCCGCTGTAGGCATAGCCGCCCGTCTGCCGCAGTTCTTTGGACAAGGCAGGCGCGTTTTTCTCAATCAAGTCAAAAAGCTGCTTGTCCTGGAATTTGGCGAGGCCGTCATCATAACGCGCGTCAAAATCGTAGCCATCGCGCCGATAGTTTGCAAGATCAGGAAAGAGTTCCCGACTCACATAGGCAGCTTTCTTTTCAAAGAATTTCCCGTAGGCGCAGCCGGTCGTCTGAATGACCGGCCCCTTCCAGGCCCAGGAATCCTCTCCCCCGTCTGACCACAGTGCCGACGGGTGGCAGTGCTCGGCCAGGGAAAAGCCGGGGATTGACGTGGAAAAATACGGCACAATTCCAAAGGTTTGCACGGCGTCGATCAGGTCCTGTTTTGTTCGCACATAAAAATCAAATTCCATAGCATGACCCCCATCTCGTACCGCATTCATTACAAAAGCCCCGAAGTTAAGAACTTCGAGGCTTTTGGAGCTGGTAATGTGACTCGAACACACGACCTGCTGATTACGAATCAGCTGCTCTACCGACTGAGCTATACCAGCATTTTCTTTGCAGCTTTATAAATATACCATATTTTGCGGGCAAAGTCAAGCTCATTTTTCTTTGTCCGGCCGTTCAGCCCGTTTGCAGATAACTGTTTGTATATTTTTGTCATTTTTTGTTGCTTTGTCAGAAAAAATATAGGTTTAATGAAGTAACGTATTTCTCGTTTTTCTGCGGTTTTAGCCTTAATAAATCCCATATTATGTATTCCGTTTTTGGAAACAAAAGTTAACATAAATATTACCGCGCAAAATATAGCAAATAGTTATCAACACTTTCAACAGGTTTTTCAACAACCCCAAATGTACGAAAGCACGGGGCAAATGTCGAAAACTGGAGGATATTACCGGTTTCTCAAAACAATTTAAGTTACAAAACGGATACTAATAAAAGTCAACATAACGGTCATTTTCCCGGAAAGGTCCGGAGACGGATCAATACTTGCACAGATGCAGCATCCCGGTATCAGCAATGGAGATATAGTCCTCGTCGGCGACGATGATATGATCCTCCAGCCGGATGCCTACTGTCTCCAGCGCATTGTAGAGAGCCCGGGTGAATACGTCGTCCTCCCTGGACGGGAGTGCTATGCCGTCAGGGTGGTTGTGGGCGATGATGACCGAGCAGGCGCGGACCTTGAGCGCCTTTTCCACGATGCGGCGGATGCTGGCGTCCACACTGTTCACAACGCCGCGCCCCATCTCCGTGCAGCAGATCACCGCCCGTTTGGAATCCAGGCACAGGAGGTAAACCACCTCGTCCTTTTCATTCATGAAGTACGGCAGCAGATAAGCGCCCGCGTCCTCGGAGCTGCGGATCTGCCTGATCTCCCGGGATTTTGACAGGCGGCTTTTCTTCATGATATCCGGGATCAGGGTGATGAGCGCAGCGGCGTTTTCACCGATGCCCTCCACCTCCCGCAGTTCCTCCACAGGAGCGGTAAACACAGCGTCCAGACTGCCGAAGCGTTCGAGCAGATGATGTGCGATCTCGTTTGTGTCACGGCGCGGGATGGCGTAGAACAGCAGCAGCTCCAGAGCGTTGATGTCGTTCATGCTCATGAGCCCGTGTTCCAGATAGCTTTGTCTGAGCCTGTCCCTGTGCCCGTCGTGTACACCCATGGTTTTTCTCCTGATTTATATTTCCATCGTCGCATAGGCGTTAAGGTCGCTGCCCGCGCGCACGCCCGCAAGGTATTCGAAATAGCCCTGTGCGCCCACCATGGCGCCGTTGTCACCGCAGAGCTTGAGCGGCGGGATGTAGAGCTTTTTGCCCGACTTCTCAGCCTCGCGCTGGAAATCGGCGCGGATGCGGCTGTTGGCTGCAACGCCTCCCGCCACGACGATTTTGTCATAGCCCAGCTCCTGAGAAGCCTGCATAGTGCGAGGCACCAGGCTGTCGCTGACCGCCTTGGTGAAGGAGGCGGCAAGGGAGGCGCGGTCGATCTCCTCACCCTTCTGCTCGGCGTTATGCACCAAATTGATGACCGCGGTCTTGAGACCGGAAAAGCTCATGTCGTAGGGGCTGCCGTCCACATGTGCCGTCGGGAATACATATTTCGTGTCGTCCCCGCCCTCCGACAGTTCCTCAATGGGCCGTCCGCCGGGATAGGGCAGGCCCAGGACACGGGCGGTTTTATCAAAGCACTCCCCTGCCGCGTCGTCACGGGTGCAGCCGATGATCTTCATGTCGGTATAGTCTCGCACATCTACGAGCAGAGAGTTGCCGCCGGAGATGGCAAGGCAGAGAAACGGCGGCTCCAGCTCCGGGTAAGCCAGATAGTTTGCCGCGATATGTCCGCGGATGTGGTGCACCGGAATCAGCGGCACGCCCAGCGCCGAGGCGCAGGCCTTGGCGAAGTTCACGCCGACCAGCACCGCTCCGATGAGGCCGGGGGCATAGGAGACAGCGACCGCGTCGATATCCTTCTTCCCGATCCCGGCGTCCTCAATCGCCCGCTGGGACAGGATGGAGATAGCCTCCACATGGCAGCGGGAGGCGATCTCCGGCACAACGCCGCCGTAGACCGCGTGCAGCGATGCCTGGGACAGGATCTGATCGGTGAGGATCTTTCTGCCGTCCTCGACGACGGCAACTGCGGTTTCATCACAGGTAGATTCAAATGCAAGTATTTTCAAAGTGTTTGCCTCGATTCAAATATGTTCAATTGCGAACGATGTTCGCAATTGAGGACTCGCGTTTATCCCACGCGGTCAAAAGAATTTCGTCATAAGGAGCGCGTCTTCCTTTGGACGCTCATAGTAATTTTTGCGCAGGCCGACATGGTGAAAGCCGTGCTTTTCGTAGAGCGCGATGGCGGGCATGTTCCCGGAGCGGACCTCCAGTGTCACGAAGCTGAGTTTCAGCGTCTCACAGATCGCGCACAGACTTTCGATCAGCGTATCCGCGATTCCCTGCCGCCGGTGCTCCGGGGATACCGCCACATTGGAGATATAGCCCTCATCCAGAACATACATCATCCCGACATAGCCGAGAACCGTGCCTTCTGGCGAGAGGGCCGCGATAAACTCATGCTGTGCGTCCTTCATCTGGCTTCTAAGCAGTTCCGCCGTCCACGGCGTGGAGAAGCACTGCTGTTCCAACACTTCGATCTGCGGGATATGAGCGGCGGTGACATCACAGACGGTGTACGCCATCAGTGCGCCTCCGCCCAGCTGTGGCCGATATGGGCCTCGGCGATGAGGGGCACGGAGTAGTGCACGGCGTTCTCCATCTCTTCCTCCAGAAGTGTCTGCACCCGCTCAGCCTCCGACTCGGGGCACTCGACGATGAGCTCGTCGTGCACCTGGAGAATGAGCCGGGCTTCCAGCTTTGCCTCCTGCAAGCGGCGGTGGACGTTCACCATGGCAAGCTTGATGACATCGGCGGCGGTCCCCTGCACGGGCATGTTCAGGGCAACGCGCTCGCCGAAGGAGCGGACATTGAAGTTGGAGCTTTTGAGCTCGGGCAGATATCTGCGGCGGTGGAAGAGCGTCTCCACATAGCCGTCGGCCTTCGCCTGGGCCTTGATTTTGTCCATATAGTCGCGCACGCCGTGGTACTTGTCGAGGTAGGCGTCCATGTAAGCCTTGGCCTCGTTCGGGAAGACGCCGATGTCCTGGGCAAGCGAAAAGGCGGAGATGCCGTAGACGATGCCGAAGTTGACGGCCTTGGCCCGGCTGCGGAGAACAGGTGTGACATCCTCAATGGGGACATTAAAAACCTTGGAGGCGGTGACGGTGTGGAAATCCTCGCCACTCAAAAAGGCGCCGCGCATGGCCTCATCGCCGGAGATGTGGGCCAGCAGCCGCAGCTCGATCTGGCTGTAGTCGGCGTCCACCAGCACCATGCCGGGGCCTGCGACAAACATCTTGCGGATCTCGGCGCCGAGCTTTTTGCGCACGGGGATGTTCTGCAGGTTCGGCTCCGTGGAGGAAAGGCGGCCCGTGGCGGTGACGGTCATCTGGAAACTTGAGCGGATGCGCCCGTCCTCGCCGATGACTTTTAACAAGCCATCGGCGTAGGTGGATTTGAGCTTTGTGAGCGTGCGGTATTCCAGCACCTCGTCCACGATAGGGTGTTTGCCGCGCAGCTTCTCCATCACGTCCACATTGGTGCTCCAGCCGGTCTTGGTCTTCTTGCCGGAGGGCAGCATGAGCTCCTCGAACAGCACCTCGCCCAATTGCTTGGGGGAGTTGATGTTGAATTGATGGCCCGCGTGCTGCCAGATGCTCTCCTGGAGTCTGGCAATGTCGCCGTTGAGGCTCTCGCCGAAGTCATAGAGGGCCTTGCGGTCGACATAGAAGCCCGCCTGCTCCATGTCGGACAGGACCAGGCACAGCGGCAGCTCGATCTCGGTATATAGCTTTTCCATGTCCAGCTCTTTCAGCTTTGCGTCCAGGACGGGATATAGATCGTAAATGGCCTGCGTGCCGCTCTGCTCCTCGCCGAGGTAACGGGCGGTGACACGGCTCAAGGGGTACTCGCTCTCGTTTGCGTCCAGAAGATAGGCCGCCAGCGCCGTATCAAACACGAAGTCCTCCCGGCTCAGGTTTTCGCGGGTCAGGATGTTCATGAGCTCCTTGACATGGTGGCCGACTTTCTGCTTACCGGGAATGAACACCGTTTGCAGCAGCTCGTTGTAACCGTCCCCGCAGGAGCTCCAGGACGCGGTATAAACCGTCTTCCCGTCACAGAGCTCGATCCTGTCCAGATCGGTGAAATCCACCGCGAGTATGGGCGCGGCTTTTACGGCCTCAAGCAGCGCGGGCAGCTCATCCTCTGCAACATCCACATGCGGCATGGCCTTACTTTGAACAGCTTCAACGGTGATCTTCCCTTCCTGTACGCCCCATTTCTCGATAAACTTCTGGAAACCCAGGCGCTTGAACAGCGGGTACAGGGCGTCGGTATAGTCATGATCCCAGCGGTTTTCCGCGGGATCAAATTCCATGGGGACTTCCTTCAAAATCGTCGCCAGCCAGTAGGACATGCGGGCGCTCTCCTCCCCGGCGGCAAGCTTTTTGCGCACGCCCTCCTTCACGTCGAGCGCGGAGAGATCGGCGTAGATGTTTTCCAGCGTGCCGTATTTGCGAATAAGCTCCAGCGCGGTCTTTTCGCCAACGCCGGGTACACCGGGAATATTGTCGGAGCTGTCGCCCATGAGGGCTTTGAGATCCACCATCTGCGGCGGGTCAAAGCCGTATTCCTCGCGGAAAACCTCCGGGGTATAATTGATGGTCTCCGTCTGGCCCATGCGGGTCTTGACGTTGCAGACGGTGGTGGTGTCGGTGATAAGCTGGAGGCTGTCCTTGTCGCCGGTGACGACCACACAGTCCCAGCCCTTTTCCGCGCATTTTACAGAAACGGTGCCAAGAATATCGTCCGCCTCGTAGCCCTTAAGCTCATAGCGGTGTATGCCCATGGCGTCCAGGGTCTCCTTCAAAACAGGCATCTGGGCCGCAAGCTCCTCGGGCATGCCCTTGCGCTGGGCCTTGTATCCGTCGTATGCCTGATGGCGGAAGGTGGGCTCGCGGCGGTCGAAGCTTACGCACACGGCGTCCGGCTTCTGCTCGTCCAGCATGCGCTGGAGGATGTTCAGAAAGCCGAAGATGGCGTTTGTGGGTGTGCCATCCGGCGCGTTGAGGGGCCGCACGCCGAAAAAGGCGCGGTTGACGATGCTGTTGCCGTCCAGGATCATTAATTTCATGATATACCTCCCTTAGGGCGTACCGCGCAGGCGGATGATCTCGTCGCGCAGCTGGGCCGCGATTTCGTATTCGAGCATCTTGGCGGCCTTCTTCATCTGGGTCTCGAGGACGGCAATGGCCTCGCGGCGCTCGCGTTCGGTCATCTTCACGCCGTTTGCCTTGATCTTGGGGGCAGCGTCGCTGGAAATCTCCAGCAGCTCCCGCACACTCTTGACGATGGTCTTCGGCACGATGCCGTTTGCCTCGTTGTAGGCGATCTGCTTTGCCCGCCTTCGCTCAGTCTCGGTGATGCAGGCGCGCATGGAGGGCGTGATCGTGTCGGCGTACATGATGACAAAGCTCTCGGCGTTGCGGGCGGCGCGTCCCACAGTCTGAATCAGACTCGTCTCACTGCGGAGGAAGCCCTCCTTATCCGCGTCCAGAATAGCGACAAGCCCCACTTCCGGGATATCCAGACCCTCGCGGAGAAGGTTAATCCCCACCAGAACGTCAAATTCGCCCAAACGCAGGTCGCGTATGATCTCCATACGCTCGATGGTGCTGATGTCGTGGTGCATGTATCGGCAGCGGATGCCCGCGCCGGTGAGGTAGGCGGAGAGGTCCTCCGCCATCTTCTTGGTCAGCGTTGTGACCAGGGTGCGCTGGCCTTTGGCGATCTTGTTGTTGATTTCGCCGATCAGATCGTCGATCTGCCCCTCCACTGGCCGCACAAAGATCTCGGGGTCCAGAAGCCCAGTCGGGCGGATGATCTGCTCGGCGATCTGGCCGGCGCGCTCCTTCTCGTAGTCGCCGGGTGTGGCAGAGACATAGACCCGTTGGTGGATGCGCTGGGTAAACTCGTCAAACTTGAGGGGGCGGTTATCGAAGGCCGAGGGCAGGCGGAAGCCGAAGTCCACCAGAGACTCCTTCCGCGCCCGGTCGCCCCGGTACATGGCGCGCACCTGGGGAAGCGTGACGTGGCTTTCATCCACGAAGAGCAGGAAGTCCTTCGGGAAATAGTCCAGCAGCGTCATGGGCGGACTGCCGGGGGCGCGGTTGGAAATGACGCGGGAATAGTTCTCGATGCCGGTGCAGTAGCCCAGCTCCTGCATCATCTCGATATCGTAGTCGGTGCGCTGGCGGATGCGCTGGGCCTCCAAGAGCTTTCCGTTATCGGTAAAGTATTTGACGCGCTCGTCGCACTCTTCACGGATGCGCTCGATGGCGCTTGCCATTTTCTCCTTGGTGGTGACGTAGTGGCTGGCGGGATAGATGGCAACGTGGTTAACATAACGTGTTGCCGTCCCGGTGACCACATTGATCTCACTGATGCGGTCGATCTCGTCGCCGAAGAACTCCACGCGGATCGCCTTGTCGTTGGAGTAGGCCGGGAAGATCTCCAGCGTATCTCCGCGCACGCGGAACTTGTTGCGCTCAAAGGCAATGTCGTTTCGCTCATAGCGGATCTCCACAAGCTTCTTGAGAAGCTCGTCAAAGTCCCGCGTCTGACCGGGTCGCAGAGAGATGACCATGTTGGCGTAGTCGATGGGGTCGCCCAGGCCGTAGATGCAGGACACCGAGGACACGACGATCACGTCCCGCCGTTCAAAGAGGCTCGACGTTGCGCTATGGCGCAGGCGCTCGATCTCGTCGTTGATGGAGCAGTCTTTTTCGATGAAGGTATCGGTGTGGGGAATGTAGGCCTCCGGCTGGTAGTAATCGTAGTAGGAGACGAAGTACTCCACGGCGTTTTCCGGGAAAAACTCCTTGAATTCTGAGCATAGCTGGGCGGCGAGGGTCTTGTTGTGGGCCAGCACCAGCGTCGGGCGGTTTAAGCGCGCGATGACGTTTGCCATTGTGAAGGTCTTGCCCGAGCCGGTGACACCCAACAGCACCTGCTCGTCGATGCCGTTTTCAATGCCGTTTACCAGCGCGTCGATGGCCTCAGGCTGGTCACCCGTGGGCTGATAATCCGAGACAAGCTTGAAATGATCCATAATCGCTCCTGTGATAGAAATACGTATTATAGAATTATAGCATAGTTTTCCCTGTTTCACAAGACGCGGAAGGCGCAAAAACAGCCGGGTTTTGTCCCGGCTGTGGTTATTTCTCAATCCGTATGATCGCGGTGGCCTCCTGGGAGACGTTGCCCTCGGCGTCTTTGGCACGATAGCCGAAGTAATCTCTCCCCTTCCTGTCGTGGCGCGGAATGTAGACGATGACGCCGTCGTCCTTTAACATGATGTCGCCCTTGATGGGATCGGTGGTGATCTCAAAGCTCACAATGTCGTCATCCGGGTCCCGGGCGGTGAGCCTGCCTTCGACCGGTATATTGCGCCGGGTGGTGAGCTCCAGATTGTCGGCCTCCGGCGCGCTGCCCGCCTCGGCGCGGGTCGAGAGGCCGGAGCCGAACAGAAACAGCAGGCTCAGCGCGGCGACAGAAAATGCGGTTCGTTTCATGTTCTGTTCCTCCAAACTTTGATCTATGCTATCATCTCCATTTTTTCGCCCTCTATGCAAAATGCACTGGAATTATGACGAAGACTGTGATAAACTGTTTACATCTAATTTGCGAGGTAACTGCCATGGAAATTTCCGCTCCCGCACAATGGATCAATCAGACCTTTGCAGGCTTTGATGTATCCGTCACTACCGCCGTGCACAAACTCTATGAAATCGGAGGCGCTTTCTTCACGCCTTTTTTTGAGGGCATTTCCTTCATCGGCAAGGGCGGCATCTGTCTGATCATCATGTCGCTGCTGCTGATGCTCTATCGACCCACACGCCGCTTCGGCACTGCCATGTGCCTGGGCCTTGCCATCGGCGCCGTTGTTACCAACCTGATCATCAAGCCCTGGGTCGCCCGTCCCCGCCCCTATGTGGATCAGTCCAGCATCTTCTACCAGT
>CADBYZ010000032.1 GCA_902799075.1 Oscillospiraceae bacterium | reverse complement strand
TTTGGCTTGCTGTTTTCAAGCGGCCTGCTGGCCGCCTATTATGGCCCGGACTGGCCGGGAATTATGGCCCTGCTGGCCGGGGAAAACGGCTATATGCAGTGATCGAATGTCAGAACAGAATCGTCCCGGCCCGAAAGGCTTTATTGCGGTTGACCCTTATAACAAGGGAAGTATCGTGGAAATCCCTCTTGAAAGCAACAAGTCATGGCTGACACTTTTCTATGCGCTGCCGGAAGACCTTGTGGCAAAAGCTACAGCATATCTGGATTTTCCGCGCTGCCCTTATGAAGTTTTGCGCACGGACAAATACGACAAGCTCATCAATGACGACATGTTTTTGCTGCTCGTCTGGGATTGTACCGCGTGGGCGGTATGGCAGTACTTTGAGGTGCCAAACTTGAAAACCGGAGAATACCAGGAGATTCCGAGTGCGGCTTCGTCTTATTCCGGAGACTTCCCAATCTGGCGTCTTTCCTATCTGGCGCTGCCGTACATTCGCTTGAAACTTGAAAACCATGGCTTTTCTTTCCAGTCGCTGTTTAATATGCCGCAGAATATGAGCATCCCTTATCTGAGCTATGATCATTTTGGCAACCTGATCGGCAATCTCACGACGATTATTGTAGAGGAACAAAACTGGCAGCCGATCATTGATGAGGCATGGAGAAATCGAAGCCCGGCAGATTTTTCGGATTATAAGAGCAGGGCCAAACCAAACTTTATGAGAAGCTGGGATCATGGCCGCACGAAGGTCGGCAAGTCTCTGTCCTTGGATGCGCTGGCCGAGCAAGCGCGTGAAGCATCGGCGCTCTTTGACGTTCCCGATCCTTTGGCAGAGTTTGAATCAAGAGTTATGGATTCCGTGATGATCGAGGAATTCAAAGCCTCGCTTTCTGAGCAGGACATGCAGATTCTGAAGCTGAAGAGTCTCGGCTTCACCTTTGAAGAGATCGCATCCAAGGTCGGCTTCAAAACACACAGCGCCGTGGTCAAACGCTTTAAGAAGATTACGGATCAATACGAAGAATTCGTCTCAAAACAGTACGAAAAATATTTGGAGACCTTCTGAGTAATTCGCAAAACCCACATGCAGTCATCGCTTTTGCGGTGGCTGCTTTTTCATGCGCAAAAATAAGCAGCGATGGGGCGCGAGAGGACAGAGGACGCGGAAATCCCTTGACGGAGGCAAGGGCGCACTTCTATACGGGGTAGCGAGAGCTGCCCCGTAGTGCGTCCGTCTCCGGCCTAAGAGCCGCCTGCGGCGGTTGGCCTCCGACACGCTCGCCTGCGGGCGAGTGTGCGGAGCCTGGATGACTGTCCGAACAGGCATCCTTTGCGTCACGCTGCTCCGTACAAGGGGCTGCACCCCTTGCGATGCTTCGCATCTATCCTTGCAAACCGGTAAGAGCGATAACTGTCCCGGAAGACAATTATCGCGCCTGCCGGTCTATCATTTGCGTTCTGTTTGAAGTTCAGGCCGCTCATATCTTCTGCAAATGTTGAGTCAAAACTTCACACTTACGGGAGGAACAAGAGCAAAGCGAAAGAAGTGTTCATAAAAGATTTACATGGTAATTGTAAACAATCCATGAAAAAGGGTGGTAAAAACGGCTCGAAAATGGACCTTAGTGAAGGGACTGCTTTACAAATAACGCGAGCGGTTTTCGGATAGCAAGTCATATCTGCATTGGCGATACCTGAGCAAAAGACTGCGTTCGTTGAATGTTTACATTTTAAAACGTAAACATTCTGAAAAAACACCCGCTAAAATTGGCGAAAAACTGGTACTTAGTGAAGAGACAAATACAAACAAGAAGGAGGAAATATTTGAACAACATCATACGAATGACGCCGGAGCAAGTATCAAAAGTGAAGAAGGTGATCCGAAAACAATGCTGCAATTATGATGACGGCAACTGCATCCTACTGGACGGAATTGAACCATGCCCTTGCCCGCAGCTCATCACAAAATCGCTGATCTGCAAGCGGTTCCGCACAGCGGTTCTGCCAGGAGAGCCGGAATTGGAGCAGGAGCTTTTGCATCGTGGTGAACGAAAGCACTGTGTTGAATGCGGCGCGGTTTACTACTCCGCCTCCAACCGGAGCAAATACTGTTCATCATGCGCGGCAAAAATCAAGAAGCGCCAGCAGGCGGAATATGCAAGACGAAAGAGGGCGAGCATCAAAAACAGCATATAAAGAGAACCAATGTACATGAAAGAATTATTGAAATGGAGGTATGCAACTGAACAAAGAACTTGAAAAACTGAGAGCACAGCAAGCAAGAGATATCCAAGAACTGGAGTATCTTCAGCACGACCTACAGCGTTTGCAAAATCGGGTTGGGTATCTGGAGAAGGGTGAACGGCAGAAACGTGCACACCGCCTGATCACGAAAGGCGCAGCGATTGAATGCCTGGCCCCGGCCACAAAGGAGATGGGAGAAACAGAATTCCTCTCGCTGATGGAAAAGATTTTCTCGCTGCCTGATGTGATTGCCCTGCTGCCGAAGGAGGACGCGGAATAGCACTTTATCATTTCAGTGTCACCCAGATCAAACGCAGCGAAGGAAAATCCGCTATCGCAGCGGCGGCCTATCGTGCCGGAGAAAAACTGCATAGCGAATACTATGGCAACGATCCAGACTATCGGCGCAAGAGCGGCGTGATTCATTCGGAGATCCTTTTGCCGCCGCATGCGCCGGAAAGATTAAAAGATCGTGAGACGCTCTGGAACGAAGTCGAGAAAATCGAGAAGCATCCCAAGGCGCAGCTTGCCTACAGTTTTGACATCGCCTTGCAAAATGAATTCACGCGAGAAGAAAACATGGAGCTTGTCAAGCAATTTCTCCAAGATGAATTTGTCAGCCGAGGTATGATCGTAGATTACGCAATCCACGAAAAGGATGCCGGTGAAAACGGAATTGAGAATCCGCACTTTCATGTGATGTGTCCGATCCGACCTCTCAATCCTGATGGCAGTTGGGGAGCAAAGCAGCGGCGGGAATCCATTCTGGACGAGCATGGCAACCGCATCGCGAACGGCAAAGGCGATTATGAATTCAATGCCATACCCACCACCGATTGGGGAAGCCCTGAAAGATTGGAGGCATGGCGCAAGGCGTGGGCGGACTGCTGCAATGTAAAATTTGAAGAAAAGCAATTGGCCGTAAAGGTTGATAATCGATCTTACAAGCGACAGGGCATTGAGCAAATCCCAACTATCCACGAAGGCCCGGCAGTTCGACAGATGGAGGCGCGCGGCATCAAGACAGACAAGGGAAATCTGAATCGTCTCATCCGCGCGACAAATCAAAAGCTGCGCGAGATAACAAGAAGGATCAAAGAACTCTGGGAAATCATCCAAGAGGCAAAGGCGCAGCTCGAAAAGGAAGAACAGGCTGCCAGGCAATCACCAAATCTGATAGAGATTCTCATCCAGAATTGGGAACAGCGCAACGCCGGCGCATGGTCATTGAAGGCAAAGGCAAAGAATTTTCATGACTACTCAACCCTTTTGGAGTTTCTGAAAGAACGCAAGCTCTACAGGCTTGCAGATCTTGAAAAGTACATGGACGGCATTAAGGGAAAGTCCAACAGCGTGAATGCCGAGCTGAAAGCAAAATCTTCCCGCATGAAGGAGCTGCAGAACCTGATTCGCTATGTTGATGACTTCAAACGCTTGAAGCCGCTTTATGAGGAGCTGAACGCGATCAAATTCAAAAAGAAGCGGGACGCATTTTATTCCGAGCGCGAAAGCGAGCTGAGGCTGTTCTATCTGGCCAAGCGAAAGCTGGATGCTGTTTCACCGGAGCACAAATTCCCGGTGCCGGCGTGGAAGAAGGAATTGAAAAGATTGGAGGCAAGTTATAAAAAACAATCCGAAGAGTTAGAGCCCATTCGTCAAGAGTTGAAAGAACTCTACAGAATCAAATCAAAAATTAACTACATCCTGCGTCAGCAAGGAACGCAGGAAATCCAAGAAACGCGAAAGGAGAAACATGCCCAGAAAGAAGAAACCCATTAACCACAGCGACTTGCCCGATCATGAAATTGAAGCCATTGCCCGCTGCATCCTGCCGGACATTCTGGCTCTGTTTGAAAGTGAGGAAGGCCAAAAAGAATTTGCTGCGTGGAAGGCGCAGCATGAGTTAGAAGGAGGAATCCATGCCGAATAAGAAAATCTTCAAAAAGGACTTGCAACAACGTATAAGTTATGTTAATCTCACATTAGAAAATATGACGATCATTGTGAGAGGTGAGAATATGAAAATCATTGGTGAACGCTTGAAGCAGCTCCGCGAGGAAGCCGGGTTCTCACAGAACAAGCTGGCAAAGCTGATCGGGATTCAGCAGTCCAGCCTTAATCGCTATGAAAGCGGCTTCTCTAATCCCACACCGGAGACGCTGCTCTGGTTTGCAGATTACTTCGATGTGTCGATGGATTACATCTACGGACGCACGGATAAGCCCCAGGGCAAGACATACAAATACAAGCCGCGCTTTAACCCTGAGATGGCAAAGTTCGTGGAGATGTGCTTTGAGCCAGGCACGCGCGCCAACAAAGAACTGCGGGCCTCAATTTTGAAAATGGTCTCGGAGGAATCGAAATGAAGGCGGTCATCTATGCGCGCTATTCCTCGGACAATCAGCGGGAAGAGAGCATAGAAGGCCAGATTCGAGAGTGTACCGCCTTTGCGGAGAAGAACGGCATCACGATCCTGCGTCACTACATTGACCGAGCGTTTTCTGCCAAGACAGACAATCGCCCGGAGTTTCAGAACATGATCAAGGACAGCTCACAGGGCTTGTTTGAAATAGTCCTTGTCTGGAAGCTTGACCGGTTTTCCCGCAACCGCTATGACAGCGCCCATTATAAAGCGATTCTCAAGAAGAACAACGTCAAAGTGGTTTCTGCCACTGAGAAAATCTCTGAGGGTTCCGAAGGTATTCTGATGGAATCCATTCTGGAAGGGTTCGCCGAGTATTACTCGGCGGATCTCTCTGAAAAGATCGTGCGAGGCATGACAGAGAACGCGCTGAAGCACAAATATAACGGCGGCGGTAAAACAATTGGGTATGTCATCGACAAAGACCAGTGCTTTCAAATTGATCCTCTTACCGCACCTCTTGTTCTGGAAGCCTATAAGAGATACGACAAGGGCGCAACAATGAAAGAGATCCGCGACTGGATGAACGAGCAGGGATTCCGAAACAGCAGAGGGAATCCCATTGCATACAGCGGAGTAGAACATATCTTATCCAATCGCCGTTATATTGGAGAATACCGTTACCAGGACATTGTCGTTCCGGGCGGTATCCCGCAGATCGTACCGCAGGATTTGTTTGATCGGGTGCAGGCAAGGCTGGATAAAAACAAAAGAGCCCCTGCCCGGTTCAAGGCAGAGGATGAATATATACTCTCAGGAAAACTTTTCTGTGGATACTGCGGTGAGGTGATGGTCGGTGAAAGCGGGACGGGGCGAAACGGTGTTCACCACTATTACAAGTGTTCTTCGATCAAGCGAAAGCTGAAAAACTGCTCCAAGAAAACCGTGAAGAAAGCATGGCTGGAGGACAAAGTCATTCAGAGGATCAAGATGTTTCTGGATGAACCTAACACCGTAGAAGCTGTGATCTCAATGGTTATGGACATGCAAGAACGTGAAAACTTGAGCATTCCTGCATTTGAGCAGCAGCTTAGAGAGACGAATACGGCCATCGACAATTTGCTCAACGCCATTCAGCAGGGCATCCTGACAAAATCCACGAAGGAGCGTCTTGAACGGCTCGAAGCAGAAAGAGATGAGCTGGAGCAGAAGATCGCGGCAGAAAAGCTGGCAAAGCCAAAAATATCTGAGGAGTTCATTCGGTACTGGTTCAAACGCTTTCAGCACTTGGATACAAGCAACCTGGATCAGCGGAAAATGCTGATTAACACCTTTGTAAATTCAATATACCTTTTTGACGACAAGGCTCTCGTCAATTTCAATTACAAGGACGGCACTGAGACTATAAATTTTAGTGAAGTGGAGTGCGCGCTTAAACAGCGCGCCTCCCTTAGCGGTTCGGATTTGGAAATCTTATCTCCACCACGATAAAGAGCCTTTTGCCTGATGGTCAAAAGGCTCTTTTTTCAATGAAGTCGCCCCTGACGGGGCTGATGAAGGAATGACAAAACAGGAAACATACGGGAAGAATACGTGAGAGGATGTGCACCATGAAAGTCATCTGCTACGGAGATTCCAATACCTACGGTTATGACGGGACGGACCCCTATGGGGGACGGCTGACCGAGGATGCGCGCTGGCCTGAGCTGCTCGGCAGAAGCCTCGGCTGCGAATGTCTCAACTGTGGCCTCAACGGTCGGCGGGTACCGCGTTTCCCGCGCAGCATCGAAGCGGACCTGAGGCTCCTGTCCCGGGCGAGGGAGGGAGACCTCATCATTATCATGCTCGGCACCAACGACCTATTATGCGGAGCCGGACCGGAGGAAACGGCAGACCATATGCGGCACTTTCTGAAAAAGCTGAGGGAGGCCCGGCCCAACTGCGCCCTGCTGCTCACGGCCCCGCCGCCCGCCGTAACAGACGGCGAGGACCTTTCTCCTGCCTTCTGCGAGCTTGCCGGGGCCTACAGCGAAGCGGCGCAGGAGCTCGGCATTTGCTTTGCGGACACGACACGCTGGCAGATCCCCACCGCCGGGGACGGGGTGCACTTTTCCGAGCGGGGTCACAGGCTTTTTGCACTCAAGATGGGCCAGACCATCCACATTCTCATGGGTTGATTTTTCTGATGAGTGAATGTATTGCAACAAAAACCGCATAATGAAAAAGACATCCAAACGGATGTCTTTTTCATTATGGAGGCGCCACCCGGACTTGAACCGGGGGTCAGGGATTTGCAGTCCCGTGCCTTACCACTTGGCTATGGCGCCGGATATAAGATTTGCGGACGCGGAGGCGTCCGCAAATCCTTTTGTTGGAGCGGCTTACGAGGCTCGAACTCGCTACCTCCACCTTGGCAAGGTGGCGCTCTACCGGATGAGCTAAAGCCGCACATGGTGCCTCAGGCCAGAGTCGAACTGGCGACACGCGGATTTTCAGTCCGCTGCTCTACCTACTGAGCTACCGAGGCAAATCCTGTGAGTGGGAAAGCATGGTGGGAACAACTGGACTCGAACCAGTGACCCCCTGCTTGTAAGGCAGGTGCTCTAACCAGCTGAGCTATGCTCCCGTGTCACAGCTCAGTTATAATACTAAATTAATCCGCGTTTGTCAAGACGTTTTACAAATTTTTTGGGGACCGGCGTTAGAAAAGAATTGTTCTTGTATAAGCGCGAATAAATTGGTATAATTAAACAAACACATAAGTAAAGGGAGAATGCAAAATGAAATATGCACGCAGAGCGGTCATGCTTGCAATTATGCTGCTCATCACGGCTTTCTGCCTCAGTGCATCTGCCTGGGCTAACTGGTTCAAGTTTCCCGCATCTACCAAGGAGATCGGGGACGAGGCTTTTATGGGCGTGACGCTGCAGACAAACTTTTTGGTCCGCTCCGGCATAGAAACGATCGGCTCCCGGGCTTTTGCGGGCACCGGGGTGAAGCTGGTCTGGCTGCCAAAAACGCTCAATTATATTGCACCGGATGCCTTTGACAAGGGCACTGCCTTTACCTGCTCTCCCAACACCTACGCTGAAAGCTGGTGTCTGGAGAACGGGATGGATTATGACTACATCAAGCCCTATCTCTCAGCCACGTATACCACAGTGAACTACGGTGAGGTCACGTCGCTGGTGGCTGACCCCGTGTTTGGCGATGAGCCCACGTCGTATATCTGGGAAAAACGCGGACGCGAGCGCTTCTGGTCTGTCATCGAAGGAGAAACAGACCGGGTGCTCCGCTATACCAACGACCAGGAAGAGGGCTATGTCTACTTCCGCGTCTCCGCCGTTTGGGGGGATATGTGCTCCGTTCCCAGCAACTGTGTGTCGATTCGCTGCTATGGGAATGAACTCGTATTAAATCAGGAAAAATGTACGGCTCTGAGCGGGGATTCCGTGTATCTTGAATGGAACTACTTGGGTACGGAGGCGGAATATGCCCTGTATCAGTGGTCCCTTGACCCGCAAGTGCCCGAAGGCGGCGAATGGCTTCCGATCGACACCTTCAAGGGCGGCTGGAACCGCACGGTCTACGGCCTAAACAAGAACACCGAATACAAATTCATGCTCGGCATTCTCGACGAGAAGGGAGACGCGTATACCTACTCCGAGCCCATCACCATCACCACCGGGGATACGGAAACCAGATTTGAGATGCATGAATACTCGCTCGATGGGCAACGCGTTATCCTGACATGGGACCCCATTCATAATGCGGTATATGACATTTACTACGGCCAGACCAGAGACACGATGCGGGTCTGGGCAAGCAACGTGAAGAGAACGGGATACGAAATGTATGGTTTCCCCCTGAACGCGACCAGGTATGTGCAGGTCAGGGCGAGGATTCCGAACACGAACTATGTTTTCTGGGGGCCGGTCCTGGAGATCACGCCCACCGAGGAGGGTCCTTTTATAAGCATTGAGTCCTGCGAGATAAACGGCGACGTGGCAAACGTGCAATGGACGCACCTGGCCGGCTGTGTATATGACGTGTATGTAAGCCTGAACGGCGACGAAGAGAGCTGCACCGTGCAGAACCTGAGCAGGAACTACATAGATTTGAAAGGACTGAAGCCCGAAGACAAATGGACTGTCCGCGTGGAGGCAAAATGCGGCACCTGGTCCACATCGACTCTTAAAACGGAGATCGGCAAACCTGCCGTCAATGACATACAGTACCGCGCCCTGCTCATCGGCGAGGTGAACTTCAAGGGCAGTATGTACGCCGCCCGAAATTACGGGGATGTAGAGCTTGTCACCGAGATGCTGCAAAATGTGAAGACTCCCAACGGCACTTACTATTCCTGCGTCCGTGAGAAGGATCTGAGCCGTGACGGCATCCTCAACGCGATCCGGGAGGTTTTCGGAAATGCGGACGAGAACGACGTTTCCCTCCTCTTCATCGCGACCCACGGCGACGTATCCAATTTGGGCCGCTATGCCGGCGCCCTGTCCACGATTGAGGTTCCCAATAAGGAGCACGGCACACTCCTGATTGAGGATCTGACCAGTGCCCTGAAGGCGATCAAGGGCACCAAGATCGTGTGGCTGGGCTCCTGCGGCTCCGGCAGTGTCATCTATGATCCGGAGCACCCGGAGGAGGAGAACATTGCCGGTCCCTATGACGGTGATTATGACGAGGACGAGTGGGACGGCTGGCCGGAATACGAGATCAATGATGACGGTGAAATCTCCCTCGGCGACGCGGAAACCTTCGATATCAGCGAAATGCGCCTGCCCGATTTCCAGGTTCTGACCGCTGCTCGCTACCGCTTTGTAAGCTGGGGCAGGGCGGGGGACACCAGAAACGCCTTTACGGAGTTCCTCACAGACGGCGTCTGCGGTCCGGACGGGAGCATGCCCGCGGACATGAATCAGGACGGCCTTCTCACCCAGCATGAGCTGTACCTGTACATCAAGCTCCGCGAGGATGACCCGGAGCAGGGCTTTGATCAGGATGTCCAGGCTTACCCCTTCAACAGCGATTATGTGCTGTTCAAGAAATAACCTCATATGAAAAACGGATGCGGCATCAAACCGCATCCGTTTTCGTCGCTGAGGCTTTTAATTGTATCAGCTCCGCCGGACTGAAGGTGTACTCCCTGTCGCAGAACTGACAGGAGACGGAGATATCCTTTCCGTCGTCGATGATCTCCTGAAGCTCGCTCGGGTCAATGACAGTCAGAGCCTGCTCCACCCGCTCCCGACTGCAATAGCAGCGGTACTCCACCGGATACTCACCCACGGTATGCCAGTCAAAGCCCTTGAGCACCTGATTGAACAGCGCCTCCGCTCCATCCTCGTTCAAAATGGTGGTGAGCTGGTCCATCATGAAGATATTCTCCTCCAGCCTGCCGATGAGCTCCTCGTCCGCACCGGGCATGAGCTGTACGATAAAGCCGCCCGCGGCGAGGATCGTGCGGTCGATGTTCACCAGCACACCCAGCGCGCAGGCGGAAGGCACCTGCTCACTCTCGGTCAGGTAGGCGGTCAGGTCCTCGGCTATTTCGCCGCTGACAAGCTCCACCGAGCCGATGTAGGGTTCACGCATGCCGAGATCGCGGCTCACGGTCAGCATACCGTCACGGCCCACCGCGCCGCCCACGTCCAGCTTGCCGTCCAGGCGCAGCGGCAGATCGCAGCGCGGATTTTCCACATAGCCGCGCACATTGCCCTCATGGTCCGATACCGCTACCACGCTGCCCATCGGCCCGCCGCCATTTATGCGGACGGTAAGGCTGGCCTTCTCCTCCTTCATCGCCTGACCCAGCAGGGAGGCGCCGCACAGCGTCCTCCCCAGGGCGGCGCAGGCGGTGGGGGAGAGGCTGTGGATCTGCCGTGCCCGTTCTACGGTATCTCTTGCTGTGATCACGGCCATTTTAATAAAACCGTCGGCTGCGGTTGTTCTGATGATTTTATCCATTTTTGTTCCTTCTTGCTATGATATAGAGTCTTCCGGCCTCACCCTGGGGGCCGTCGCTGCGCGGGCGCACGCTGTCAAAGCCTGCCTGCTCCAGCAGGGCACAAAGCGTTTCGGGGGTGTGGGCATATTCAATGTGCTCCTCTTCGCTCCGCTCCCAGAGCCTTCCGCGCTTCGTGAAGAGATCCATGCCGTAGACCAGCGCGCTCAATGTCTCGTCAAAGTCGGCACGCCACAGACACAGAACATCCTCCTTCTCGTCGACAAAGATCTGCCCGTCCAGAGAGCGCAGAAATTCCGGCGTGCGGATGTCAAACAGCAGCAGCCCTCCGGGCCGGATGAAGAGATGCAGACGGCGAAACACCTCCGCCAGCTTTTCGGCGGAGATGTAGTTGAAGCCGTCGAGACAGCAGACCGCCGCGTCCACCGTGCCGTAAAGATCCAGCTCCTCCGCCGCCTGGCAGAGAAACAGGGGCTGTACCCGGCAGGGCCCCTGCTTGGACTGCGCCTGCATCAGCATATCCACCGAGCGGTCCGCCGCGATCATCTCATAACCGCGCCCGGCAAGCTCCCAGGTCATGGAGCCCGTACCGCAGCACAGATCCAGCAGCAGGCGGAACTCGCCGCCGTCAGCGGAAAAAACCGACTCATAAAAATCCGCGATGGCGCCGTAGGGCACATCCCCGGTCAGACTGTCGTACCAGGGGGCGAGGGCGTCGTAACAGCTCACTTGTCCTTCTCCTGCAGGCGCTCGAATACCACCGCATAGCCACCCTTGCCGTACTGGAGGGACCGGTTGACGCGGCTGATGGTGGCGCTGGAAGCGCCGGTCTGGGCCAGAATGTCGTTATAGATCATCCCCTCGTTGAGGCAGGCGGCAACCTGATAGCGCTGCTCCATGGCCATCAGTTCAGACACCGTGCACAGATCGTCGAAGAAGCGCATGCACTCGTCCATGGTCTTCAGGGAGAGGATCGCCTCGTACATCTTCTCATTACGGGGTTTACGGGATAGTTTGTTCATTTCATCCTCCAATAATATTATCATCCAATTCATGTAAGCATTTGGTAATTATACTTTACATCTTTACATTGAAAAAGTAAAGAGAAACTTTGTTAAGAATATTGAAATTTGAGAATATGCCACACAATCCCACTTGCGGTTTTTATCGAGGCATATTATAATCAATGTTGGATAAAAAGAGTTATGCGGAAAGGAGAAGCTATCATGACAGCTGTTTTTTCTGTGAGCATGACCGCGCTGTGGCTCGGGGCGATGATCGTGCTGCTGATCGTGGAGGCACTGGCGCCGGGACTTGTGTCCATCTGGTTTGCCCTGGGGGCGCTGGCGGCCATGATATCCTCCATGCTGGGCGCGCCCTTGTGGCTGCAGCTTGTGTGGTTTTTCCTGGTCTCGGTGGTGAGCCTTCTGCTCACGCGACCGCTTGCGAAGAAGTACGTAAACGGCCGCGCCGTGCCCACCAATGCCGACATGGCCATCGGAAAGGACTGCGTGGTGACAGAGACCATCGACAACGTCCGCGGCACGGGTGCCGTGAGCGTGGGCGGCAAAATCTGGACCGCCCGCATGACCTCCCCCGAGGGCAGGGCCGAGAAGGGCACCGTCCTGCGCGCGGTACGCATTGAGGGCGTCAAGCTGATTGTGGAAGAAAAACGTGAAACTGAGGAGGTACACGCATGAATACCAGTATGATTGTTTTGGGCATCGTCGTTCTTGTGGCCGTTTTCATCGCCGTGCGCTGCATCCGTATCGTCCAGCAGGCGCGGGCCTATGTCATTGAGTTTCTGGGCGCGTATAAGACGACCTGGAACGTGGGCATCCACTTCAAGCTCCCCTTTGTGGAGCGTATTGCCAAGGTGGTCTCTCTCAAGGAGCAGGTGGCGGACTTCCCGCCCCAGCCCGTCATTACGAAGGACAACGTCACCATGCAGATCGACACCGTCGTCTATTTCCAGATCACCGATCCGCGTCTTTACACCTACGGCATCGAGCAGCCCATGCTCGCCATCGAAAACCTCTCCGCCACTACGCTGCGTAATATCATCGGCGACCTGGAGCTGGACCAGTGCCTGACAAGCCGCGACATCATCAACTCCAAGATGCGCTCCATTCTGGACGAAGCCACCGACCCCTGGGGCATCAAGGTCAACCGCGTGGAGCTCAAGAACATCCTGCCGCCCAAAGAGATCCAGAACGCCATGGAGAAGCAGATGAAGGCCGAGCGCGAGCGCCGTGAATCCATCCTCCGGGCCGAGGGCGAAAAGCGCGCCGCCATCCTGGAGGCCGAGGGCGAAAAGGAATCCGCCATCCTGCGGGCCGACGCCAAGAAGCAGCAGCAGATCCTCGAGGCCGAAGGCCAGGCCGAGGCCATCCTCAAGGTCCAGACCGCGACCGCCGAAGGCATCCGCCTCATCAACGAGGCTGCGCCCTCCGACGCGGTGATCAAGCTCAAGGCCATGGAGGCCTTCTCCAGCGCCGCCAACGGACAGGCCACCAAGATCATTATCCCGAGCGAGATCCAGAGCGTGGCGGGTCTTGCGGCAGGCCTGATGGAATCCGTCAAAGAGACCAAGAACTAAAGTATAAATAAATAAGACCGGCGGAACCGACCCGCCGGTCTTCCAATGAAAGGAAAAGCAGCTATGACGACCAACGAGAAAGCCCTCAAATTTCTGACGAGACACGGCATGAACCCCGAGAGCATTGATCCCGATGTGTGCATCTACAGAATGCTTGCCGAGATGAAGAGCGGCCTTGCGGGTGAGGCGTGCTCCATGGACATGATCCCCACCTACCTCTCCAACGACGGGGAGCTGACGGCCGGTATGCAGGCCGCTGTGATCGACGCGGGCGGCACCAACTTCCGCAGCGCTCTTGTCCGTTTCCAGTCCGGCGGCTGCACGGTCACGGACATGATCAAGCGCCACATGCCCGGCACCGAGGTCCCCTGCACCTGGGAGGAGTTTATCCGTTTCACCGCCGACGCCATTGAGCCGCTCATGGACCGGGCTGACGTCATCGGCTTCTGCTTCTCCTATGCCGCGACCATCACCCCTGAGCGGGACGGCCGTGTCATTACCATTGACAAGGAGGTCGTGGTCAACGGCTGCGAGGGACAGCTGATCGGCGCGTCCCTGATCGCGGAACTGGAGCGCCGCGGCATCACCGGGAAAAAGATCGTCATCCTCAACGACACCGTGGCGGTGCTGCTGGGCATGGCGGCGGGGCTTGACAAGTCCAAGTATGCGGGCTTCATCGGCCAGGTCAGCGGCACCGGCACCAACACCTGCGTTTCCCTGCCCGTCTCCGCCATCGGCAAGCTGGGGCTCGAAGGGGACAAGGGCATGATCATCAACCTGGAGTCCGGAAAGTACGACGGTATAAAGGGCGGCGAATTTGACAAAATGCTGGACGCCGAGAGCCACAACCCCGGCCAGAAGCATTTTGAAAAGCTGACCGCAGGTGTGTACCTGGGCGAGATTTGCCACCTGATGCTGAACGCCGCTGCCGACGAGGGCCTTCTGAGCGGCGAGTGCGCCGAAAAGGTGCGCTCCCTGCCGGTGTTCGACTCGGCGGTCATTGACGCCTGGGCCTGCGGCGAGGGCTTTGAGATGCTCGGCGGGACTGAGGAGGACCACAGCTTTGCCCAGACGCTGAGCCTTGCCCTGTTCCATCGCTCAGCCAGATGCATGTGCGTCAACCTCCTGGCCCTGGCGGAGCTCATCGGCGGCGGACGGGAAAAACCGGTCTGCATGCTGGCGGAGGGCTCCCTGGTACAGAAGGGCCGCTGCTACCGTCCCGAGCTTGAGCGCCTGCTGCAGCTCTACGGCACGGAAAAGCGCGGCATCGCCTGCGAACTGCATGTCGGCTCGGAGACCACACTGCCCGGCTCCGCGGCGGCGGCACTGCTTAACACATAATACTCTTGAACCCCCGGCGCGGGTGTGCTACAATAAACAGGATTCTTTGCAAAAACACGGAGTAACTGTATGATAGACTGGTTGACCGGCACGGTTGTCGGGAAAATGTGCGCAACTTTTTTTATATCCATGCTGCCCGTCGGAGAGCTTCGCGTGGGCCTGCCCTTCGGTATTGCCCAGGGCCTGGAATATCCGCTTGCTCTGATGGCTGCGCTGTTGGGCAATATGTTCCCGGTGCCGTTCATCATCGTCTATATCAAGCGTATCTTCGCCTGGATGCGCAAGCACATGCCCCGCATGAACGCACTGGTCACGAAGCTTGAGAACCGCGCCCATCTCAAGGGTGAGACCGTAGAGAAATACGGGCACTGGGGCCTGCTGCTCTTTGTGGCGATCCCGCTGCCCGGTACCGGCGCCTGGACGGGCGCGCTGATTGCGGCGCTCCTGAACATCCGCACCGCCAAGGCGGTCCCAGTCATCCTCATCGGCGTCTGCATTGCCGCCGCCATCATGACCCTTATCACCTACGGCGTGATCCATGTTGTCTTATAATCCAACCCCCTGAGGCCCCGGCTTCAGGGGCCTTTTTTCGCCAAACGCGGACAAAGAACATTGACGGGCGCGGAAAACCTGCTACAATAGAGTCAGGCAAAAACGTAAAAAAGGAGTGCGCGAATATGAAAAAGAATATACTCGTTCTGCTGCCCACAGAGGCCAGGCACAGAGAGAAGCTGGAGGCGGCGGGTGCGGGCTGCCACTTTACGTACAGCAGGCCCGACGAGGTGAGCCTTGAGCAGATACAGGCGGCAAACGTCATTATCGGCCAGCCGAAACCGGACATGCTCCGGGCCTCGGAGAACCTCGAGTGGCTGCAGACCGCCTCCGCCGGGGTAGACCCCTATATCGTGCCGGGCGTACTCGCTGCGAAAACCGTGCTCACCAACGCCACCGGCGCCTATAGCAAGGCGGTTTCGGAGCACGCCTTTGCCCTGACGCTGATGCTGATCAAAAAGCTGCACCTGTACCGGGACGAACAGCTGAAGAATCACTGGAGCGACCGCGGCACCGTCACGTCCCTTTCCGACAGCACCGTCGTGGTGGTCGGGCTCGGGGACATCGGCCGGGCCTATGCGCGCATGGTCAAGGCGATGGGCGCGCATGTGATCGGCGTCAAGCGACGCGGCGGCGCCTGCCCGGAATACGTGGACGAGCTCGTGCTGACGCAGGACATCGACAGTGTCCTGCCGCGCGCGGATGTCGTCATGTCGGTGCTGCCGAACACCGCCGAGACCCGCTACCTGTATACGGACGAGCGCTTTGACAGAATGAAGGACAGCGCCGTCTTCGTCAACTGCGGGCGCGGCAATGCCGTCTCGTCCGAGGTGCTCTGCCGCGCACTCAGGGAGCATAAAATCAGCGCTGCGGCCATCGATGTTGTCGAGACAGAACCGCTCCCCGCCGAGAGCCCTCTCTGGGGCCTGGAAAACCTCGTCATCACGCCGCACATCTCGGGCTTCTTCCACCTGCCGGAGACCTTCGAGCGCATTGTCGATATCGCGGCGGGCAACCTCGCCGCCTATCTCGCGGGGGAAGAGCTGCGCAACGTGGTCGATTTTGCAACCGGGTACGCAAAGTAAACGCGTTTTCCCTGCGTGGAACCCGCTCCGAGGCACTTGCCATTCTCTCGAGAAAAGAATATAATCTCTGCATCATCAGATTGTTGGAGGAAATGAAACAATGTTCAGGAGAAAACACGTTTCAACGATATCCCTGGCACTCATACTTGTGTTGCTGGCAGTGCTGCTCTGCGGCTGCGGCAAAATCGGCCAGCCCGCAAAGCCGGCGGAGCCGACGGCCGAACCTGTGAGCACGCCTGCGCCTGCCGAACCCAGTCCCGCGCCCGTGACCACGCCCGCACCCACGGAGCCGGTGAGTACGCCCGGACCCACCCCGCCCCCGGTTCAGCCGCCCGTTATCGAGCGTCAGAACGGCGAGCGCTTTGAAGGCACCATGACGTTCCAGGGCATGGAGGAGACCATCAGGTACGAGCACATCCGAAACGACGCGCTCGGCTTCGAGATGGACTACGACTATGAAAGATTCGTGCGGCGCAGCGAGCCGGATCGTGAGCGCTTCATCTCCGCTTATGACGACCCCGAACAGCCCGAGAACTATCTCGAGGTGACATCCCATGCGGAGGATGCCGAGACGGTGGCCGCGTTCATTGCCGACCGGCTTTCAAACGAGTATGAGAGCAAGCCCGAACCCATTACGCTTGACAAGGCAGGCAATTGCATTCACATCGAGGCATCTGTCATCAAGGGCACCAACCAGATGGCCGAGCACCTGCAGTCGGTGTATGTGTTCCCGGCGCCCGACGGCTGCCGCGTGGCCATTTCGCATTGCTACATTACGGATTCCGAATTTTACAGCATGCAGATCAGCCGTTTTATGAACACCTTCTCAGTCATTGCAGGTCCAGGTGAAAGCAGAATTACGGACGAACAGGCGGTTTCCGCGATCAGAAATTACTGCCTTGCCGCCAATCCGGAGCTGGCCAACAGCGCGAACGCAGGGGACGCGCCGGTTTATTGGGACCTCTCCTCGAGTGACGAGAATCAGATCGTGGTCGTGTTCCGCTCGTACACCGGGGCGCTGAACCGCTACTACATCGACCCGGTTTCGGGAGAAGCCTATGTTACCGAATTTGTCCCCGGCGTTATGGAAGAGGAACAGCGCACGGGCGAGACCCTGAATGTGAAAAACTATCTGCAATAAAAGAGAAAGAAAGCTCCCACTCACCGGCTTGTTTACCGGCGGGCGGGAGCTTTTCCCGGTGAAAGCGCGGAAAGCACCGGAGATGATCAATCACGCCTGTGAGAACTATTTTCATCATTGACGGAAATTCAAATCCTGATACAATAAGAGGAATAGTTAAAGGGGGAATCTTACATGCTGCACGGCTCTGCCGCACAAAGACAAAGGCGTACAATGGCTTTTATCCTGCTGTTTTTCTGCCTGTGTTTTTCTGTCCCGTTTTCTGCTTATGCGCTGGACGAGAGTCAGGTGGATTTCGAGATCAAATTTCTGCTGGATTCCGATAAGGTGCTTACAGAGGAGCATTTGCTGACCGATGATTTCCGTGCGCTGATCGGCGCCGGGACGGATTATCGGTCGATCGACGCCATTTACCTCGAAACCTATGGGCACGACTTTCTGAACGAAGGCTGGACAAATCGGATCCGTTGGAAGGAAAACAAGAAAAAGATCGAGTGTTCCTACAAAAAACGCTATTCACTTTCCGGAGTGGACGCAGAGGCAATCCGCACAGCGCTCGCGCAGGCGAAAGCAGACGGCTTTACCATTTCCGACACGGCCTATTCCGCGCAGATCGACTGGGGCTTTTCCAAAGTGACCTTGAGCGTTGTGACGGAGGCATCCGGAAAGTATAAGAATTACCACAGCCTGTCACAGTTCAGCACAGCCGACGCCATCGACTTCTTTCAAAGAACGATGCCTGACGAAGAGCGGAACTGGGGAAGGGATCATTTGGGCGCTTCCATGCTCAAGCAGGCCCAGAAGGCTGGGCCGCTGCAATACAGGCGGCTCAAGGGCAGCTGGGAAGGGACGGAAGCCGATGTCGACATCTTCCCGATGAGAGACGGATATATCACAGAATTGTCGTTCAAGGTAACAGGGCTTGCCGCCGCGTCGGCCCTGCGGGAGCAGATGACGACGCTGCTGGAAGAGAAGGGAGTCCTTCTGCATGAAGATTCCCTGAAAACGCAAATGATCCTGGACGAATATCTCCGGACCAATCCGTAAGAGCCGGACTTATCCTAAGATCGGAGAGCAGGCGGTATCAGATTCAAAACAAAAGTATCAGAACAAAAAAACACAAGGGCAGGAGCCGCGGCTCCTGCCCTTGCAGCGTTATTCGGGATTAACCAAGCTGAGCCAGGCAATCGGCCAGCATTGTGCGGTAGGTCTCGGGGGAGGCACCCTCGAAGGGAGCGGCCAGCAGCTTGCCTTCGCTGTCCACGAAGTAGGTGGTGGGCCAGGCCATGAGGGAGAGATCGTCTGTGATCTCATCGGTGCAGCGCAGGTTCAGGTAGGCAGCGTTCGCGTCGCTCAGGAGCTGCTTTGCGGTTGCGACGGTTTCGTCATCCATCGCGTCGGTGCACAGGCCGACAAGCTGGCAGCCCTGGGCCTCGAGCTCCTTGGCCATCTCGCCGAGCTCGGGCAGCTCACCCTTGCAGGGGCCGCACCAGGTCGCCCAGCAGTTGACCACGGTGACCTTGGCCTTGGAGAAGAGCTCTGCGCTGTCAATGTCATTGCCTTCAAGATCGCTGGTCTTGAAGGAGAGGGTTTCGCCGACCTTCTTGACCTTGGGCCATTCGGGAGCCGAAAGCTTCAGGCCGGAGAGATAGGGCGCCGGGTCCTTCAGGAGCGTTTCAAACTCGTCATAGAACTCGCCGATGACAGGCTTGTACTCGTCCAGGGAGGCAATTTCCCCGGAGTACTGACTATAGAAGAAGCGGCAGTCACCGTCCGAGCCGATCTCGGTGAGGGCGGTGAGTGTTTCTTCACCGAGGCCGTAATTCTTCTGAAGCAGCTCGAGCAGTTCCTTCTCGCCGCGGCCGCCGTTGATAACATAAATATTGTAAAGCGGGGAATCATCATAACCGCTCAGCCAGGAGGGGTGATCGGGATCGGCATCGGGCTCCTTGCCGTTGGTGTAGGCTTCGATGGCCTTTTTGTAGTAGGCGTTGTAGGCGTCGTTGTCGGCCTTGGAAACGGCGAGGTACGACACGGGGATGATCAGCAGGCCTTCATCGGCAAAATCATAATCGAGAGAAATCTGGCCTTTCAGATTGCGCAGAGCCTCGGGCGTCTCAAAGTGCAGACCGAGCTGGGGCACGTCGATCACTTCGGCCTCGGCCTCGGCTGCTTCACTTTCGGCTGCTGCGGCACCCTCGGGTCGGACGGTGAGGACCACGAGATCCGGGGCCGCGGGGACGGGATACTCGGTCGTGTCCTTTTCATAACCGGCGGGAACCTTGAGCAGGTGGACCGTGTAGCTGCCGGCGGGCATGTCAAAGGCGGCGATGCCGTCTTCGCCGGTCTTGCCCATCAGGCACTGGTCGTCGGAGCAGAACTGCACCATGACACCCTGAACGGGATTGCCGTCGGGATCGACGGCCTTGATCTGATAGCCGCCGTCTGCAAATGCACCGGCACACAGAGCAGCCTGCACCAGGCAGAGCATCAGGATCATCGCGATTGTTTTCTTCATTTTCGATACTCCCTTCTTTGTCCTTGAATTGTGGTCTGAAATGATCTTGCCATTCAATACAAATTTTCTGCACATCCGTCACAACGGGATGAACGCAGAATTTTATTGACTGCATCATTATACCATAGACCGCGCACCATTTCCATACAAATTATTCTTAAAAATAAAAATGAAATACAGTCGAACGAAAACCGCTGCAGCGCTGCCTCAGCTCTCCTGCCGGTATACCTCACACACAATCTCGAGCAACGCTTTTGCCGCCAAAGAGTGATACTCCCTCGAAGGCAGCGCAACGCCGAGATTCAGATATATACCTTTTTCGCCAATCCGAAATGTCTCCAAATGATCATCGGGATCAAGGCAGGAGGCGTAGGTGAAAGCAAGCCCGATCCCGGCCTTTGCCATGGATACTGCCATGGCGGCCGAAATGTCATCATGCTCGGCTGTATATTTGACCTTCTCCTTTTGCAGCAGATTCCGGCTTATATTGCCAAGAATGGTACTCTGCCCGCTTAGAACAAAGGGATATTGCGCCGCCTCCTTCAAGCGTACCCAGCGGCTGCCGTCGGGCGCTGTATGGGCAGACTCACGCAGCGCGTGGCCTTTCGGCGCGACAAGGAACACCTCGTCCTTTGTCAAGAGACTCGCTTCGTTCTTGAGCTTTGCCGCCGGGAGCGCGATCACCGCCACATCCAGCTTGCCCTCCAGCAAAAGCTCTTCCAGCCTTAAGCTGTGTTCTTCCACGACATCCACATGTACCTCCGGGTACTTTGCGGAAAACTCCTTCAAAACTTTCGGCAGATCTGCCGCAGATGGCCGATGAAAACCTCGCCGTTTGCCGTGGGATGGATGCCTTTTGAGGTACGGAGAAAGAGCTTGACGCCGAGCTCACTCTCATACAGCTGCAGAGCCTGACTCAGACTCGACTGCGACATATACAGTTTGTCAGCCGCCTTGGAAACACTGCCCTCATCGGCAAGCGTGATGAGATATTGAAAGTCTTTCAGATCCATTCCGCTTTTCCTCCCGCTATTTGTTTTTCCGATACATCGCATTAAGAAATCTGCGTTGCGCATCTTTTGCCCCTTATTATAAAATATAGTCAGCCAAAAGACAAGCAAATCGGAACAAATAGGAAAGGAGTACACTATGCCAAAAGTATCCATGCAGGGTGTCATCGACATGCACGTCCACTCAAACCCCGATATCCGCGTGCGCGCCTATGACGACTTTGAACTGATGGAGGCGGGAATCCGTGTCGGCGCCCGTGCCATCGTTATCAAGACCCACCAGGGCACCACGGTGGACCGCGCCTACCTCTGCAACCGCCACAACCAGATCGTCCACGGGGGCGACAATGATTTCCAGATGTTCGGCAGCATCACGCTTAACCGCCAGATGGGCGGCATCAACCCCGCCGCTGTGGAAAGCGGACTCAAGCTCGGCGGCAAGGTCGTGTGGCTGCCTACCGCTTCCGCCTGCAACCATCTGGCGAAGATGGGAAAGGACCCCTCGGCGGGCGTCGCCTGTGTGCGCGACGGCAAGATCGTCCCGGAGCTCAAGGACGTGTTCCAGCTCGTCAAGGATTTTGACGTGGTGCTCGGCACCGGCCATGTCTCCCCGGAGGAGTGCTTCATCGTCGTGGAAGCCGCCCGTGCCATGGGCCTGAAAAAAATCGTTGTAACGCACCCCGAGTGGTGGATCGTCGATATGAGCGTCGCCGATCAGCTCCGTATCGTCAAGGACTACGACGTGCTGCTCGAGCGCTGCTTTGCCCAGAACATGGGCGGCGGCAAGTACAAGTCCAATCTCCCCGAAAATCTGGAGGTCATCAAGACCGTCGGCTATAAAAACGTCATGATCAGCACCGACGGCGGCCAGACCGAGAATCCCAACTGGGAGATCGCCTACGAGCAGTACATGCAGTACATGGCCGATCACGGTATCCCGGAAGAGCAGCTGCGTTACATGACGCATACCATTCAGATGGGGCTTCTGAATCTGAAAGAGAAATAAAGGGGAGGATAAAGACATGCTTGGCGTTCTGATTATTGCGGCGATTGCCGCGGCCGTCGTTCTCGGCTACAAGACGAAAATCAATACCGGCTTCTTCTGCATCGCGTTTGCGTACATCATCGGATGTTTCATGCTGGGTCTCAAGCCCAAGGAGCTGATCGCCATGTGGCCGACCAGCACCATGTTCGTGATCATTTCCGTTTTACTGTTTTATAACTTTGCCGCCATCAACGGTACCCTCGAAAAGCTCTCCGGCAGTTTGCTCTATGCCTGCCGCAGCTTCCCGGGCCTTCTGCCCTTCGCCCTGTTCTTTGTGGCGGTCATCCTCTCCGTCATGGGCGCTGCTTACTTCACCGTCCTGGCCTTCCTCGCCCCCATCACCATGGCTATCTGCGAGGAATCAAAGATGGACAAGCTCACCGGCGCGGTCGCCATCAACTGCGGCGCGCTCGCCGGCGGCAACTTCCCCACGGCGGCGCTGGGCGTCGTGTTCCGCGGCCTGATGGATACTGCCTATGAGGGTACACCTGAGCTTGCACTTGCCGATACCTTCGGACCTGAGATGAAGGTCTTTGTTCTCGCCGTCGTCTTCTCCCTGATTTTGATCGCTATTTTCCGCTTCGGATTCAAGTCCAACCGCAACATCGGCAAGGGCATCACCTTCAAAAAGCCCGAGCCTTACGATCCTAAGCAGAAGACCACCCTGCGCCTCATGATCATCATGATGGTCGTCGTGCTCATCTTCCCCGTGCTCAAGCTCATGCTTCCCAATGTCAAAGCTATCTCCAACATCGCCGGCAAGATCGACGTGGGCCTCGTCGCCTTCGTATTCACCGTTATCGGTCTGCTGCTGAACCTGGCTCCCCAGAAGGAGACCATCGCAAAGGTTCCCTGGAATACCATCCTCATGATCGCGGGCGCCGGCATGCTCATCGGCGTTGCGGTCAAAGCCGGCACCATCGAGGCTGTCTCCCACTGGATAGGCAACAACGTGCCCACCTTCCTTGTGCCCATTGCCTTCAGCTTCATAGGCGCGTTCATGAGCTTCTTCAGCTCCACCACCGGTGTCGTTGCTCCGGCCCTTTTCCCGCTGATTCCCGGCATCGCCGTGGCAACCGGACTCAACCCAATCACCCTCTTTGCATGCACCATCCTCGGCGCACAGAGCAGCGCCATCAGCCCCTTCTCTTCCGGCGGCAGCCTGATCCTCGGCTCCTACGGCAATGATGAGGAGCGCAACGCCCTCTTCAACCGTCTGCTCTTCGTGGCGGTGCCCATCAGTGTCGGCTGCGCGGCAATCTACAACTTCATTGTTGCTATGGTACTTTAATCTTGCTTAACTGATAGAAGGAGGAAATCATCATGGTCAAGCTCTATGACGGCGGCGTGTACCTGGTAAACGGCGCCGAGATCGTCCCCGAAAGCGAATCCGAAAAAGTCAAAGCCCTCACCGGCAAGGAAGCCAACAAAGCCGAAGCCAAGAAGGGCACCATGGCCTATAATATCATCAAGGCCCATAACCAGTCTGACGACATGGAGCAGCTTCGCTTGAAGTTCGACTCCATGACATCCCACGACATCACCTACGTCGGCATTATCCAGACCGCCCGCGCCTCCGGCATGACGGAGTTCCCGCTGCCTTACGTGCTCACAAACTGCCACAACTCCCTGTGTGCTGTCGGCGGCACTATCAACGAGGACGACCACAAGTTCGCGCTGAGTGCTGCCCACAAATACGGCGGCATTTACGTCCCGACGAACATGGCGAACATCCACTCCTACAACCGCGAGACCATGTCCGGCTGCGGGCGCATGATCCTCGGCTCCGACTCTCACACCCGCTACGGCGCCCTCGGCACCATGGCAATCGGCGAGGGCGGCGGCGAGCTTGCAAAGCAGCTCCTGGGGCGCACCTACGACTTTGCTTACCCCGGCGTCATTGCCATCTACCTCACCGGCGCACCCCGTCTCGGCGTCGGTCCGCAGGACGTGGCGCTCTCCATCATCGGCGCGGTGTATAAGAATGGCTACGTGAAGAACAAGGCCATGGAATTCGTCGGCCCCGGCATTGCGAATCTCCCCATCGAGTACCGCAACGCCATCGATGTCATGACCACCGAGACCACCTGCTGGTCCTCCATCTGGGTCACGGACGAGAAGACCCAGGGCTACTTTGTCACCCACGGCAGACCGGAAGCCTACAAGAAGCTCGACCCCGCCGAGATCGCCTACTACGACGGCTGCGTGTATGTCGATCTCTCCACGGTGGAGTGCACCATCGCCATGCCCATGCACCCGTCCAACACCTACACCATCCATGAGCTCCAGGAAAACGCGAAGGACATCCTCCACGCCGTGCAGGAGCAGGCCAACAAGCAGCTCAAGGGCGTGACCATGGATCTCATGTCCAAGTACCACGACGGCGGCATCTGGGTCGAGCAGGGCGAGATCGCGGGCTGCTCCGGCGGCACCTTCGACAACATTTGCGCAGCCGCCGACATCCTGCGCGGCAAGAGCAGCGGCAACGGCGCCTTCTCGCTGAACATCTATCCCGGCTCCATGCCCGCCTTCTCCTGCCTTGTCAAGACCGGGCGCATCTTCGATCTGGTCTCCGCGGGTGCCATCATCCGCGAGTGCTTCTGCGGCCCCTGCTTCGGTGCGGGCGACACGCCTGCAAACGGCGAGTTCTCCATCCGCCACACCACCCGCAACTTCCCGAACCGCGAGGGCTCCAAGCCCGGCGAGGGCCAGATCAGCGCAGTAGCCCTTATGGACGCGCGCTCCATCGCCGCGACCGCTGCCAACGGCGGCAAGCTGACCGCTGCAACCGACCTCGATGTGGAGTACAGCACGCCCGTTTACGAGTACGACGCCGGTGTCTACGCCAAGCGCGTTTACAACGGCTGGGGCAAGCCCGAGCCTGAGCACGAGCTCAAGTTCGGCCCGAATATCAAGGACTGGCCTGAGATGCCCGCCCTGACGGACGATCTGCTGGTGAAGGTCTGCTCCTACATCACCGACCCCGTCACCACCACGGACGAGCTGATCCCCTCCGGTGAGACAAGCTCCTACCGCTCCAACCCCGAGAGACTGTCCGAGTTTGCCCTCAGCCGCCGTGATCCCCAGTATGTCTCCCGTTCCAAGGTTCTGCGTCAGGCGGACCGCGACCGCAGGGCGGGGAAGGGCCTCTCCGACGAGATCAAGACCGTGTACGCCGCCCTCGAAAAGGCCGGGCTCAAGGTCGATCCCGAGGGCACGGATGTGGGCTCCACAATCTTTGCCAACATGCCGGGCGACGGCTCTGCCCGTGAGCAGGCGGCCTCCTGCCAGCGCGTCATGGGCGCGAGCGCGAACTTTGCCAAACAGTACGCCACCAAGCGCTACCGCTCCAACTGCATCAACTGGGGCATGACGCCATTCCTCGTGCAAAACCCCGAGGTCTTCGCCTTGGGCGATTACATTTTCGTTCCCGGCCTCCGCAAGGCGATCCTCGAGAAGAACGACGATATCACCGCCTACGCGGTCAAGCCCGACGGTACGGTCACCGAATTCCACTGCTCCGTCGGCGCGCTGACCGACCCCGAGCGTCAGATCATCACCGACGGCTGCCTCATCAACTACTACCGCAACAAGAAGTAAACCCCTTTTTCTTCCTTCGGAAGCCCTGCGGATTTGTCCAACGGGCTTCCATTTTTTTTATGGAGCTGTACAGAATACATAAGATCAGTCTGAGGCATGACAGAAATCATTTTTGGACATTGACGGATATTCAAATCCTGATACAATAGAAAGACAGGTACAGGAATGTTATATGTCAGCATAGAGCAGCGTATTTATGACCGGAAGGATTTGGGGGTCTTAATCAGTGAATAGTATATATCATTCAGGAGCAACAGTATGAAGCCCAGCGCAGCGAAACCCGATTTCCTTTCCACCGTCCCCGGTATCCTGACTGCCGCGATCGCGGCCAATCTGCTCTGGGGCAGTGCCGCGCCATGCATCAAGCTCGGCTATCAGTATTTCGCCATTGCCGAGAGTGACACCATGAGCCAGATCCTTTTCGCCGGGGTGCGTTTCACGCTGGCGGGCATCCTGACTATTTTGATCGGAAGTCTGCTGCGCGGCCGTTTTCTCCTGCCGAAGCGCGGCTCCGGCGGCATGATCCTCACGCTTGCCATGATGCAGACGGTGATCCAGTATACCTTTTTCTATATCGGTCTGTCCCATGCGCCGGGCTTCAAAGGCTCTATTATCTCTCCCACCAGCACCTTCTTTGCCCTCTTGATTGCCGCGCTTGTCTTCCGGCAGGAGAAGCTGACGGCGCGAAAGCTGCTCGGCTGCTTGATCGGCTTTGCGGGTGTGATCGTGGTGAGCATGAACGGACGGCAGATAAGCGGTGTACGCCTGGACGGTGAGGGCTTTCTTGTTCTGGCCGCAGCCTCCTACGGCTGCTCGTCTGTGCTGATCAAGCGCTTTTCCGCGAGAGAGGACCCTGTTGTGCTCAGCGGGTGGCAATTTCTCGTCGGTGGTCTGCTGATGACGCTTGTCGCGTATGCAGCCGGCGGAAGGCTGCACGCGGCTTCACCCAAAGCCTGGCCGCTGATGCTGTACCTGGGGCTTGTCTCCGCTGTCGCGTATACCCTCTGGTCCCTGCTGCTGCAGCGACACCCGGTATCGCGCATCATGGTTTTCTCTTTCCTGAACCCGGTATTCGGCGTCGTTTTGTCGGCGCTGCTGCTGGGAGAGGGGAAGATCCTGAACGTCCCGCGCTGTGCCCTTGCAATGGTGCTGGTCTGCCTCGGCGTCTGGATCGTAAACACTCCGGAAAACACCGGAAGACATAATAAAACCTGAAAGGAAGATTATAATGAAAGCGGCAGTTTTGAAAAACTGGTTTGATCTCGAGCTTTGCGATATCCCCATGCCTGTACCGAATGAGCATGAGGCACTTATCAAGGTCCGCTACGGCGGTGTGTGCGGCTCGGATATGACGGTCTATCGCGGCAAGCACATGACAGCCACGTTGCCGACCGTTTTGTGCCATGAGATTCTCGGCAATATCGTCTCTCTCCCCGAAGGCTATGACGGCCCATTTAAAGTGGGGCAGCGGGTGCTGATGAACCCGGTCATTTCCTGCGGACACTGTGCGGCCTGCCGCCGCGGCCTCGGCCATGTGTGCGAAAACCTCAAGCTGCTCGGCATCCATGTCGACGGCGGCTTCGCGGAGTACACCAAGGTCGGCGTGGACAAGCTCTGCGCTCTGGACGACGATATCCCCGATGAAGTCGCCATCCTGGGCGAGCCCTTTGCCGTCGGTTACCATGTCATGCTCCGCAGCCAGATTCAGCCGGGCGACAAGATATTCATCTCCGGCGGTGCCACTGTCGGCCTCTATATCGCCATCTTTGCCAAGGCTTTCGGCGCCGGGCGCGTCATCATCTCCGAAATCAACGAGCCGCGCCGTCAGTTCGTGGAGTCCATGGGCATCGAGACCATCAATCCCTCCGAGACGGACGCTATGGATCTTATGCGCAAGGTCACGGGAGGCGGCGGCTTTGACATTGTCTATGACACCTCGGGCGCGGCGTCGGCCGTCCTGCAGATGCCGGACCTGACCCGCTGCGGAGGAAAGATGCTGTCCCTCGGCCTGTCCGGTGACGCATACCAATTCATTATCGGCAAGGTTTCCTTCAAGGAGATCACGCTGATCGGCAATCGACTCTACTCCCAGGAGGACTTTGAAAACGGCGTCCGCTTCCTGGAGGACAACTGGCGTACCCTCGGCCTTGACCGCATGGTCACGGACCGCCTGACCCTGCGCGATATCGATAAGGCCATCCAGATGATGATCGACGGCACGAATCTGTGCAAAATCATCATCGACTGCCAAAAGACCTGACAGACGGGAGGAATACCATATGCCGCAGAAGCTCTACCCCTCCGCGCATATCCTGGAAATGTTCATGCCATATCTGCACGATGAAAAACGCCTGATCGAGGTCCTGCGGAAGATCGCGGAAATGGACTTCTACCGCAGTGTGGAGCTGCCTACTTTCCCCACAAAGGAGCACCGGGACACTGTGCGCCGCATTCTCCGTGACAACGATCTGACGGCAGTCACCTATGCCGCCCCTTATCTCAACGAGCGGAAAATGTCCCTTTGCGACCTGAGCGACCGGCGCCGGGCGGAGACGATCCGCTATCTGAAAATGCAGGCCGACCTTGCCGCCGAGTGCGGCTATATGACTTTCGGCGTGCCGAGCGGGCCCTATCCCGGCGATGAATTTCATGACGAGGCGATGGCCGTCCAGGCGGATACGCTGGCGCGCATCGCGGACTATACGGCGCTTCTGGGGATGAACTGCAGCATCGAGCCGCTGGACCGCTATGCCCATAAGAAGGCGCTGATCGGCCCTATGGACGAGGTAGTGCCGTGGTTCAAACCTCTGCACAGGGCCCACCCCAATCTCTTCCTGCACTGGGACAGCTCGCACGAGCAGCTCGGCGGGCTGGGAATTTTCAACACGCTGGACATGGCGGCGCCGTACCTGAGCCAGATCCATCTGTGCGACTGCATCGACGACCCGACCCACCCCTGCTTTGGCGACCTGCACATGGACCCGGCTGAGGCGCCCGACTGGAAGACTGAGGGCTTCCTGACACCGGAAGTCGGCGCGGAGATCATTCGCCGCGCAGCCTCATTCGACAAACCAGCGGGCGTGCGCCGTTTCTGGGTTTCCGTCGAAGTGCTCGGACACAAGGGGGACAATCTCTGGCATAAGGAGCGCATCGCGCGGGAATTTCTCACACGCTGCTGGGAGCTTTCCGGCGTGGAAATGAGCCGCTGAAAAGGGGGAGGACATGAGGGTCAGAAAGACAGTTCTCGCGAGACTCAACAAGTGCTATGCCATCGCCCGGCTCGACTATCAAGGGAATCCGCACTTTCTGGTTGCATCGGAAAAGTCAGACCCGTGCTGCCTCTTCGATCAGGACGGGATGCTCAAGGATGTGCTTTGGACCGGGCCCGGCGGCGTCATGACCATGGTACAGGTGCCGGGTACGGACGGGCAGCTTTTATCCACGGCGAAGTTCTACTCGCCGGATGATTCTCTGGATGCCGAGCTCGTGATCGTGACACCGGAGGGGAACAACCGCTGGGACATACGCTGTCTGACGCCGCTGCCGCATGTCCACCGCTTCGATATCCTCACCCGAAACGGTGTCAACTGGCTGGTTGCCTGCACGGTCAAGTCCGGACAGGATCGGCCTGAGGGGGACTGGAGCTATCCCGGCAAGGTATATGCGGCGGTCCTGCCGGGCAGATCCAGGCGGCAAGTATCACATAAAGATAATAATTCAGTAAAGGGGCTGCAGCAAATTGACGCTGCAGCCCCTTCGGCTGTGGAGACTATTATGACCTCTCGGTCAGCTCCTGCCATTGAATTTTACAGATAAGGCAACACCGCACAATACGCCTGCGGCATCTTCCGGAATAATCACGCGCTGATTTCGTCACTTTTTCTTGAGGTACACAAAGTACATCTGCGAAAAAGCGCCATCATCAGAACCTGATTTTTCTCGGAATCTGCTCTTGCCGCATTATGTGGTCTTGCCATAAAGGTTTTTTGATATTGAAAATATAGTTGACACGATGTCAGAACACTGTTATACTATGTTTTGACATAGTGTCATTATAATTGCGGAAAGGGAGTATCACAATGAAAAAGAATACGGGAGCACAGCTTGCACTGTATCCGGCACCGGTGATCGTGGTCGGCGCGATGGTGGACGGAAAGCCGAACTGGACATTGGTGGCCCACGCGGGCATCATGGCGCACAGTCATCTGATGCTCTCCATGGTCAAGGCACACTATACCAACAAGGGCATCCGGGAAAACAAGGCCGTCTCCGTCAACGTGGTGGACGCCTCCTGGCTCAAGGACGCGGATAAAATGGGCTGCGTCAGCGGAAACAAGACAGACAAGTCCGAAGCCTTTGCATACACCCTCGGCGAGAAGGGCGCACCGATGATCGATGAAGCCAAGGTCACCATGGAGTGCGAGGTCGAGGATATCTATGATCTCCAGGGCTTTGACAACTTCATCTGCCGCATCACCGGGACCTACGTGGAAGAGGACATCCTGACCGAAAAGAACAAAATCGACTACCGCAAATTCAAACCTGTGCTGTTCCAGTTCCCGACTTATGAGTATCTGGAGACCGGCGATATCCTCGGCGCCTGCATGAAGATGAACTAAGATCAATTGCGAACAAGGTTCGCAATTGAGATACTCGCGCTTATCGCACGCGGCGAAGCGTGATACGCCGCGTTTGGTCGGCGCGAGGCCTCACATGCTCGGCTCAGAGTGTATTTGAGGAAGCAAAGCTCCCTCAAATACGATTATAGTATCATCAAAGGATGAAATCCGATAACAAACAAAAGGAGGAACCAGGCATGAAAAAACTTTTCGCTTTGCTGCTGGTGCTGTCTCTTGTGCTTGCGCTGTCCGTACAGGCGGCGTCAGCGGAAGAAGACGCGCCCACGGTCTATTTTACTGCCGACATTTCACCCGAAGGTTTGCAGCGCGTGTATGACGCGCTGAACTGGACGCCCACCGGAGAGCTGGCTGTCAAGGTCTCCACCGGGGAACCGCCCGCCAGCAATTATCTCCGCAGTGATCTGATCGGCCCGCTGGTGCAGTCCATCGGCGGTACGATCGTCGAGTGCAACACTGCCTACGGCGGCTCCCGCGCAAGCTCCGCGCTGCATAAGCAGGTGGCAGCGGACCACGGCTTCACTTCCTTTGCAGACTTCGACCTCATGGACGAAGAGGGCGAGGTGCAGTGGCCCGTGACCGGCGGCAAACGTCTGGAGTACGCCATCGTCGGCAGCCACGCGGAGAACTATTCCGACTGGCTGATCCTGTCCCACTTCAAGGGCCATGCCATGGCGGGCTTCGGCGGCGCGATCAAGAATGTCGCTATCGGCATGTCCTCGCCCAGCGGAAAGGTCTATGTCCACTCCGCCGGGACCCGTACCAGCGGCAGCATCATGCACAGCGATCAGGACGCCTGGCTGGAGGCCCTGGGCGAGATGGTGACCGCCGTGCGCGACCATGTGGGCCCGGAGCATATCGTCTATATCAATGTGATGAACCGCCTTTCCGTGGACTGCGACTGTGACGGCAACCCCGCCGAGCCGGATATCCACGACATCGGCATCCTCGCCTCCACCGACCCGGTGGCGCTGGACCAGGCATGCATAGACCTCGTGTGGCAGGCGGAGGGGAACGAGTCCCTTGTCCGCCGTGTAGAGTCCCGTGATGGTCTGCACACGCTGGAATACGCCGCCGAGATCGGCCTTGGCAGCAGGACCTACAATCTGATCGACCTGGATGCATAAAACTGCATGGATTTTGTGAAACGATAAGAAGGAGTAGAATATGAGCAAGAAGATCACACAGACCGCAGGCCGCGCGCAGCTCGGCGAGTTTGCGCCGATGTTTGCCCGCCTCAACGACGATGTGCTGTTCGGCGAGGTTTGGAATGCGGAAGCGCTTGACGTAAAGACCAAGTGCATCATCACCGTCGTGTCCCTGATGGCGTCGGGGATCACGGATTCGTCCCTCGGCTATCATCTGCAGAACGCAAAGAACAACGGCGTTACAAAAGAAGAGATCGCCGCCATCATCACCCATGCCACCATGTATGTGGGCTGGCCGAAGGGCTGGGCGGTGTTCCGCCAGGCCAAGGAGATCTGGAGCGAGGAAGAGCCCGCGCAGACGGAAAAGGATGCTTACCAGAACACGATCTTCTTCCCCATCGGAGAGGCAAACCCCTACGGGCAGTTTTTTGTGGGACAGAGCTATCTGGCCCCCGTTTCCGCAACGCAGGTACCGGTCTTCAACGTGACCTTTGAGCCCGGCTGCCGCAACAACTGGCACATCCATCACGCAAGCGCCGGAGGCGGTCAGATGCTCATCTGCGTGGGCGGCCGAGGCTGGTATCAGGAGTGGGGCAAGGAGCCCGTTGAAATGACGCCGGGCACCGTCGTCAACATCCCCGCCAATGTCAAGCACTGGCACGGCGCAGCCTCCAACAGCTGGTTTTCGCACCTTGCCGTCGAGGTAAGCGGGGAAGAAGCCTCCACCGAATGGCTGGAAGCGGTTTCCGAAGAGGATTACAGCAAACTGTAAGGAGTGACTCATACCATGAAAATCAAGAACCTGATCGTGTTATTTTTGATCCTCGTCCTCGCGCTTGTTTCCGCGGGCTGCGGCAATACCCCGGCGCAAGCGCAGTCCACCCCGGCCCAGACGCAGGCCCCGGCAGCCACCCCGGCACCCGCGGCGACTCCCGAGACTGCTCCCGCACAGGCAGCAGCGGAGACTCCCGCAGAGCCCGCACAGGAAAACAAGAGCCTGGTCGTCGTCTTCTCCTGCACCGGCACCACAAAGGGCATCGCAGAGAAGATCGCGGCACTCACCGGCGCAGAGCTCATGGACCTCGTCCCGGCCCAGCCCTACACGGCGGAGGATCTTAATTACAATGACCGCTCGACCCGCGCCACTGTGGAGCAGAATACCCCCGACGCACGTCCGGAGATCGCAAGCGACATCTCTCTTGACGGTGTCACCACCCTCTATCTCGGTTACCCCATCTGGTGGGGACAGGCTCCGCGCATCATGAGCACCTTTGTGGAAAGCCATGACTTTACCGGCATCACCGTCATTCCGTTCTGCACCTCCGGCGGCAGCGGCGCGGGCCGCACCGGGGAGACCCTGGGCGAGCAGGCCGGCACCGGCACCTTCCTCACTTCCACGCGCTTGAGCTCCGGCGTGTCCGACAGCGAGCTGCAGAGCTGGATCGACAGCCACAAATAAGCAGCATGCAGAGCATTAAACGGGACGGCCTGCGCAAGCTCGTGGATGTCTGTATGCTCGTCCTCCTGCTGTGCCTGATGAGTTATCAGGTCACGGGGGAAGAGAAGCACGAGTGGACCGGCATCCTCATGACCGTGACCGTGATCGTCCACCAAATCCTCAACCGGCGCTGGTACGCGGCGCTTTTCAAGGGCAGGTACAACGCCTACCGCAGCTTGACCACGGCGGTCAATCTCCTGCTTTTGGCGTCCATGCTGGTGACGGCCTTCTGCGGCATGTCCATGAGCGAGTACGCCGTGCCCTTCCTCTATTGGGCGCGGGGCCTCATCTTTGTGCGCCCGACGCACCTTGCCATGAGCCATTGGAGCTGTGTTCTCATGGGCCTTCACCTGGGTCTGCACATACCGCTCATGCTCGGCAGAATGAAGGACAAGGCGCGCACGATCCTGACCGCCCTCGGCGCGGTGATCGCCGGGATCGGCCTCTGGCTGTTTCTCAGAAACGGGATGCCGAACTACCTCTTCTTCCGCGTGCCCTTTGCCTTTCTGGACTACGAAAAGGCATTCTGGCTGGTCTTTCTGGAAAACGCCCTGATGCTCAGTACCTGGGTTTTTCTCGGGGCGGAGCTTGCCGTTTTGTGCATGAAGCGGAAGAAGAAACCGGCCCTGATCCTCGGAAGCATCGCCGCGGCTGCGGTGCTCGGCCTTGTGCTCAACGCCGCCTTTCCCGGTGACAACGATCTGGACTTCGACACGGCCTGGACGATCCCCGAGGCCCAGCCCGCCGAGACGGCCTATACCCCGGAGCCCGTCTTGCAGAACGCAGCGCCTGCGGAGCTGAACGACGGCTTCGTCCTCATCCCCGCCGGGCGCTTCGGCCAGAGCCTGACGGCGATCGCCAAGCTCGCGCCGGACGCGAACATGGGCGATGGCCTCTCCGTCCACTACTCCGGCGGCAGCGGCCTGTCGGCAAACGTGACCGCGTGGCTTGAGAAAAACAACATCGAACACGGATAATACCGAAGCTTTATAGTGTACAAGCAAACGAGGGCAGGAGCCGCGGCTCCTGCCCTTGCTCTCAGCCTGTTGCCCATGAACATCGAGGGAAAACCTGTGATGCAGAGAAGAAAACTGTAATTCAGCGCGCAAACTGCGATGGTCAAAAAAGGCAATACCGCATAATGAGGTATTGCCAAAGAAATAATGCGATTATGATTCATCATTGGACAGGAAAGAACTGCTATGTTACAATACAATCATCCAAAATCAAAAACAGAATCAGATCACAAAAAGAAGACGTTATCCTGAAGGTCACAAAGACAGGACCGATGATGACCGACTGGCACAGCGTGTTCGTCAAAGTCCATCCCGATGAGGATTACGAGATCGCCTTTGCCCTGATGGCACGTTATCTGCGCAGTATGCTGAACCAGAAATGAGGGATTCAAATGGAACACAGAATCGAACATGATTCTATGGGCGAGGTGAAGGTCCCCGCCGAAAAATACTGGGGCGCACAGACCCAGCGCAGCCATGAAAATTTCCCCATCGGCGTGGGGATCGAGACCATGCCGCGGGAGATCACCTATGCTTTCGGCATTCTCAAACGGGCGGCGGCGCGGGCAAACCACGCGCTCAAGCCCGAGAAGATGACCGAGGCCAAATGCAGGAGCATCGAACAGGCTGCCGCCGAAGTCGCAAGCGGAACATTGAACGATCATTTTCCGCTGGTAGTGTGGCAGACCGGCTCCGGCACCCAGTCCAACATGAACGCAAACGAGGTCATCGCAAACCGGGCAAACGAGCTTGCGGGGGAGCGCCTGTGCCACCCGAACGACGACGTGAACATGAGCCAGTCGTCCAATGACACGTTCCCGGCAGCCCTGCACATTGCGGCGGTGCTGAGCCTGGAGGACCGGCTTCTGCCTGCGGCGGAGGAGCTGATCGAAACCTTCAAGGAGCTTGAAACCATGCACGAGGGCGTGGTCAAGAGCGGGCGTACCCATTTGCAGGACGCGGTACCCATCGCCTTTTCCCAGGAGATCAGCGGCTGGCGTGCATCCCTTGAGCGGGACTGCGAGATGATTCGCCTCGCCCTGCAGCCGCTGTACGAGCTGGCCCTCGGCGGAACTGCCGTGGGTACGGGACTGAACGCCCCGGCGGGCTTTGCGGAAAAAGCGGCGGCGGAGATCGCGGCCCTGACCGGCAAGCCCTTTGTAACTGCCGTCAACAAGTTCCACGCGCTTTCTTCCCGGGACGAGCTGGTTTTCGCCCACGGTGCGGTCAAGGCACTGGCGGCGGATATGATGAAGATCGTAAACGATGTGCGCTGGCTTGCCTCCGGACCTCGCTGCGGTCTCGGGGAGATCACGATCCCCGCAAACGAGCCCGGCAGCTCCATCATGCCCGGCAAGGTCAACCCCACCCAATGCGAGCAGGTTACCATGGTGGCGGTACAGGTGATGGGCAACGATACCGCCGTCGGTCTTGCCGCCTCTCAGGGCAACTTTGAGCTGAACGTATTCCTTCCGGTCATCGCCTATAATTTCCTGCAGTCGACCCGCCTGCTCAGTGAATCCATCCGTGCCTTCAACACAAACTGTGCCGTCGGCATCCGGGCTGACCGGGAGAAAATGCATCAAAATCTGCACAACTCCCTCATGCTGGTCACAGCGCTGAACCCCTATATCGGCTATGAAAATGCAGCCAAAACCGCAAAGCTGGCCTTCAAAGAAAACATCAGCCTGAAGGAAGCCTGCGTGAAGCTGGGCTTCCTGACACAGGAGCGCTTTGATGAAGTATTTCACCCCGAACAGATGATATAAAGGAGAAAAAACATGGATTACGCGAAAGAATCCCTGCGCCTGCACTACGAATGGAAGGGCAAGCTGGAGGTCGTGCCCCGCGCGGCGGTCGACTCCGCCGAGACCCTGAGCCTTGCCTATACCCCCGGCGTCGCCGCGCCGTGCCTCGAGATCCAGAAGGATGTGGACAAGAGCTATGAGCTCACGCGCCGCTGGAATACCGTCGCCGTTGTCACCGACGGCACCGCGGTGCTCGGCCTCGGCGACATCGGCCCCGAGGCGGGCATGCCCGTCATGGAGGGCAAGTGCGTCCTCTTCAAGGCCTTCGGCGATGTGGACGCGATCCCGCTGTGTGTCAGAAGCCACGACGTGGATGAGATCGTGAACACCGTGCGGCTTCTCGCGGGCAGCTTCGGCGGCGTAAACCTCGAGGACATCTCCGCGCCCCGCTGCTTTGAAATCGAGCGCAGACTCAAGGAGTGCTGCGATATCCCCATTTTCCACGACGATCAGCATGGCACCGCCGTCATCACGCTGGCGGGTCTGACCAACGC
>CADBYZ010000031.1 GCA_902799075.1 Oscillospiraceae bacterium | reverse complement strand
TTTGACGGATTCCAGATGCCCGATGGCCCGCGCGAGGCGGTTGATTACCGCCTTGGTCTGGGCGTGGTCGTGGTGATGGATGTGGTCTCCCTCGTGGCTGTGGGTGTGTTCGTGCTCGTGCGTGTGATCCGGCTCCAGCTCATGCGTGTGGACGACGCCGTCGCCGTGGTCATGGCGATAAATCTGCTGTTCGTTTTCCACAGGCGTTTCCTTATGCTCCGACGGCGGCCTTCAGCGCCTCGGCGCGGTCGGTGTTCTCCCACTTCACGCCCAGATCCTCGCGCCCCATGTGGCCGTAGGCGGCGAGCCTGCGGTAGATGGGCTTTCTGAGGTCGAGATCGCGGATGATGGCGCTGGGGCGCAGGTCGAAGACCTTGCTGACCGCCTCGCCGAGCTTTGCGTCAGAGACCGTGCCGGTGCCGAAGGTCTCGACCAGCACGCTCACCGGGGTAGCCACGCCGATGGCGTAGGCGAGCTGCACCTGGCAGCGCTTTGCCAGCCCCGCGGCGACCACGTTCTTCGCCACCCAGCGGGCGGCATAGGCGGCGGAGCGGTCGACCTTCGTCGGATCCTTGCCGGAGAAGGCGCCGCCGCCATGGGGGGCGCTGCCGCCGTAGGTGTCGACAATGATCTTGCGCCCGGTGAGACCCGAGTCGCCCTGCGGCCCGCCGATGACAAAACGGCCGGTGGGGTTGATGTAGTATTTGGTATTCTCATCCAGAAGCTCCGCCGGAACGGTGGTTTTGACCACCTTCTCGATCATGTCCGCGCAGATCTGTTCGCGCGTCGCCTCCGGGGCGTGCTGGGTGGAGATGACCACGGTGTCCACGCGTACGGGGCGGCGATCCTCGTCATACTCCACGGTGACCTGGGTCTTGCCGTCGGGACGGAGATAGGGCAGCTCCCCGCTCTTGCGCACGTCGGTGAGCTTCTTTGCCAGCCTGTGCGCCAGGGAGATGGGCAGCGGCATAAGCTCCGGGGTCTCGTCGCAGGCGTAGCCGAACATCATGCCCTGGTCGCCCGCGCCGCAGCTCGTCCACCTCGCCGCTCTTGTTCTCCAGCGCCTTGTCCACGCCCATGGCGATGTCGCCGGACTGCTCGTCGATGTTCAGGATGACGCCGCAGGTCTCGCAGTCAAAGCCGTACTTGGCGCGGTCATAGCCGATGTCCTGCACGACGCCGCGGGCGATCTTCGCGATGTCCACATAGCAGTCGGTGCTGATCTCGCCCATGATGTGCACAAGGCCGGTGGAAACGGTGGTCTCGCAGGCGACGCGGCCCATGGGGGGTCTCGCAGGCCACGCGGCCCATGGGGTCCTTTTCGAGGATCGCGTCCAGCACCGCGTCGGAGATCTGGTCGCAGATCTTGTCGGGATGCCCCTCGGTCACGGACTCGGATGTAAACAGATAATGGCTCATATTCTATATCCTCCATTTGTTATTTACGATACGCAGGCAGAGAAAATCAAATCGTTTTTGACGCGGCTTTGCCGCGGCAAAAAGTCCCTAAGTCGAGCTTTGCGAGGCCTCGCGCCGACCAAACGAGGCGTTCCCCCGCGTGCAAAACCGTGTTTTGCACGCGAATAAAAACGCACCCCGATTCCGGGGTGCGTCAAAAGTCTTTTTTCAAGCCTCATCTTTCGTCTCACCGCCGGATTTGGCACCTTGCATGCGCAGGTTGCCGGGCTTCACAGGGCCGTTCCCTCCACCACTCTTGATAAGGTGTTCAATTGTATTTCACAGTATAGCAGGAATTTCGGCTTTGTCAAGTTCCTTCGCCGATGATATCCATGAGCTCCCTTGCGATGGCGCTGACGCGGTCCTGGATCTCCTTGCGGCTGATCTCCTGGCCCACGGTCTCCTTCTTCCGGGCGGGGTTGGGCAGCTCGGGCAGGGCCAGACCGCTGAGGAAGTTGCGCCACTGCTCGTTGAGAAACTCGTTGGATTCCTCCTGACGCTGGCGGAGCTTGGCAAAGCAGTCGCCCACGCAGCGCACCACGTACTCCTGCATCTCGTCGGACATGGCGGCAGACGCGCTCTCCTGGGCGACCGGGGCCTCGGCGGGCGCTTCGGACTCGGCGGCTTCGGACTCGGCGGCAAGCTCTCCGCCCTGCGCGGGCTCCTCGCTCGCCGGCTTTTGCGGCATCTCGGAAAACGCAGGCAGCTCCGTAAGTCCCTTCTCCTCCATTGCGCCGTGCAGGATCCAGTTGGCCTTTGCCTCAGCGTCGCTCTTGATCTCGGAGGCGTACTGCTCGGCATCGCTGATGATCTTGTCGGCCCGCTTGTCGGCGCCGCTGTGGATGAGAGAAGCCTCGGCCTCCGCCTCCTCTACGATGCGGGCCGCCTTTTCCCGGGCCGCCTGCACCAGCTCGTCGGGGCTGTCGTCCGCGCCGATGCTGAGCTGTCCGGCTGCTTCGGCGGCCTGCTCTTTGGCGTCGTCGGCGATCTGCGCGGCTCTCTCTATCGCCTCCCGTATGATCTGATCCGCCTTTGCCTCCGCCTCATGGGTGGTCTGCGCGGCGGTTTCGTTCGCTTCACGGAGAGTCTCTGCGGCCTTCTCCCCGGCCTCACGCAGCTTTGCCTCGGCTTCGCCGACCTTTTCCTCGGCCTCGCGGGCGATCAGGGATGCCTTTTCCTCGGCTCCGCGGGCGATCTCAGCCGCCTTTTCCCCGGCTTCGCCGGTAATCCGGGCGGCCTCTGCCTCCGCCTCGCGGACGATCCGGGCGGCCTTTTCCTCTGCCTCGCCGGCAGCCTGCGTGACCTTTTCCTCGGCTTCACGCAGCTTTGCCGCGGCCTTTTCGTCGGCCTCGTCTTCGATCTGCGCGGCCCTCTCCTGCGCCTTGAGGAGCATCGCGTCGATCTTCTCCTGCGCCTGGGCGATCATCTGATGCGAAACGGCCCGCGCCGACATGAGGATATCGCCGATCTCCTCCTGCTCCTGTGCGCTCAGCCGGAATTTTTCTCTGCTCTCCTGATCCATGGTAAGTGCCCCCCCTTGTTTTTCCCGTATAAATCTATTATACCAGCTCGGTGTGGCTCTGGCAATTATTTTCCAACACAGAAGCGCTGGAAGATGCGGTCGGTCACATCCTCGCGCACGCTCCGGCCGCTGAGCTCCCCCAGCGCCGCCATGGCGGTCTCGCTCTCGGTGAGGACGATGTCGGGCGTGCGCCCCTCCTCCATGGCGGAAAGCGCCGCGCGCAGACTCTCCAGCGCACGGGAGACCGCCTCCGCCTGGCGGGCGTTGGTGAGGATCTCCCCCGCGGGGACAGCGGGCATCGGAAAGAGCGCCCGGATCACCTTTTCAAGCTCATCGAGCCCCTCCCCGGTGCGGGCGGAGAGGACGACGACGGGCAGGCTCGTCTCGGGAAGCTTCGCCACCGTGCCGAGATCGGATTTGCTCACCACCAGCACGGCGCGCGGGCGCTTCTCCGCCTCACGCAGCAGAGCCAGGTCCTCGTCCGACAGCGCGGCGCTGCCGTCGAGCACGTCGATCACAAGCTCGGCGCGCTCCATGGCAAGGCGGCTGCGCTCCACGCCCAGGCGCTCCACCGTGTCGGCGGTGTCGCGGATGCCGGCGGTGTCCGTCAGGCGCAGCAGCAGCGAGCCAAGGGGCATTTAACAGCGAACTCTTGCCCGCGTTGGGCCTGCCCACGATGGCGGCGGGGATGCCCGCGGTCATGAGCCTGCCGCGCTCAAAGCTTCCCAGCAACTTATCAAGGTTCCGCTCCGCCCGGCGCAGATCGGCTTTGTAGCTTTCCAGCCGGAAGTCCTCGATATCCTCGTCCGGGTAGTCCAGCACCGCGTGGTAGTGGGCGCTGATGTCGGTGAGAAGCTCGTAGACGGCCTCGGTCTTGCGGGTGATGGCGCCGGACAGCTGCCCGGCGGCGTTTTTTGCGCTCTCGGCGCTCTCGGCGTCGATGAGGTCCGCCACCGCCTCGGCGGCGCTTAAGTCCATGCGGCCGTTCAGGAAAGCGCGTTTGGTAAACTCCCCGGCCCGGGCCTGGCGCGCGCCGAGACGAAAGCATTCGGCGAGGGCGGTCTGCAGCAGGATAGGGGAGCCGTGGCACTGGAGCTCGGCGGTGTCCTCACCGGTATAGGTCCCCGGCGCGTGGCTGACAGTGCACATGCACAGGTCCAAAAGCGCCCCGTCCGCGTCATAGAGCCCGCCGTAGACAAGCTTGCGGTCCTCATAGTCGAGCATCCGTTTTCCCGAGGCGGGGCGAAAGAGGGTGTTCACGATCTCATGGGACCTGGGGCCTGACAGACGCAGGATCCCAATGGCGGCCACCTGGGCCCCGGTCGCGACGGCGGCGATGGTGTCAGGCATGACCCTCGCCCCCTTCCAAGTCTTCGATCACCGCGGGCAGCTCTGCCGGTGCGGCGGCGACGGCGTCCGGGCACTCGGCCGTGCCGAAGCCGTAGGCGGCATGGATAAAGAAGCAGCCCGCCTCCCGGGCGCTGCGCTCGTCCATGACGGTGTCGCCGATATAGACCGGGGCGGCGATACCGTGGCGGGCAGAGATGAGGGAAATGTTCCCCGCCTTTTTCATGCCTGTCGAGCCCTCGCAGGCCCAGCCCCGAAAGTGTGCGCCGAGGCCGCTGCTTTTGAGAAAGCATTCGATATAGCCGTCGAGGCAGTTGGAGACGATGAAGAGCGGGAAACGTGCGGACAGCGTCTCCAGCATTTCGGGAACGCCGGGATAGACATCCCCGCCGTGGTCGGCGATGTAGTCGTTTTCCCCGCGGATGCAGGCAAGACAGATCTCCCGAAAGTTTTTCCCGTACCCGGTAAAGAGGGTGTCGGCGATCTCCTCCGCCGTCATGCCCATGATGGACTTGACCTGCGCCGCCGTGGGGCCGTTTTCGATGCCGTACCGCCGCCGCAGGGTCTCGCCCCAGCTCTCGGACACAACGCGGCAGGAGTCCCATAGCGTGCCGTCGAGATCGAAAATGATGCCGTCGATGTTCATGTGCTGCCTCCCATAAAAAAGGGCTGTCTCAAACTGTTTTGAGACAGCCCGTCCGGTTTTGCGTTATTTTTCTTCCCTGGCCGCCTTCGCCGCGGATTCGTCCCGGCGCTCGGCCACATAGTAGCTCAGGGACAGGAGACTGTCGGAGAAGTGGACATTTTCCACGATGGTGCTGCTGTTCGGCTCCGTCAGCTCCACATTCGTGAAGTTCCAGATGGCGTCGATGCCGCTTTTCGTGAGGCGTTCGGTCACGGGGATGGCGGCGGTCTTCGGCACGGTGAGTACTGCAATATCCGTATCGTGTTCGGCGAGATAGCTCTCCAGCTCGTCCATGCCATAGATATGCACGCCGTTGAACTCGGTGCCGATGAGGGCGGGCTTGATGTCGAAGGCAGCGGCGAGCTTGACGCCCCAGTCGGCAAAGCAGAAGTTTTCCATCAGCGCGCGGCCGATGTTGCCCACGCCTACGAGGATGGCGGTAAAGCCGCGCTCCATGCCCATGATGCCTGCAATCTGCGCTCTGAGTGCCGCAACGTTGTAGCCGTAGCCCTGCTGGCCAAATTCACCGAAGCAGTTGAAATCCTGCCGGACCTGAGAGGAGGTGAGCCCCAGCAGTTCGCCCAGCTGGCGGGAGGAAATTTTGTCGACACCGCTTTCGCTCAGTTCGTCCAGCTTGCGCAGATAGCGCGGCAGACGGCGGATCACGTTGTTGGACACCTTGACTCGCTTCACTGTTTTGACACCCCTGTGATGATAATTTTTTAATAAAGTATAACATAGTGTGGAAAAAATATCAAGTGCACCGCCGGGAAGAATCCCGCCTGCCGGGGTGCTTTTAAAAAGCACACGCGTCCAAAAAGACGGACGCGTGTGGGGTATAAAGCTTTACTGTGCGTCGGATATCTCCGCAGGCGTCTCCGCGGGGGCCTCCATGGGTACCGGGCTCGGGGCCGCATAGGGGTCCGGCGTCGGTACGGCGGAGGGCGCGGGAGCGGCGGCGCAGGCAGCCAGGAAGCTGTCCAGTTCCCGGAGAGAGCAGTCGGCCCGGTAGGTCACGGTGCCGCCCTCCGCGGGAGAGAGGGTACAGTAGACGAAATCGCCGTAGATGGCAATGTCCATCTTTTCCTCGCTGCCGTAGGCATCCTCGGGATGGAAGGTCACATGCACCAGCCGCGTCAGCTCCGCCTCCTGCGGCAGTTCGTCCTTGCTGCTGCCGATGAGGGCCAGAAGCTTTATGCGCGCCTCATCGCCGTAGACTTCGACCCTTTCCTCGACCGGGGGCTTCGGGGCCGGCTCGGCAGGCTCCAGCGGGATGCTGCTGAGCGTAATGGCCGGGCCTTCGTCACCGGCAGGCTGGGGCTGCTCGGGTGCGGCGTCAAACATGGCCTGATCGCCGGGCGCGGAGCCGAACATGCTGATCATATTGGAAAAAAGGGAGAACTCCGCCGGGGCATTTTCCAATGCCTGCTCCGCGGCCTCCAGCACCTCCAGGTCCATCTCCAGCGTAGAGCCGTCTTCGACACCCTGCTGCGCGGGCTCTGCCGTCACGGAGGCTGTGTTCAGCTCGGGGGCTGTGCTCCCGGCGGCCTCGGGGACAGATGTGTCATCGGCGGGTACAGGGGCCTCGGGGACAAATGTGCCGCCGGCGGGCACAGGGGTCTCGGGCGCGGCCGGGGCATCCTGGGGAAGAAATGCCTCGGGCAGATGGAAGGGAGCCTCGGTCACTGCCGGGGCTGGCGTCTGGGCTTCGGCTGGCGCGGGCGTCCAGATCGGAGCCGCAGGCTGTGCCGGCTCCGGCGTCCAGACGGGCAGGGGCGCTGCGGGCTGGTAATTGTCATTTTCGTAGTTGTTGTAGGTGTATGGCTCGGGCTGAACGGGGGTGTATGCCGCAGCATCGCTGCCGGTGTCGTAGACGGGGACAGGCGTCTGCGCGGGCGCAGGGGTCCGGGCGGGCATGGGGTCCGGGGTCTGTACGGGCACAGCTGTCGCGGCAGGGAGCGTGTGATCGATCGGAGCGGTGCTTCCTGCTGCGGGAGACGGGGACGGCCGGAGCTGGGAAGCCTCCTCCGCGCGGATGCTGACGCTGTCGGCACGCTTGCCGGGGTCGAAGGTGACGGCGGCGGCGAGGACCAGCACCGCGCAGGCCGCGGCGGTCATGGCCGTGCGCAGGCCGACCCTGCGCATGCGGCGGTTGCGCTTTTTGAGCTCACTGCGCCTTACGCCCGCCATGATGTTTTCATGCAGGCCCTCGGGCAGCGGCTCGGGCTCCTCGGAGAGGATATCGGACAGGTCGTGAAAGACCGCATACATCGCGTTGCAGCGGGAGCAAGTATTCAGGTGCAGCATCAGGACTTCGTTTTCCTCGTCGCTCAGCTCGCCGTCAACGAGAGAGCTTATAAGCTCCTGATAATACGTGCACGAATTCATTGCTTCTCACCGCCTTTCACTTTACCTGACGATCGAAATTCGGGAATGTTCCCGTCCTCGATCAAAAATGTACACAATCTTTTCCTCGCCCGGAAGATCCGGGATTTTACCGTACCGCTCTCAATGCCCAGCGCCGCGGCGATCTCCTCGTAGCTCAGACCCTGGATCTCCCGCAGCAGGAGGATCTGTTTGTAATCCGGCGGCAGGGAGTCGAGCCCCCGGCGCACCGCGTCCCGCGTCAGTGCGCTTTCCAGCAGCAGCTCGGGCGACTGGCTCTCGTCGGCAATGTCCAGCTGCGTCTCCTCCCCGTCGTCGTCCTCGGCCGAGAGGGAGACGGTGGGTTTCCGGCTGCGGCTTCGCAGAAAGTCCAGGCAGACATTGTTTGCGATGCGGTAGAGCCAGACGGAGAATTTGCTGTCGCCGCGGAAGGAGGAGAGAGAGTTGTAGGCCTTGATGAAGGTCTCCTGCGTCATGTCGGCGGCGTCCTCGGCGTTGCCGGTCATGCGCTGGGCAATGGCGTACACCGCCCTTTCATACTCCGTCACCAGTTTTTCAAAGGCATTGACGTCGCCCTGCAAAACCTTGCGGACGATCATTGCCTCCTGTTCTCTTGTCAAGCTCTCACCACCTTTGGGTCAATTGCGAATGCTGTTCGCAATTGAATTACTCGCGCTTGCGTCAGAAGAAGCTCGCGGCACTCCGTTTCCGCAAGGCTTTGCGAAAACTTCGTTTTGCTCCCTCCTTCTTCCTTACCAAAATCAAAGCCTGTGCTTTGATTTTGAGAGGAAAACGGAAGGAACGGATATGGAGCTTTCCCGGCTCTTCGCAACCGGGGAAGCGGAATGCAGTGAGTTCCGTTTGACGACGGCGCGAGGGTTCGCCTTGCTCACCTAAGGTGTTTTTGCCGAGGCAAAGCCCCGTCAAAAACGAATTTAAGTTTATTAAACGGCTCTATTTCAAATCTCGCTTGATCCCTTTGCACACCCGGTGGATGTTCTCCAGAGTATTCACCTGCGTGAGCTCCTGGCGGTAAACGGCGGAGTGGGGGATGCCGTGCAGGTACCAGGGCAGCTGGTGCCGCGCCTCCATACAGGCCCGGTGTTCGCCGAGGCGCGAGGCGAGCGTCACGATCTGGCTTTCCGCAAGCTCGATGCGTTCGCTCAGAGGCGGAAGTTGCGGGATCTCACGCCCGTCGATCGCGGCCTGGCCCTGCTCAAAGAGCCAGGGATTGCCAAAGCTGCCGCGCCCGATCATCGCAAGCTCACAGCCCGTGTAGCGCAGGATGTGCGCCGCGTCCTCCGGGGTGAACACATCGCCGTTTGCGATCACCGGGATCTGTACCGCTTTCCGCACCTCACGAATGATGTCCCAGTCGGCCCGGCCCGCGTACATCTGGGCCCGGGTGCGGCCGTGCACCGCCACGGCGACAGCGCCGGATGCCTCCATGAGCCTTGCAAATTCCACGGCGTTTGCACTGCCGTTGTCCCAGCCCTTGCGGAATTTCACCGTCACCGGGACCCTGACCGCCGCCCTGACGCTCTCGACGATTTTCGCGGCAAGCTCCGGCGTTTTCATGAGCGCCGAGCCGTCGCCGGACTTGACGATCTTTCCCACGGGGCAGCCCATGTTGATGTCCAGCATGTCCGCGCCGGAAATCTCCAGCGCCATGACTGCCGCCTCCGCCATGACCTCCGGCTCGTGTCCGAAAATCTGGGCGGCGCTGGGGTGCTCGTCCGGGGGGATGTACAGAAGCTCCTTCGTCTTTTCGTCGTGGTAGCAGAGCGCCTTGGCGGACACCATCTCCGTCGTGGTCAGGGCCGCGCCGAGCGTATGGCACACGCCGCGAAAGGCAAAGTCCGTCACCCCCGCCATGGGACCGAGGGTCAGGTTTCCTTGGAGTTCGACGCTTCCGATCTTCACCATGCGATGTCCAGCCCCACCGGGCAGTGGTCGGAGCCCATGATCTCCGGCAGGATGTAGGCGTCCTTGACCTTTTCCCGCAGGCGGTCGGAGATGACAAAGTAGTCGATGCGCCAGCCCACGTTCCGCTCACGAGCCTTCATGCGGTAGCTCCACCAGGAGTAGGCGTCTGTTTTGTCGGGGTAGAGAAAGCGGAAGCTGTCGGTAAAGCCGGCGGCCAGTAGCTCGGTAAACTTCCCGCGCTCCTCGTCGGAAAAGCCCGCGTTGCCGACGTTCTGCTTGGGATTCTTGAGGTCGATCTCCTCATGGGCCACATTCATGTCGCCGCAGACGATGACAGGCTTGGTTTTGTCCAGTTCGCAAAGGTAGGCGCGGAAATCGTCCTCCCAGCGCATGCGGTAGTCGATGCGCTTGAGCCCGTCCTGCGCGTTCGGGGTATAGACGCAGACCAGGTAAAAGTCCTCATATTCGAGCGTGACGGCGCGGCCCTCGTGCCCGTGCTCCTCCACGCCGATGTTATAGCTTACCGAAAGCGGCGTGTGCTTTGTGAAGATCGCGGTGCCGGAATAGCCCTTCTTCTCCGCGTAGCACCAGTAGCTCTCGTATCCGGGGAAGCTGAGGTCGATCTGGCCCTCCTGCAGCTTCGTCTCCTGGATGCAGAAAAAGTCCGCGTCCAGGGAGAGAAAGATGTCCTCAAACCCCTTTTTCTGCACGGCACGCAGGCCGTTTACGTTCCAGGAAAGAAATCTCATGGCTCCCTCCTCCGGTTTGCCTCCCGGCTCTCCTCATAGCCGCGCGCGTCGGTGAGAGAGGCGTTGCGCAGCCGCGGCACCGCGCCTGCGGCGGTGGTCTTCGTGTCAGCGGTCTTTGCCGCCACCAGGCGGTTGATCTTCATGCCCTGCTCGTAAAATTTCGCCTCGTAGTCGGTCATTACGCCGACCGGGCCGTGTCCATGCAGGTCATGGGTCACCTCGGAAAGCTGCCAGCCCTCGGCCTCAAACTGCCCGATCGACCAATCGAAGAGGGGCGTGTTGTCGGTCTTGAAGTGGATCTCGCCGCCCGCTTTCAGCACGTCGGCATAGATGCGCAGAAAGGCGGGGGAGGTGAGACGGAGCTTCGCGTCCCGGCTCTTGGGCCAGGGGTCGCAGAAGTTGATGTAGATGCGCTCACACTCGCCGGGGGCGAACATGGCGCCCAGAAGCTTTGCGTCCGCGTCGATGAAGCGCACGTTTTCAATGCCCCGCCGGTCGATCTTCTCCATGGCGAGAATCATCGCGTCCGGCACCTTCTCCACGGCAATGTACAGGGTGTCGGGGATGGCCTCGGCGGTGTCGGCGGTGAAGCGGCCCTTGCCGCAGCCGAGCTCCACGTACAGGCGCTCATGGCCGGGGAAGCTTTCCAGCCACCTGCCGCGCAGGGCTTCCGGCTCTTCTATCAGTAACCCGGCACAGCGCTCCATGCGCTTGTCGAGGTTGGCTCTCTTTCTCATTCTCATGTCTGCGTACTCTCCTAAGGTCATGTATATATCAGAATACCACAAGTAAAAGAAAACATCAATTGCAAAAAATGAACCCACTGTCAAGAACGTATCTTCTCCAAAAATGCAGTTTCAAAATTGTGCAAAAGGTCAAAATGCTTCTGTTAAATCTTTGTTCATATTGACATTTTTGCACAGCATGGTGTAAGCTTATCATGTCTTGGAGCCGCGTTGATCGCAGACTCAAAAACGGAAAATATGATAAAAAGGAGAACCGACATGAAGAAAATTCTCGCACTGGTACTGACGCTGACCATGATCATGGCGCTGTGCACCTTTGCCCCGTCCGCCTTCGCCAAGGAGGACAAGTACACCTTCAAGCTCAGCCACGTCTTTGCCCCCACCGAGCAGCTCACCGTTGAGATGGAAATGGTCGCCGACCGCATCCGTGAGCGCACCAATGGCGCCGTCGACATCCAGACCTACGGCTCCGGCCAGCTCGCCGTCTACAAGGACAACCTCCAGCAGGTCGTCGACGGCTCCAACTGGATCGCCTGCGAAGACCCCTCCTACCTCGCCGACTACAACATCAACTTTGAGGCTCTGATCGCCCCGATGCTGTACGCCAATCTCCAGGAGTACTCCTATGTCTGCCAGTCCGATCTTGTCAAGGCCCTGTGCCAGGACATCGAAGACAACTACGGCATCCATGTCCTCGCGCTTGACTTCAACGTCGGCCTTCGCTGCATGCAGACCAACAAGGTCATCACCACCCCCGAGGATGTCAAGGGCATGAAGATCCGCGTTCCCAACTCCTCCATGTACATCAACCTCATCACCGCCATGGGCGCCACCCCCGTGCCGATGGCCTTCTCCGAGACCATCTCCGCCGTGCAGCAGGGCGTTGTCGACGGCCTTGAGGGCAACATGAACGCTTACTCCACCAACGGCTCCGCCGAGGTCGCCAAGCAGATGTCCTTCACCAACCACCTCATCGGCACCTGCGGCGCCTACATCAACATCGACGTGTGGAACTCCCTGCCCGAGGAGTACCGCAACATCATCCAGGAGGAGTTCACCGCCGGCGCTGCGGAGCTGACCAAGTTCACCGACGACAACTTCCAGTCCACCATGGAGATGCTCGAGAAGGAGCAGGGCTGCCACTTCAACGATGTTGACATGGACGCCTTCCGCGCCGTGATGCAGGTCGAGTATGACCGCATGGTCAAAGAGGACGGCGTCTCCGCCGACTTCATTCCCCAGCTCCAGGCCCTGGTCGCCGAGTACGACGCTGCCAACGCCGCCTGATCGAAGCATCGGGATCTGAACGAAATCTTAACGCAAACATACCATAAGACCGCCTGCCGCGGCTTTGCTGCGGCAGGCGTCTGCCGATTTTATATCCTTTTCAGAAAGAAGGTGCCCTCAGCTTGAAAGACAGAGGCATGCACATCCTGAAAAACCTCGATGCTTACATTGCGGGAGCCCTGTTCGCCGTGACCATGGTGCTGGTCATCATGAACGTCTTCACCCGCTACATCTTCAACTTCGTCATCGCCTGGAGCGAGGAGCTCGCCACCAGCTGCTTTGTGTACACGGTGTTCATCGGCGCGGCCTGGTGCCTGCGCACGCGCCAGCATGTGGGCGTCGACCTGCTGGTGGAGCGTCTGCCCCTCAGGGCGCGCGAGGTCGTGCACCTGCTGACCGACAGCGTCATCCTCGCCCTCAACAGCTACATCACCTATCTTGCGGTGCTGTTCATGCGCTCGTCCAAGGCCAAGACCATGCCCATCATGAAGATCTCCGTCAACTACCTGTACGCGGCGCTTCTCATCGGCTTTGGCCTCATGGCGATCTACTCGCTTGTCCACTGCATTGAGGACGTCAAGAAAATGACAGCCAAGGGAAAGGAGGCGTGAAGGTTTTATGGTCATGTATCTTCCCATCATCATCGCCCTGGTGCTGTACTTTACCGGCATCCCCATCGCCTACGCTCTTCTGGCCGGCACGCTGTACTACTTTGGCTTTGTGGACACCACGTCCAAGACCTATCTGCTGCTGCAGAAGTTCATCACCGCCACCCAGTCCTTCCCCCTGCTGGCCATTCCCTTCTTCATCATGGCCGGCTCGATCATGAACTATTCCGGCATGAGCGACAAGCTCATGGCCTTCGCCGACGCGCTGACCGGCCACACGGAGGGCGGCCTTGCGCAGATGAACGTATTGCTCAGTATGCTGATGGGAGGCTGCTCGGGCTCTGCCAACGCGGACGCCGCCATGGAGTGCAAGATGCTGGTGCCTGAGATGGAAAAGCGCGGCTACGGCAAGGGCTTCTCCGCCGCCATCACTGCCGCCTCCTCCTGCATCACGCCCATCATTCCCCCCGGCATCAATCTTATCGTCTACGGCCTGATTGCGGGCGCATCCGTCGGCAAGCTCTTTGCCGCGGGCTACCTGCCGGGCTTTCTGATGGCGGGCGCTCTGATGGTCGCCGTACACTTCATCGCCAAAAAGCGCGGCTACGCCCCCAGCCGCACCGCACGCGCCACCGGCAAACAGATCGCAAAGCAGGCCCTCGATTCCTTCTGGGCCCTGTTCTTCCCGCTCGGCATCATCATGGGCATGCGCATGGGTCTCTTTACCCCCACGGAGGCCGGCGGCGTCGGCATCCTCTACTGCTTCCTGATCGGCAAGTTTGTCTATAAGGGACTGAGGAAGGAGCACTTCCTCATCATCTTCCGGGAGACCATCGCCGGCACCTGCACCGTCATGCTCATCATCGTGGCGGCCAATCTCTTCGGCTACTACCTCACCTGGGAGAATATCCCCAATAACCTGCTCAAGGCCGTCAGCGGCATCGCCAGCAACAAGTATCTGGTGCTGCTGATCCTGAACGTCGCGCTTCTCATCATGGGCATGTTCCTCGAGGGCGGCGCCGCGCTCATCATCCTCGCACCCCTGATGGTCCCGCTCGTGAAGGCTGCGGGCATCGACCTTGTCCACTTCGGCATCGTCGTCAACGTCAACATCATGATCGGCGGCCTGACGCCTCCCTTCGGCTCCATGATGTTCACCTGCGTGTCGATCACAAACTGCAAGATGTCCGAGTTTATCCGGGAGGTGCAGCCCTTCATCCTCGCCCTCATCATCTCGCTGCTGCTCCTGACTTACATCCCCGGCATCTCGCTGCTGCTGCCGAATCTGATCTACTGAGCCGATAAAAAATCAACATATAAGAGGAAACAAACCATGAGAGTATTCGCGCACCGCGGCTACAGCGGGAAATACCCGGAGAACACCATGCTCGCCTTCCGGGAGGCGGAGAAGGCCGGGACCGACGGCATCGAGCTGGATGTGCAGCTGAGTAAGGACGGGCAGATCGTCATCATCCACGACGAGACTCTGGACCGCACCACCACCGGCACTGGCTGGGTCAGGGATCACACGCTTAAAGAACTCAAAGCGCTGGACGCCTCCGTCATCAAGGGAGGCACCTGCCCGCCCGAGCGCATCCCCACGCTGGAGGAATACTGCGACTGGGTGAAGGGAACAAAGCTCATCACCAACGTCGAACTCAAGACCAGCATCATCTGCTACCCGGAGATCGAGGAAAAGACGGCGGAGATGGTCAGGGCCTTCGGGCTTGAGGATCGGGTGATCTTCTCCTCCTTCAACCACCTGTCCGCCCTTCGCATGAAGGAGCTGCTGCCCCAGTGCCCGGTGGGCGCGCTGGTGGAAAACAACGACCTCCAGTTTGCGGGCTACTACTGCCACAAGTACGGCTTCGACTTCTATCACCCCGACTGCCACCTGCTGACAAAGGCCAATGTCGACAACTGCAAGGAGTACGGCATCGGCATCAACACCTGGACGGTCAACGATCTGGGTATCTTCGAGACCATGGTCGAATGGGGCGTGGAGGGCGTCATCGGCAACTTCCCCGGCGTGCCGAAGGCCTGGCTCAAGGCGCAGAGCTGAAACGAAAAGAACACCGCACCGGCTCACCCCGAAAGGGGAGGGCCGGTGTGTTTATGCTTTTTGGGTTGTCAAGAGAAAACCGCGCGTTTCAAAGTATTATCTTTTCCAAAAAACGAGGCTGCTTTTTGTGAATGCTGCCAAAAAAGAAGGCAAAAAGGGCGTTGTTATTGACATTTCCATGCAATATGGTGTAAGTTACAATTGTCTTAACGGCTTGTTCACAATCTTCTGATTTCGGAAGACAGGGCGCCCTGTCTTCGTCTTTGCTAATGTAAAGACGAACGAACCTTGCCCTCTCTGAAAAATGACGAGGAGCGGACAGCCGAAAACGAAATATTTATAAAAAAGGAGATTCAGAACATGAAGAAAATTCTTGCCCTGGTTCTGACGCTGACGATGGTCATGGCACTGTGCGCCTTCACCCCCGCCGCCTTCGCCGACGATGCAGACGACTACTACATCGAGCTGACCTACTCCAACGTCTTTAACCCCAAAGAGTGGAACTACAAGGCCGCCGAAAAGTTCGCCGAAATGGTGACCGAGCGCACCGAGGGCCACGTGAAGGTTACCTTCCACGGCCTCAACGAGCTCGACTGCTACCGTGACTCCGTCGTCCACGCCGTCAACGGCGACAAGTGGATCGGCCTGGAGGAGCCCTCCCTCTTCGCTGACTGGGTCGGTGACTGCGCCGTCCTCGTCGGACCGATGCTCTACAACAACGACGAAGAGTACAACTACGTCATGGACTCCGACATCGTCAAGGGCGTCAAGGAAGCCCTGGCCGAGGAGAACATCCACATCCTCGACACCCACTACTCCTTCGGCTACCGCTCTGTCGTCACCAACCTCGACATCACCAAGCCTGAGGACCTCAAGGGCGTGAAGCTGCGCTCCACCACCGCGTCCCTGTTCATCAAGACCATCGAGTGCCTGGGCGCCACCCCTGTCCCCATGAGCTTCACCGAGTGCCTTTCCTCCATCTCCTCCGGCCTTGTTGACGGCTTCGAAGGCTCCACCTCCACCCTCGCCGGTGCCGGTGCTCCCTATGAGCTGGTGAAGAAGGTCGCCCTGACCAACCACTTCATCGCGACCCGCTGGCTGTTCATGGCTGAGGACGTGTATCAGGATATGCCCGAGAAGTGGCGCAACATCCTTGACGAGTGCGCTCTCGAGTGCGGCCAGTGGGAGCAGACCTCCTGCGCCGAGGACGAGGCTGTCCAGATCGAGAAGATGAAGACCGAGGCCGGTGTTACCTGGAACGAAGTCGACATCGATGCCTTCACCGAAGCCTGCGCCCCCGTGTATGACTGGATCGTCGAAGAGTACGACGCCAATCCCGATCTGCACCAGCAGCTGGTTGACCTCATCAACAACTTCCGCGCCTCCAAGGCCGCATAAGCTGTCAGGCAATCGTATTACTAACACTGTCATTGGACTGCCCGTTTTTAACGGGCAGTCCATGTCCGGTATTATGACCTAAGGATTTTTGCCTATGAAAAAGAAAATCACGCCAAAACTGATATTTTCAAACCTTGACGCGATCATCTGCGGAACCACGCTGACCCTCTGTGTGATCCTGGTCAACGTGAACGTGGTCTTCCGCTACTTCCTCAATAACCCCATCAGGTGGACGGACGAGGTCGTGACTTCGCTCTTCGTATGGACGGTGTTCATGGGCAGCGCCTACGCCCACCGCCGCCATGCCCATCTGGGCGTTGATATCGTGGTGAACCTCGTCAAGGGCCCCACAAAGACCGTGATCGAGGTCATTGTGGAAATCCTCGAAATCCTGATTCTGGCGCTGCTGACCTATATCAGCGCTCAGTACGTGCTGAACCTGATCTTCAAGCGCGGTATCCTGTTCACGATCAAGGACGGGGTGTTCGCCTGGGGCAAGGTGAAGCTCACCTACACCGACACCCTGCGCATTCCCAAGTGGTACACCGGCGTGGCCGTGCCGCTCGGCTTCGGCGTTTCGCTGATCTATTCCGTTGTGGCCTTCCTGCGCGACAGGCTGCACATCATCAAGAGCAAGGCCCCCGTTGAGGCGGGCAGCCAGGAAGGGGGCGCTTACTGATGACCTTGAGCTTTGTTAACCTCATCCCCATTTTCCTGGTCTTCATCCTGTACTTTATGGGCATGCCCATCGTGTATGCCCTCTTCGGCTCGACCTTCTTCTACTTCTACTTCATCAACAACGGCGTCCAGCCCTGGACGATTCTGCAGAAGGTCATGAACTCCACGCAGTCCTTCTCCATGCTGGCCATCCCCTTCTTCGTCATGTCCGGCTCCGTCATGAACTACGGCGGCATCGCGGACAAGATGATGGACTTCTGTGAATGCGTCACAGGCCACATGAAGGGCGGCCTTGCCCAGGTCAACGTGCTTCTGAGCATGCTGATGGGCGGCTGCTCCGGCTCCGCCAACGCCGACTGCGCCATGCAGTCAAAGATGCTGGTGCCCGAGATGGAAAAGCGCGGCTACGGCAAGGCCTTCTCCGCCGCCATCACGGCGTCCTCGTCGGCGGCCACGCCCGTCATTCCTCCCGGCGTCAACCTCATCGTCTACTCTCTGATTGCGCAGGCTTCCCTGGGCCGCATCTTCGCCGCGGGCTATGTCCCCGGCATTCTGATGAGTATTTCCATGATGATCGTCGTGGCGATCATCGCCCATAAGCGCAACTATCCCACCACGCGCGACAAGTTCCCCCCGATGAAGGAAGTGCTCAAGCAGGCGTTTATCTCCTTCTGGGGCCTGTTCTTCCCGTTCGGCATCATCCTCGGCATGCGCTTCGGCCTGTTCACCCCGGCTGAGGGCGGCGCCGTGGCAGTGCTGTACTGCTTCGTCATCGGCAAGTTCGTGTATAAAAAGCTCAGCTTCAAGGAGCATTTTATCCCCATCCTGCTCGACACCATTGCCGGCACCTCCAGCGTCGTGCTGATCATGGTCTCTGCCTCCACCTTCGGCAACTACATGAGCTACATCAACCTGCCGAAGATCGTCGCGGCCTCCATCACGACCCTCACCACCAACAAGTACGTCTTCCTGATGCTGGTGAACCTGGTGCTTCTGTTCATGGGCATGTTCCTGGAGGGCGGCGCGGCCCTGATGATCGCAACGCCCCTGCTGCTGCCCGTTGCCCAGAAGCTCGGCGTCGATACCATCCACTTCGGTCTTGTCTGCATCGTCAACATCATGATCGGCGGCATCACGCCCCCCTTCGGTTCCATGATGTTCACCACCTGCGGCATCACCGGCTGCCGGATCGGAGACTTTATCAAAGAGGTCTGGCCATTCATATTGTGTCTGTTCATCGTGCTGCTGCTCATCACCTTCATCCCGGTGCTTGTCACCGTGGTCCCGGATCTGATCTACGGCCCGATCAATACCACGATCTCCATGTAGGAAACAACATAACGCAAAAAACGGAACGCGTCGGCGTTCCGTTTTTTGCCTGGGTAATTTCAGCGGAAGCGGTTCTGCTCCTCGTCGTAGGCAAAGCCGACGGCGGAGAGCTTCTCCTCCAGCTCCGCTCGCGGGATGTCCAGGTCCTCGCACAGGGCGTCGAGGCTCGGGTAATCGTCCCGCAGATGAGTGTTGATATAGCTCAGTAAAATCATGGGGTCCTTCGGCAGCATGGGCTCACCTCGTTTCTTCACGCCGGAGCAGTACAAGCAGCGCCGCCGGGATCAGGAGCGAAAACCACACGGCACGCACGCCGAAGGCACTTGTCACCCAGTAGCCCACCAGCACCGCGCAGGCAAACACCAGGTCGATGCCGTAGTACTGGAGCGCCGTGTTGAGCTCCGTGCGGCTTTTATCGGCAAAATAGCGGTTCAGGTGCTCGGTGGCGATGCGCAGATTGCCGGTACACATGGTGGAGGCGAAGGCGTTTTCGCCGAATTTGCGAAAGCTCTCCACCTGTAAGGCACAGACAAAGGAGACCGTCACCGTGGCGAGCATGTTGAGGCTCCCCGTCGGGATGAGGCCCACCAGAAACAGCAGAGCGATCTCCAGCAGGAGGATGATCCTCTCCCAGTCCTGCCGCAGCCGCCTGAGCTGCAGCGACAGCGTCACCCCCGCCATGAAGGCGATCACCGGGATCAGATAGCGCAGCGTCAGCAGGATGTTCCCCTGCGCGAGATTCAGGCCCATGCGGGCGATGTTGCCGGTCTGGGCGTTGGCGAAGACCCCGTCGCGGGTGACGTAGGTGTAGGCCTCCAGAAAGCCCCCGACCGTGGCCAGGGCCAAAGACACGCCGTAGCGGCGAAAAAGCTTTTGTTCCTTCATATACTGTCTGCCGATGCTCCGATCGCTGTGCTGAATCATTGAAAAATGACGGCAAGGATCGAAGCCGTTCCGTTCTCCCATGTAAAAGATAGCTCTGCCACGGCATTCTAACACAGGCAAATCCGCCGGACAATGGACAATTTGCGCAAAAACGTAAGCGTTTCCTTGTTTAGTACGGCAATTGACAAGAAACGCTTTTATTCTTATAATACGATCATCAGAAAGAGCCGGGGTGTTGCCGCGGCTTTTTCAGTTTTTTCGGAGGCCGTCATGACTCTTGCTCACTATCTCAACACCCAGTTTTCGCTGGCACAGAATCTGGACTTCTGTGTCCGGCTGCTGGTGGCCTGTGCCTGCGGCGCCGCCATCGGGGCCGAGCGCAGCCGCCGCTTCAAGGAGGCCGGCGTACGCACGCACATCGTCGTGTGCTTTGCCGCAGCCCTCATCATGATCATCTCCAAGTACGGCTTTGCCGATCTCACGAACCCGGACGGCTCCAACTTCCCCGGCATACGCGGGGCGGACTCGGCCCGCGTGGCGGCCCAGGTGGTCAGCGGCATCAGCTTTCTGTGCTCCGCCGTCATCATCAAAAACGGCGGCAGCGTCAAGGGCCTGACTACCGCGGCGGGCATCTGGCTCACGGCGGGCATCGGCCTTGCCATCGGGGCCGGGATGTTCGTGGTGGGCATATTCGGGACGGTGCTGATGAACCTCAACCAGTTTTTCCTGCACAAGGTCGCCGTCGGCGCGGACGCCTACGGCGGAAACCGGCTGCAGTTCACGGTCAAAAACGGCTATGATTTCAACAGCGCGCTGGAGGCGAAGCTGAAGGAATGGAAGGCCCAGGTGTCGGAGAGCAAGGTCACCCGCCACAGCGACGGCACCACCGACTACGACCTCACCATCCGCCGCCGGGAGGCCATCAGCTACGCCGAGATCAAGGGATTCATGCTCAGTCGGGAGGATATCATCTCCGCCAGCAACAGCCCCCTGCAGCCCAAAATATACTGAAAAAAGCTGCCCCGCTTCCGAAAAGGAAACGGGGCGATTTTTTTACAGGATCGCGTTGATTTTTTCCTCGATGGCTTTGGCCACATCCTCGGGGACGATCTTCTTGCTGACCACCAGGTCGAAGATCTCACCGCAGCTTTTCTTGTTGAAAAGCTTGATGGGGTACTTCATGATCTGGGGCGCAAGCTCCTCAATGATGGCCTTGCACTGGGGATTGGCAAAGCACTCCTTCACAGTCATGGTTCTGAACGTCATATTGCTGCCTCCTTGTAGAATTGTCCGATCAGGATAGCATTATTTTACCACAGCGGCGGGAAGGCGTCAATAAAAGTGTGGAGTTAGGAGTTTGGAGTTTGGAGTTAAGGAGTCCGCTGCGCGGACTTACACCTCACGCGTGTGCCTCGAAGGAGGCGTGTGGGTTGGTGGCTTCGGTCTGTTCGAGCATGGCGGCGGCCCAGTCGCTGCCGCCCTCCTTGGCACGGGTGTACCAGCGGCCCGCCTCGTCCAGATTCTGGGTCACGCCGAGACCGTTCTGGTACAGGTAGCCGATCTGGGCCTGGCCCTCGGGGTTGCCCTGCATGGCGGCGCGGTTGTTCCACTCCATGGCCTTGGCGTAGTCGGCGGGCACGCCCAGGGCGTTCTGGTAGATGTAGCCGACCTGGGCCTGGGCGGGGGCGTAGTCCTCGTCAGCGGCGATCATGTAGGTGCTCAGCGCCTTGGTGTAGTCCTGGGCCACGCCGCCCTTGCCGTCGAGGTACAGGTCGCCGAGCAGCTTCGTGGCCGCGAGGTTGCCCGCGTCGGAGAGCTTCTGCAGGCCGGGCTGGGCGCGCTTATAGAGCTCCTCTGCCTTGGCGGCGTCCACCTTGCGGGCGGTCTCCACCTCATACTCGCCGGTCTGGTCGGCGGCGTTGCTGACCTGGTTGGGGGCGGGGCTGTTGTAGAAATTGGCAAGGCTCATCAGCTCAAAGGGCGTGAGGTTTGCGGCGGCGGATGCCTTGTTCGCCGCATCCAGCGCCAGCTCGTGTTTCTTCTCCACGCCGTGGCCCTTGGCAAAGCACTCGGCGAGATACGTCATGCACATGCCGTAATCGGAGGAGGCGGGGTCCGTCTCGTCCGCCACGGCGACGAATTTGATGTAGCGGCGCGCGGCCTCGTCCTTGTCCATGCGGGTACCGGTGCCGAAATCGGAGGCGTTTGCCAGCAGGTAGGAGGCGCTTGCATAGCCGCCCTTGGAGGCGGTCTCCAGATAGGATTGCGCCTTGGCGTAGTTGACGTCGGTGCCGAGGCCGAGGTAATAGGCCTTGCCCAGCAGGGCGGCAACGGAGGGATCGCCTGCGTCCGCGGCGCTTGCCATACGGAAAGCGCCCTCGTAGTCGCCGCTGTCAAAGAGGGCGGTCGCCTCGGTGTCGGCATAGGCGCCGGCCCCGGCAAAGAGGCTCAGCATCATAACAAGCAGCAGCATGGCCGCAAATATTTTCTTCATATGTACAGTTCTCCTTCCGAACAAAAATTCGGTAATCTACATTTGTTTCGCCGGACAGCGGCGTTTATTATATAACGTCCCGGACACTTTTTCAACACCAATTCCCGGGAAAAACCAGAGAGAAAACAGGGTTTTCAGTCTGTTCATAAAAAAGAAAGGACAGGCCGCGCGATGCGGTCTGTCCTTATTGACGTTGAATATTGGGAGAAGTTCCCGGAAAGTTTTACAGTCTCTGGCTCTTCTCAATGTCAAGGAAGTATTTGTAGGTGTCCACGGTGAGCTCGCCGCAGGCGGCCTCGTCGCAGGCGATGATCGCCGCGTTGTGCAGCTGCAGGGCGCTGCAGGTCCACTTCTGGCTCACGCCGCCCTCAACGGTGGCGGCCAGGGCGCGGGCCTTGTTGTGGCCGCTGATGAGCACCAGGACTTCCTTGGAATCGGTCACGGTGCCGATGCCGACGGACAGGGCGCGGGTGGGGACCTTGGAGGGGTCGTTGTCGAAGAAGCGGGAGTTAACAAGGATGGTGTCCGTGGTCAGGTCTCTGAGCCCCGTGCGGGAGGACAGGGAGGTGTAGGGCTCGTTGAAGGCCAGGTGGCCGTCCACACCGATGCCGCCCATGAAGAGGTCAATGCCGCCGTAGGAGGCGATCTTCGCCTCGTAGCGGGCGCACTCGGCCTCGGGGTCCTCGGCCATGCCGTTTAAGATGTTGATGTTCTCGGGCTTCATATCGACCAGATGGTCGAAGAGATTGTCGTGCATGAAGTACCAGTAGCTCTGGTCGTGCTCGTGGGGCAGGCCCACATACTCGTCCATGTTGAAGGTGACGACGTTGGCAAACGAGAGCTCACCCGCCTGATTCATGCGTACAAGCTCCTTGTACACGCCGATAGGGCTGGAGCCGGTGGGCAGACCCAGCACGAAGGGGCGGTCTTCCTTGTGTGCGCGGATCTTCGCTGCGATGTAGTCGGCAGCCCACTTGCACATTTTATCGTAATTATCCTGAATAACAACTCTCATGTTGATTCTCCTTAATTGTCATTCAGTGTAAGACAGGCCTCTGTTGCAGTGTTGATTCTGCTTTTTGCTCCTGCCCTTTCGACCCACTGTGAGCCGTGACGGCATCCGCCGAATCTTTCGATCACCGTCAACCTCGTCAACCCTTGTTTGGTCCCGGCGCTAACAGATTCCCAATACCTCCCATAGGGAGCCTGTTTTAAGCTGGGATTATTATATCCGCTTTTGCCTGTTTGTCAAGCAATGGGATGGTTTGCCTTGTACTCTTCAAAGAACGCCTTCACGGACGAAAACAGTTCCTGTGTCACGCCGTTGATGCCCGCGTCGCGGTTATAGTAGGCGTACACATCCTCAATGTCCGGCAGATAGGGGAGGGGGAAAATATAGATATTCTTGAGATAGTCTGCCTGGAGCTCGGGGGAGAGCATGTCCCAGAAGACCCGGGCGTAGATGAAGACGCCGATGCCGGAGTTTGCAAGCTGGAAGGCGTTTTCGATATTGGTCAGCTCACACACAAAATGCGGCGAGATGGCATAGTATTTGAGGTAACTGCCCAGCGCGCGCCCGCCGGAAGACTGCCGCGGGATCTTGATGAAGGGCGCGGCCTCAAAGAAGCTCAGGTCGGCGCTGCGGGAGAATTTCTCCACCAGCTCCGGGAGCCTGTCCCCCGCAAGGGAGGCCATGATGTCCTTCGGCACCACCAGCAGATGCTCCTTGCGGCAGAGCGGGATGGCCTCAAATTTCTCCGGCACGCTGCCGAGAGAGCCGATCACCAGGTCCACCCCGTCATAGGAGATGGACTTCTGCATCACGTCGGGAGACTCCTCGCTGAGCTTGATGTAGGTGTCGGGGTGCTCGCGCAGGAACTCTGGCAGGACGCGGGGCAGGATGGCGCGGGCGATGGTGTGCTCGATCCCCAAATGAATATAGTGCGCGCCGCTGAAGCTTTTGCTCGAACTCTCCTCGAACTGCTGCTTGAGCTGAATGATCTCCTTGGCAATGGGCAGCAGCCGCCCGCCGTCCGGGGTCAGGCCCAGGGGGCGGGAGCGGATGAAGAGCGTGGTGCCCAGGTCCTCCTCCAGCTTGGCGATCTGCTTGGAGAGGGTCTGCTGGGAAATGAACAGATTTTTGGCGGCGGAGGAAAAGCTCTTCTCCTCGGCCACCGCGATGAAGCTTTTTAAGAGAGCAAAGTCCATGATATCGTCTCCGAACAAGAGAGTGATCGCCGCCCGTGCGGCATGGTACGATTTTCCAGAATCAGCCGTAATTGACAGCATAAGGGAATTCCGACAGATTCTTTTATCGCATTTACATAAAATCCTGAAAGTGAATCGATGAGAAATTGTCAAATCGGCAAAAAAAGAAAAAAGGACTTGTCAAAATCAACTTTTGGTTGTAGTATAACACCACAACAGGCGTAAAACAAGTCCCGCCTGAAAAATTTTTCGAGAGAAAAGAAAATAACAATAGGAGGGTCTCAACATGAAAAAACTGATTGTTATGCTGCTTACGCTCACGATGGTGTTTGCGCTGTGCGCCCCCGCCGTCTCCGCGGCCGGCCCCGCCAAGCTCAACTACGCCACCGGCGGTACCTCCGGTACCTACTACGGCTTCAGCGGCGTGATCGCCAACGTCCTCAACGAGAAGCTCGCCGACACCCTGAAGCTTAAGGTTGAGTCCACCGGCGCTTCCAAGGCCAACATCCAGATGTTGGCTTCCGGCGATGCCGACATCGCCATCGTCCAGAACGACGTTATGTCCTACGCCTACACCGGCACCGACCTGTTCGACGGCACCGCCCCCATCACCAGCTTCTCCGCCGTCGCCTCCTGCTACCCCGAGTACGTGCAGATCCTGGCCAAGAAGGACATCACCTCCATTGAGCAGCTGGCCGGCAAGAAGGTCTCCGTCGG